>DATDGU010000394.1:0-1599 GCA_036521915.1 Acidimicrobiia bacterium | reverse complement strand
CCGTGGTCTCGCGCAGCCGCTTGGTGTCGGCAGCCAACCAGGCGGCGCCATAGATACGCACCGCCGCATTGATGGCGTCCCAGCCACAGGCGAGCTCACGGGCGAGATGCGCAACGGTCTGGCCGCCAGCGATCTGCTTGGCCACCCACTTGGCCGCCCGCGTGCTGAGCCGGCACCCGACCGCGGCGATCCGATGGTCGCCAAGGGTGAACGAGCGCATGGGGCAGACGGTGTCGGGACACACAAGCCGATGCTTCTTCCAGTGCAGCGTGATCGGCACGCCGCCGAAGGGCAAGTCGACATAGGAGACGACGGGACGGTCCTTCACCCAGGCTCGGCCCCCACAGCTCGGACACCACAACTCCGGATCGGCCTGCTCGATGGTGATCTCGCCCGCCGGACCACGGCGCGCGTAGGACAGGACGCGTACGTCTTTGAAGCCGACGAGGTGGACGACGATCTCGGTAGGATCGACGTACACAGAGGCGTGGAGGATCTTCTTTTTCACACATTGAGACTGAAGCGCCTCTGTGCTTACGCGGTGGATCCTCGCTGAACTCTCACGGCCTCCTGGTCAGGGGCACTACACCCCGCTAACTCCGGAAGACCCGGATATTCGGCTCTTCCGGTTTCCGCGGGGTGAGCCAGCTCACGTGACGACGATCGAGTCCAGGACCCTGACGTTCGGCTTGCCCGCATAGAGAAGGGCCCGGATCCGGAAGTTCTCGAAGTTGGTGAAGCCGAAGGCGACGCGTTTGACGCGTTTCAAGAGGTTGTTCATCCCCTCGGTGGGACCGTTGGAGACCCTGGCTCGGTGCCAGGCGACGATGGACTCGAACCAGTTGCGCAAGGTGCGAGCCAGGCGCCGCACCTCGAAGGGAACCGAGTGTTTGGAGCCGATGTCGATGATGTCGCGCAGCAGATCGGCGGCAGCCTCGGGGTCAGCTGTCTCGTAGAAGCGGGCCACGGCCTCCTTCATGGAGTATGCGAAGGCCACCTCGCCGTCGGGGTCGCCGAGTGCGAGAAGACCCTCGAGGCGCTCTTGGAGCTCGGGGTCACTGGCCGTGGCGCCGATCACCAAGAGCTTGCGGGCCCGATACAGCGGGTCGCCCGCTCGGCCGCGGTGCCCGGTGCGCGCTTGTTGGACCCGGCGGCGGACCTGGTCGACGGCCAAGATGGCGTGGCGCATGACGTGGAAGCGGTCGATGACGCGGGTGGCCTTGGGGGTGACGACCCGGAACACCGCGGCGTAGGTCTTGGACATGTCCAAGCACCCGTAGTCGAGCCGCTCGCGCACATGGTGGGGCTGGGCGCGCAGCCAGCGGGCCACCTCGGTGAAGTCCCTGGTCGGGAGCACGTCGATGAGGGCATGGTTCACCACGTCGCACACCGTGGTCGACCAGATCTTGTGCTTGTAGGGCCCGGCTCGCACGAAAAGGGACTCGTCGAGTCCGATGGCCGTGGTCTCGCGCAGCCGCTTGGTGTCGGCAGCCAACCAGGCGGCGCCATAGATACGCACCGCCGCATTGATGGCGTCCCAGCCACAGGCGAGCTCACGGGCGAGATGCGCAACGGTCTGGCCGCCAGCGATCTGCTTGG
>DATDGU010000393.1:0-13308 GCA_036521915.1 Acidimicrobiia bacterium | reverse complement strand
GAGGACGTCGCCGTCCTCGAGTTCCGGCTGCGCGGCTGACCGCCCGGCGTACGCTGCGACGATGGACGGCGAGCCCGACGACACCGACGACGACCTCGCCGCGCTCGAGCGCGCCGAAGCCGAGCTGACCGAGCTGGAGCGCGAGCTGCGCCGAATCGAGGGCGCCGAGGACGCGCCCGACGGGTGAGCGGGGGCAGCCCGGTCCGCGTGCGCCTCTTCGCCGCCGCCCGCGACGCCGCGGGTGCCGCGGAGCTGGGCGCCGACCCCCAGCGTCTCGACGACCTCCTCGCCGCGCTGCGCGCCGAGCTCGGCCCGGGGTTCACCGCCGTGCTCTCGACGGCGCGGGTCTGGGTGAACGGGGACGACCCGCCTGACGGCGACGCGACGCTGCTCGTCGCCGGCGACGAGGTGGCCGTGCTGCCCCCCGTCAGCGGCGGCGCCGGACGTCCCGACCGCCCGCGGCCCGCACGAGCCACGCGGCCGAGGGGAGCACGACGCCGTCCTCGGTGAGGAACGGCGCGAGCGCGTCCCGCACCGCGTCCAGCGCCCGGGCCGTCGTGGGTGCGTCGACCCCGGCCAGCACCGATCGTCCGAGCGAGCTGGCGGCGACGTGCACGACCGCGTCGTCGAGTGTCCGGGCACCGCCGACGGGGATCGGCATCGTCCCTGCCTCGATCTCGACGTCGATCCAGCCCGAACCGTCCAGCAGCGCCGCGAGACGATCGCGCGACGCGAGCGAGAACGGGCCGGGCTGCCCGGGCTCGCCCAGGTCCCCGACCGGCACGACCTGCCCCATCGCCGCGCCCGGCACGCCCATCCAGTCGTTGTGCTCGATGCCCTGCCAGCAGACGGTCGCGAGGCGTCCGGCGCCGCCGACCGCGGCGCGCAGGTTCGTGAACGCGGCCGGCGAGTCGTCGAAGAACATCAGGCCGAACCGGCTGATGACCACGTCGTGGTGGTCGAGCGGCGCGGTCTGCGCGTCGGCGACCTCGAATCGGACGTTCGCCGCGGTCGCGGCGCGCTCGCGCGCCCGGGCGATCATGACCGGCGACAGGTCGATGCCGAGCACGCGGGCGGCGCGCCCACCCGCCTGCAGCGCGGTGGTGCCGGTCCCGCAGCCCGCGTCGAGCACGGCGTCGCGGTCCGTCAGGTCCGCCGCGGCGAGCATCGCCGCGCCGTAGCCGCCGAGCTGGCGGTCGTACCCGGCTTCGTGCTCGACCCAGAAGGCGCCGCCGGCGCCGCCCCAGCGCTCCGCCTGGGCCTGGTTCGGCGCGGCCGGCACCCGTTAGCCGCCGAGGGCGAGGTCGATCTGGCGTGCCTTCTGGAAGCGGTCCGCGACGTCGTCCCAGTCGACGAGGTGCCAGTACGCGTCGACCCACTCCGCCTTCCGGTTCTCGTACTGGAGGTAGTAGGCGTGCTCCCACATGTCGAGCACGAGCAGCGGCGGGCCACCCTGCCCGACGTTGCCCTGATGGTCGTAGACCTGCTCGACGATGAGGCGCTGCCCGACCGGCTCCCACGACAGCGCGGCCCAGCCGGAGCCCTGCACGTTGTTCGCCGCCTCGGTGAGCTGCGAGCGGAACTGGTCGAAGGAACCGAGGTACTCGTCGATCGCGGCCGTGAGCTCCCCGTCGGGCTTCTCGGGGCTGTCCGGTGTGAGGTTCTTCCAGAACAGCGAGTGCAGGATGTGGCCCGAGAGGTGAAATGCCAGGTTCTTCTCGAGCTGGTTGATGGACCCGTAGTCGCCGGTCGCCCGCACTTCCTGCAGGCGCTCGAGGACCTTGTTGGCGCCGTCGACGTACGCCTTGTGGTGCTTGTCGTGGTGCAGCTCGAGGATCCGGGCGGATAGGTGCGGCTCGAGCGCGCCGTAGTCGTAGGCAAGCTCGGGCAAGGTGTAGAAGGCCATGCCAGGTCCTTTCCCTCGCGTGGTCGCGAACGGTAGCGACACGACGGTGAGCGGCCGTCATCGAGGCGCCGGCGGGGCCGACGCGTCCCAGGCGGTACCCTGACCCCGATGAGCCCCCCTCATCGGCGCCGCCTCGACGTCATCTTGAGTGAGGGATACCTCGACGACCTGGCCGCCAAACCGATCGACGCCGTGCGCGCGATGCACGAGGAGTGCATAGAGGTCGAGACCGAGGTCTCCTACGTGCGCCGCCTCGCGCAGGCCCGCATCGACATCGTGTCCGCCGAGCTGGAGCGCCGAGCCGCGGGCGGCTCGGTCGAGGAGTTCGTCGCCGCCTGCCGTCGATCCTCGCCGACCCGGCGCCTCGGGCCGACCCGGCCCACAGTCGCCTCCCGATCCACCTCGCGCCGTCGATGGACATCACGTGGCGGCGAGGTCTCGAGCACCTCATCACGGACGCGACGCTCGTGAACCTGCCGACGATCGGCGACGACGAGCTGCGCGAGACGCTCGAGCAGCTCCACACCCTCGAGCGGGAGATGTCGGAGCGCCGCCACGCCCTGCACGCAGTCATCGACGCGATTGAGCTCGACCTCGCGGAGCGGTACCGCGTCGGCCACGTCTGACGTGGCCGACGCGATCGAGCATCGCCTCCACGACCTCGGCGAGTTCATCCGGGACCGCCGCCGGGACGCGCGCCTCTCGCTGCGGCGCCTCTCCGAGCTGGCCGGGATCTCGAACCCCTACCTGAGCCAGATCGAGCGCGGGTTGCGCAAGCCGAGCGCCGACATCCTCCAGCAGCTCGCCCACGCGCTGCACCTGTCGGCCGAGACGCTGTACGTGCGCGCCGGGATCCTCGACCCCGAAGACGACGAGTCGCACCTCGAGCACGCCATCCTGCGCGACACGACGCTCACCGACGCGCAGCGTCAGGCGCTCCTCGAGGTCTACCGGTCCTTCCAGCGCGGGCGCGAGCCGGGCGACGGGTCGGCCGACAGCACCGCGGCGTCGGGCACGCCGTGACCCGTCGGTAGGATCGTCGTCGTCATGGGCCCCCGCGTCGCGATGCTCAGTGTGCACACGTCCCCGCTGGCCCAGCCGGGCGCCGGGGACGGCGGCGGCATGAACGTCTACGTGCGCTCCCTCGGTGAAGCGCTCGCCCGCGCCGGCGTCGCCTGCGACGTGCTGACCCGCGCCGAGCGCCGGGACCAGCGTGGCATCGTCGAGCTCGAGCCCGGCCTGCGCGTCGTGCACCTCGACGCGGGGCCGCGTCGTCCCGTGCCGAAGCACGAGCTCGTCGGGCTCGTCGACGAGCTCGTCGGTGCCGCCCGCGCGCACCTCGAGTGCGGCCGGGCCTGCTACGAGGCGCTGCACGCCAACTACTGGATCTCCGGCGCGGTCGGGCACCGGCTGAAGCACGAGCTCGACCTGCCCCTCGCGGCGACGTTCCACACCTGGGCGCGCACCAAGACCGCGGCCGGGGTCACCGACGACCCGACCCACCGTGAGGTCATCGAGGCCGAGGTGCTGCGCTGCGCCGACGTCGTCGTCGCGTCGACGCCCGACGAGGCGGCCGAGCTGAGCGCCGAGCCCGACGCCGACGCCGATCGGGTCGAGATCATCCCGCCGGGCGTCGACCACGCGCTGTTCTCACCGAGCGAGCCCCGCGCCGCGCGGCGGCGCCTCGGGCTGCCCACCGACCGGCCCGTGCTGGTCTTCGTCGGGCGCATCCAGCCGCTGAAGGGCGTCGGCCTCGCCGTCGAGGCGCTGGCCGCGCTCGCGGCCCACGACGCCGAGCTCGTCATCATCGGCGGCCCGAGCGGCGTCGAGGGCCGGGCCGAGGTCGCGCGGCTCCACGCGCTCGCCGAGGAGCGCGGCGTCGCCGACCGGATCCGCTGGGTCCGGCCCGTGCCCCACGAGCGCCTCGCCGACTGGTACCGGGCCGCCGACGTGTGCCTGGTCCCGTCGCGCAGCGAGTCCTTCGGCCTCGTTGCCCTCGAGGCGGCGGCCTGCGGGACCCCGGTCGTCGCGGCGAACGTGGGCGGGCTGCGCACCCTCGTCGACCACGGCGACACCGGCTTCCTCGTCGACGGCCGCGAGCCCCAGGACTACGCGGCGCCGATCCAGGCGCTGCTCGACGCCCCGGGCCGGGCGACCGCGATGGGCAGCCGGGCCGCGGCGCGCGCTGGCCGCTACACGTGGAGCATGGCGGCTGCCCGGCTGCGGCGGCTCTACGCGGACCTCGCGGTCCGCGCGCTCGTGCAGTGCACGTGAGCGAGGTCGCCGCCCTCGCAGCACAGGAACGGGCCGCGCACGAGCTCCTCGCCGAGCACCTCGAAGGCGAGGTGGCGCGCCAGCCCTACGTCCAGACCGTCGAGTACGACCCCGAGATCCCCCGCTGGTACGTGCGATTCGGCTGCGACGGGCGCGACGCGACGACCATCTACTTCGATCTGCACCAGCGCACGCTGCGCTACGAGGTCTACTTCCTGCCCGACCCGCCCGCGAACCAGCTCGACCTGTACCGGTTCCTGCTGCAGCGCAACCACAACCTGTACGGGGCGCGCTTCTCGATCGGACCCGACGGCGACCTCTACCTCACCGGCCGTGTCGCGCTCGAGCATCTCGACCGGGCGGAGCTCGACCGGGTCATCGGCGTGCTCTACGAGCTCGTCGAGACGTGGTTCCAGCCCGCGGTGCGGCTCGCGTTCCGTCGCTGAGCCCGAGCGCGGGCGAGCCCGAGGAACGATCCCGCCGAGCTCCGCACTTCCCCGAACGGAGCCGACGTTCATGCACCTCGGGCTCGCTTCCCCGACGCCCGTCGGCGTCGGGGATCGCAGACTGTCGCGCCGTCGACCCCGCCGCACAACCCCCAATTTGCGGATTTCGACGCGCCCGCCGCGTCGTCCTATCCCGTACCGTGGCGTGATGGTGCAGCTGGCTGTCCTCGGCGGCGGCCGGATGGGGGAAGCGCTCGTCGCCGGGCTCCGCGACGCCGGCTGGGAGCCCGAGTCGATCGCGATCGCCGAGGTCGACGCGGACCGCCGCCGAGCGCTCGAGCAGCGCTTCCCGGGCGTGCGGGTCGTCCCGAGCCCGGCGTGGGCGGTCGCCGACGCGAGCGTCGTCGTCGTGGCGGTGAAGCCCGGGGACGTCGTCGCGGCGCTGACCGCGAGCGCCGAGGCGCTCCACGCGGACACCCTCGTCGTGTCGCTCGCCGCCGGGGTGCCCCTCGCCGAGCTCGAGCGTCACGCCCCCGACCGGCCCGTCGTGCGGGCCATGCCGAACACCGCGGCGCTCGTCGGGCGCGGGGCGGCGGCCATCGCCCCCGGGGCCCAGGCCGGCCCGGAGCACCTCGCCACCGCCGAGCAGATCCTCGGCGCCGTCGGCACCGTCGTCCAGCTCCCGGAGGCGCAGCTCGACGCCGTGACCGCCCTCTCGGGCAGCGGGCCGGCCTACGTCTTCCTCGTCGCCGAGGCGCTTGTTGAGGCGGGCGTCCTCGCCGGGCTGGCCCGCGACGTGAGCGAGGCGCTCGTCCGCCAGACGCTCCTCGGCGCCGCGACCCTCCTCGACGGCGGCGACCCGCCCGAGCGGCTGCGGGCCGCCGCCACCTCCCCCGGGGGGACGACCGCCGCGGCGCTGCGCGTCCTCGAGCAGCGCGGCGTGCGCGCCGCGTTCCTCGACGCCGTCGCGGCCGCCGCCGCCCGGTCCCGCGAGCTCGGCGAGGCCAGCCGCCGCCCGTGACCCGCCGGCCCCGCCGCGGACGTCCACCCCGCCTCCTCGCTCGTCCGGCCAGCCCCGCGCCAGCCGCCGACACGCCACCCGACGACGGGCGGGCGCGCGAGCTCACGCGCGGCGCCGTGTGGGGCCGGCATCCCGCGCTCGGTGCCGCCGAGGTCCGCGCCGCGGCGCGCGCGCTGGCGGACGCGACGCCTGCCGTCACGGTCGACGACGTGCTCGACGCGCTCGTTTTCGTGGCCGGCCCGCAGGACTCGGCGCGCGCCGTGATCGATCCCGCGCGCGCCGACGACGCCGCGGGACGCGCCGGCGCGCACCTCGCCGACCTCGCGCGCGTCGGCGGCCGGCTCGCGTTCGCGACCGCGACGCCGGCGTCCCTCCTCCCGCTCCATCAGGCGCTCGCCCAGGCGGCGCGCCGCGCCGGCGCCCGCGTCGCCGTGGACGACGAGGCCGGGCCCTACGCGGCGGGGCGCTGGCTCTGGTGGCTCGGCGACGTGGCCGCCGCCACCGACGGCCACGCGCTCGTCGAGGAGCACCGGGTCGCGGCCGCCGACGAGTGGCTCCTCGCCGTCGGCCGGCCCGCGCTCGTCGTCGCCGACGGGGTCTTCGCCGTCCAGGCGATCGACGCCGGGATCCCGACCCTCGCCTTCGCCGACCTCGACGAGCCCCGCCCGGCGCTCGCCGCCCGCCAGGAGCGGCCCGTCCTCGTCGTCCCCCTCGCCCGGCACCGGCCCCCGGCCGCCCACCGGCCCCTCGCCGCGGCGCTGACCGTTCCCCTCGGCGCCGTCCCCGTCACCCACGACGGCGACGATGCCCCCCGCCGGCCACACTTGGCGACAGAGACCCCGTTCCCCTACGCTGCCCCCCGGAGCGGCGGAGAGGGGTGAAGTGGTGGCGGACTCGTTTGCGAAGGCGCGCTTCCTGACGGTGCAGGAAGTGGCCGACCTCATGCGTGTCTCGTCGATGACCGTGTACCGGCTGATCAAGGCGGGAGACCTGCCAGCGGTGCGCGTCGGGCGGTCGTTTCGCGTCCGGGACGTCGACGTCGACACCTATCTCGCCTCTCGGTACACCCAGGCCGGGTAGCGGCACGCGGCGAGACCGCTGAAGCCGGTCGCCTTCCTCTCCGACTACGGGCTCGTCGACGAGTTCGTCGGCGTCTGCAAGGGCGTGATGCTCGGCCTCGCGCCCGGCCTCACGATCATCGACGTCACCCACGACCTCCCGCCCCACGACGTGCGGGCCGGCGCGCTGACGCTCGTGCGGGCCGTGCAGTACCTCCCCGACGGCTGCGTCGTGCTCGCCGTCGTCGACCCCGGCGTCGGCACCGACCGGCGCCTCCTCGCCGTCGCCTGCGAGCGGGCCACCTTCGTCGGCCCCGACAACGGGCTCCTGGCCCCCGCCGTGGCCCTCCTCGGCGGCGCCGAGACCGCCGTGACCCTGACCAGCCCGGACCTGCGCCTGCCCGCCCCCGGTCCGACCTTCGCCGGTCGGGACATCCTCGCCCCGGCCTGCGCCCACCTCGCCCGCGAGGGCCCCCTCACCGACCTCGGCGACCCCGTCGACCCCGCGACCCTCCTCCCCGGCCTCGTCGGCCTCCCCACCCCCCTCGACGGCGGCGCCCTGGAGGCCGAGGTCTGGTGGGTCGACCGCTTCGGGAACTGCCAGCTCAACGTCGGCCCGGAGGACCTGGGCGCCGCCGGCGGTGCCCCGGGCGGGCCGGTCGAGGTGCGCCTCGGCGACCGGGCCAAGGCCGCCCGCTGGGTCCACACCTATGCCGCCGCCCGGCCCTCCGAGCTCGTGCTCCTCGTCGACTCGTACGGGCTCCTCGCCCTGGCCCTCGACCAGCGCTCGGCCGCCGCCGAGTACGGGCTCCACGCCGGCTCGACGGTGGTGCTCGTGCCCCCCGGCGCTACCGTGCCGGCATGAGGCCCGGCACCACGATCGCCCTCGCGGCGCTGCTCGTCCTCATCTTCCTCGCCGCCTTCCTCCAGTTCGTCCTCCGGGTCTGATCTCACTCTCAGTGGCGAAAGGCCTCAAGCCCGCCACAGAGGGCGACGATGGAGGAGACGGTTCCGGTCCGCGGGCGTGGGGAGCGTGACGCCACGACAAAGTGGCGATCACTGGCCTCCCAGCCCGCCCTAAGACCCACGCCCGCGGCTGGGGCCACCTTCTCTCCGCACCCCTACCATCTCCCCCCGGTGAACCTCGCCGGGGTGCTCCTCCGCGCCGCCGCGGCCGCGCCCGACGCGCCGGCCCTGCTCGACGAGCACGGCGGGCGCGCCACCTACCGGGCGCTCGCCGACGCGGCCGCCCGCCTCGCCACCCAGCTCGGCGACGACGGCGTCGAACCCGGCGACCGGGTCGCGCTCGTCAGCCCGAACAGCGTGGCCTTCGTCGCCGCGTACCTCGCCGCGCTGCACGCCGGCGCGGTCTGCGTCCCGCTCCACGCCACCTCGCCGCCCGCCGAGCTCGAGCGCCAGCTCGCCGCGGTCGACGCGCGGGTGACCCTCGCCGCCGGGTCGTCGACGCCGCTCGCGCGCGCGGCCGGGCGGCCGGTGCGCGCCATCGACCTCGACACGCTGCCCGACGCGGCGGCGCCGCCCGTCGACCGGGCCGACGACGACCTCGCCGTCCTCCTCTTCACGTCCGGCACCGCCGGCGCGCCGCGCGCCGCGATGCTCACCCACGCCAATTTCGCCGCGAACATCGCGCAGGTCCAGGGCCACCCCGGCCTCGCGCTGCAGCCCGACGACGTCGGCCTCGCCGTGCTGCCGTGCTCGCACATCTTCGGGCTGAACGTCGTGCTCGGCTGCGGGCTCGCCGCCGGGGGGGCGACGCTGCTCGTCGAGCGCTTCCAACCCGGCGCGAGCGCCCGTCTCGCCCACCGGCACGGCGTCACCGTCCTCGCCGGGGTGCCCACGATGTTCCGCGACTGGCTCGACTGCGACGCGGGCGCGGCGCCGCCCGACGCGTTCGCGTCGGTGCGCCTCGCCGTCTCGGGCGCCGCCGCGCTGCCCGACACGGTCGCGACCGGGTTCCGGGACCGCTACGGCGTCGTGGTGCACCAGGGCTACGGGCTCACCGAGGCGTCCCCGATCGTGTCGACGACCGCCCTCGGCCCGACGCCGCCCCGGCCCGGGTCGATCGGGCGCCCCCTGCCCGGGGTCACCGTCCGCCTCGTCGACGAGGACGGCGCCGACGTCCTGGTCGGCGATCCCGGCGAGATCTGGGTCCAGGGCCCGAACGTGTTCGCCGGCTACTGGGGCGACGCCACGGCGACCGCCCGCGCGCTCGCCGACGGATGGCTCCACACCGGCGACGTCGCCGTCGTCGACGAGCACGACGACCTGCGCCTCGTCGACCGGCGCACCGACCTCATCCTCGTTGGCGGCTTCAACGTCTACCCGGCCGAGGTCGAGGAGGCCTTGCGGTCCCACCCCGACGTCGCCGACGTCGCCGCCGTCGGCGAGCCGAGCCCGCGCACCGGCGAGACGGTCGTCGCCTACGTCGTCGCCGCACCCGGTCACGAGCCCGACCCGGCGGCGCTCGTCGCGCACTGCGGCCGGGCGCTCGCCCGCTACAAGTGCCCGACCCGGGTCGAGGTCGTCGACGCGCTCCCGCGCACGGCGGTCGGCAAGGTGCGCCGCCGCGACCTCGGGTAGGTCAGGCCGCCGACGCCGGCACGGGTCGCCCGTGCCCCTCGGCGACGACGAAGCCGACGTAGATGACCGTGATCCCGGCGGCGAGCGTCGCGGCGAACGCCGTGTCGTGGCCGACGAGGCCCTGGAGCAGGCCGCCGCTCGAGAGCAGGAGCGTCCCGAGCGCGATGAGCCCGTTCGCCGCGGCGCGTCGCGCGTTCCCCGGGCGCGACCGGTCCCGGGCGAGGCGCAGCCCCGACCAGATCGCGCCCACGAGGATCACCGTGGCGCCGACCCCGCTGCTCACCGCCGCCAGGGCACGGGGGAACGCCCCGAAGGTCGTCGAGGCCTGCGGGATCTGGGTGCCGGACACGGCCTGCATCGGCGCGGACAGGATCACCCCGGCGGCCAGCCCGGTGAAGAAGACCACGAACCACTGGGCCCGCCGCCCGATCCGAGGCCCGAGCAGCAGGTCGACCGTGCCGAGCGCCAGCCAGGGCACGTCGAGCACCGCCCCGCACAAGAAGAACACCCGGTAGTTGGCCCGACCCCAGCCGTTCGAGGACCCGAGCGCCAGGGCCGCGCCCGCCACCGCGAAGAGCGCGAGGGCCACCGTCCAGTCCCACAGCTCCCGCCGGCGCCGCTGGATCGCCCGGGCCAGCGTCGCCTGCGCGAACCACGACGCCACGGCGGTGGCCACGAACGCCAGCCCCGTGACCATCCGGGGCGAGCGTACGGCGCCACCGGCGCCTATCCCGCGCTTGTGACCGCGTGCACAAGCGCGGGATAGGGTGGCCGGCGCCGGCGCACGCCGGTCGGGGCGACCCGGCCGGGGGAGAGGAGCCCGACATCACCGAGGCTCGCCCGATCCCCGAGGCGACCGTGGCCCGGCTGCCCCTCTATTACCGGGCGCTGCTCGAGCTCGCCGAGCAGAGCACCACGGTCTCCTCCGAGCAGCTCGCCGAGCTGGCGGGCGTCACCGCGGCGAAGGTCCGAAAGGACCTCTCCCATCTCGGCTCCTACGGCACCCGGGGGGTCGGCTACGAGGTCGAGCACCTCCTCAACGAGGTGTCCCGCGAGCTGGGCCTCACCCACGACTGGCCGGTGGCGATCCTCGGGATCGGGAACCTCGGCCGGGCCCTCGCCAACTACCGGGGGTTCTCGGCCCGGGGCTTTCACGTCGTGGCCCTCGTCGACGCCGACCCGGCGAAGGTGGGCACCCGGGTCGGGGACCTCGCCGTCGAGCCCGTCGAGGCGCTCTCGGCGCTCGTCGCCGAGCGCCAGGTCGCCATCGGGGTCATCGCCACCCCGGCCGAGTCCGCCCAGGGGGTCGCCGACCGCCTGGTCGCCGCCGGGGTGCGCGCCATCCTCAACTTCGCGCCGACGGTCGTCGTCGTGCCGCCGGAGGTGTCGCTGCGCAAGGTGGATCTCGCCACCGAACTGCAGATCCTCTCCTTCTATCAGCAGCACTATCGGCGCACCCGGGACGCCGCCAGCGTGTGACCATGGGCTGATGGCACGGCCCGGTCTCCTCGGCTACCCGGTCAACCTCTTGGTGGCCGGGCGGCGCTGCGTCGTGGTCGGCGCCGGGCGGGTCGCGGCCCGCAAGGTCGCCGGGCTGCTCGACGCCGGGGCCGTCGTCCACGTCGTCGCCCCGGACCTCGGCGCCGAGATCCTCGACTGGCGGGACGCTGGGCGCCTCACCGCCGACGAGCGGCCCTTCCGGCCCACGGACCTCGACGGTGCCTGGTTGGCGACCGCCGCCACCCCCGACCCGGCCGTCAACGCCGCCGTCTTCGAGGCGGGGGAGGCCCGCCGGGTCTTCGTGAACGCCGCCGACGACCCCGCCCACTGCTCCTTCACGCTCATGTCGGTCGTCCGCCAGGGCGACCTCGTCGTCACCATCGGCACGGGCGGGCGCAGCCCGGCCCTCGCCACCTACCTGAAGGACCACGTCGCCTCCGAGATGGGCCCCGAGTGGGGGGCGCTGCTCGACCTCCTCGCCGAGGAGCGGGAGGCGGCCCGGGCGGCGGGCGTCTCGACCGAGACCCTCGATTGGCGACAGGCCCTCGATTCCGGCATCCTCGATCTTGTCCGCACCGGGCGCATGGCCCAAGCGAAGGAGCTCCTCCGGGCGTGTCTCTCGTCGTCGTCGGGCTGAACCACCGCACCGCGGCCGTCGACCTGCTGGAGCGGATGACGGTCCCCCCGGCGGGCCTCCCGAAGGCCCTCCACGCCCTCGCGGACCGCGAGCACCTCGCGGACGTGGTGGTCCTCTCCACCTGCAACCGCACCGAGGTCTACGCCCACACCACCCGGTTCCACCCGGGCATCGACGACGTCCGCCACTTCCTCGCGGACCTCGCCGGCCTCGACCCGGACAGCCTCGCCGAGTCGCTGTACACGTACTACGACGACGCGGCGGTGGCGCACCTCTTCGGCGTCGCCGCCGGCCTCGACTCGATGATCATCGGCGAGGCCGAGATTCTCGGGCAGGTCCGCGAGGCCTGGCAGCTCGCCGAGAACGAGGGGACCGCCGGGCAGCTGCTCGGGCGCGCCTTCCGCCACGCCGTCCAAGTCGGCAAGCGCGCCCGGCGCGACACCCACATCGGTCGCCACGCCGTCTCGGTGTCCTCCGCCGCGGTGACGCTCGCCGCCGAGCGTCTCGGCACCCTCGCCGGCCGGCGCGTCCTCGTCCTCGGCGCCGGGGACGTTGGGGTCGGCATGGCCGTCGCCCTCGCCGGCGCCGGGGTGGGCGAGATCGTCGTCGCCAACCGCAGCCGCGCCCGCGCCCGCGAGCTCGCGACCCGGGTCGGGGGCCGGGCCATCTCGCTCGACGAGATCCCCGACGCGCTCGTCGACAGCGACGTGCTGCTCGCCTCGACCGGCGCGCCGAACGTCCTCATCGAGCGGGGCGACATGGAGACGGTGATGGCCCGCCGCGACGGCCGCGCCCTGCTCGTCGTCGACGTGGCCGTCCCCCGCGACGTCGACCCGGGCGTCGGGCAGGTCTTCGGGATCACCCTCCTCGACATCGAGGCGCTGCGCGCCTTCGGCGAGCAGTCCCTCGAGCTGCGCCGCGCCGAGATCGACAAGGTCCGGGCCATCGTCACCGACGAGCTCGACCGGTTCCGCCTCGAGCGCTCCGCCCGCGAGGTCGCCCCGCTCGTTGCCGCGCTCCACGAGCGGGCCGAGACGCTGCGCCGGGCCGAGCTGCAGCGCCGCGGGGCCCGCCTCGACCCGGCCGCCGCCGAGGCGGCCGACGCGATCTCGCGGGCCGTGGTGAAGAAGCTGCTGCACGAGCCGACCGTGCGCGTGAAGGACGCCGCCGGCACGGCCCGCGGCGAGCTGCTCGCCGACGCCCTCGCCGACCTGTTCGCGCTCGACGACGAATGACGCCGCCGCGGCGGGCGGCGACGCGCGGCAGCACCCTCGCCCGCTGGCAGACCGAGCGGGTGCTCGCCCGCCTCGACGGCCCCGCCGAGCTCGTCGTCGTGGCCACGACGGGGGACCGGCGCGCCGACGAGCCCATCCACGCCCTCGGCGGCCAAGGCGTGTTCGTCAAGGAGGTCCAGGACGCCGTCCTCACCGGGCGCGCCGACCTCGCGGTCCACTCGGCGAAGGACCTGCCCTCGGCGACGCCGCCCGGGCTCGTGCTGGCGTGCGTGCCCGAGCGCGCCGACCCGCGGGACGCGCTCGTCGGCACCGCGTTCGAGGAGCTCCCCACCGGCGCCCGCGTCGCGACCGGCTCGGTGCGGCGCCGCGCCCAGCTGGCGCACGCCCGCCCCGACCTGACGTTCGCCGAGCTACGAGGCAACGTCCCGACCCGTGTCGAGCGTGCCCGTCAGCACGACGCCGCGGTCGTCGCCCTCGCCGCGCTCGAGCGCCTCGACCTCGTCGACGACCACGTCCACCCGATCGCGCCGTCGGTGCTGCTGCCCCAGGTCGCCCAAGGCGCGCTCGGCGTCGAGTGCCGCGCCGACGACACTGCCACGCTCGCCGCGCTCCGGGCCATCGAGGACCCGA
>DATDGU010000392.1:0-3730 GCA_036521915.1 Acidimicrobiia bacterium | reverse complement strand
ATGGGCGCTGACCGCGAAAGTACGCTACCGAGACGCAATCGACATGAAGCCGACGTGCAGTTCTTGTGCAGTCCGTCCGTGGCGTAGAAGTCGGTCACTTCCTCACGGCCCTCGTGCGTCACGCCCCCGGCGCGCGAGAGAGTGCGCTCGCTCAGCAGGGCTCAAGTGTGTAAGACGCAGGGCGTGGTGAGCTTCCCAGAGCTTCCGGCCGGCGTCGTCATCGTCACCGCCGAGGAGCGCCCGGGCCTTTGGTCGACGAGCGCGCCCCTCTTCGAGTCGATCTGGCCGGCGTACAACATGCACGGCGACGTGGCCGGCGAGTACTTCGGCGCGCTCGTTCCCAGGTTCGCGGATCTGCAGTTCCTGCTGTACGACGAGCGTCGCGCGCGGGCCGTTGCCCGGGGGCGGACGATCCCGTTCGCTTGGGACGGGTCCCTCAAGGCGCTGCCCGCGGGAATCGACGCGCTCGGCGTGCAGGCTGTCCACGACGACCGCCCACCGACGGCGCTCTCCGCGCTGGCAGCCGAGGTAGCCCCGGACCGTCAGAACCAGGGACTCAGCCGCGTCGTGATCCAGACGATGGCCGCGCTGGCGGCCCAGCACGAGCTGACCGCGCTTGTCGCACCCGTCCGACCGAGCTGGAAAGCGCGGTACCCGATCACACCGATCGCCGAGTACGCCGCGTGGCGTCGCGGCGATGGTCTCCCGTTCGACCCCTGGATGCGCGTCCACGCGCGCCTCGGCGGACAGGTGCTCCGACCCGAGCCGCGTTCGATGCGCATCACCGCTTCCATCGAGCAGTGGGAGGCGTGGACCGGTCTCGCCCTGCCCAGCGACGGGCGCTACGTCTTTCCGGCTGGACTCGCGCCGCTCGAGGTGCGCGCCGGCCACGGCGAATACTGGGAGCCCAACGTCTGGATGCGTCACGAGGTGTAGATAACCGCCGCGCCACGGTGCCTGCGACTCGCGAGGTGCGAGACCGCGAGTCGGGCGAAACGCTGGCCTCTTAGCGACGAGTTGACAGCGCTGACTCCTAACCGGCCCGTTGTAGAGCTCGTTACTCTTTGTAAGTTGCTTTCCATTCTCGTGGTGCGCCGTCTGTCCACTGGGGCGTCGTCAGCGGGCCGGACCTGGCCTCCTGCCCACCACGCGGCAAAGGAATGACGACGTGAACGAGGTGCCGCGGACCCTCTATGCCCGGAGTGGCGATATCCATATCGCGTATCAGGTCGTGGGCGACGGGCCGATCGATCTTGTGTTGTTTGGCACGTTGGTTTCGCATGTCGAGCTCAATTGGGAGGACCCCTCGGTTGCCCGCTTCTTGCGGGGGTTGGCCTCGTTCTCGCGGCTCATCGTGTTTGACAAGCGCGGCGTCGGCATGTCTGACCCAGCCGCGACCAACCGGCCACCAACACTCGAGGAACGCATGGAGGACGTTCGCGCCGTTCTGGACGCGGCCGGATCCGATCGTGCGGTGCTTCTGGGAACGTCAGAGGGCGGTGCGCTCGCGTTGCTGTTTGCCGCTACCTATCCTCAACGCACTCTTGCTCTTGCCTTGTTTTCCGCCTATGCGCGCCTTCGCGAGAGCGAGGACTATGCACCTGGAGTTCCCGAGCAGCTCTTGGAGTTTGCCCTAGAGATCGCGGAGACGGACTGGGGTGGCGATCTGATGCTCGACCTCGTAGTTCCCAGCTTGGGGAAAGACGAGCGCGCCCGCGAATGGTGGCGGCGCTTCATGATGCGGTCCACGAGTCCAGGATCAGCACGTGCGCAGTTCGAGATGAACAATGAGACGGATGTGCGACACGTCCTTCCGGCGGTCCAGGCTCCGGCGTTAATCTTGCACTCCAAGAACGAACAATGGATCCGAGCGGACCATGGACGCTACCTAGCCGAACACCTTCCTGGATCGCGCTACGTCGAGTTCGACACCGCGGACCATCTTCCGTTCCTTGAGTGTGGCGACCTCATCGTGGAGGAAATACGTGAGTTCCTCACCGGCGCTCGCGAGCCGGCGGACCCCGACCGCGTGCTCGCGACGGTGCTTTTCAGCGACATCGTCTCGTCCACGAAACGCGCAGCCGAGTTAGGAGACCGACGCTGGCGTGAAATCCTCGACATCCATGACGCAGCGGTGCGCCGACAACTCGAGCGATACCGAGGCCGAGAGATTAAGACCACTGGCGACGGCTTCCTCGCCACCTTCGATGGACCCGCCCGAGCAATTCGGGGCGGTCGGGCGATCTGCGAAGCAAACCGTGCGATAGGCGTGGATGTCCGAGTCGGACTTCACACCGGCGAGATTGAGCTACGCGACGGGGATGTTGGTGGCGTCGCCGTTCACATCGCACAACGGATCTGCGCGCTCGCGAAGCCAGGCGAAGTCCTCGTGTCGGAGGCGCTGCCACTTCTCGTGGCGGGTGCCGGAATCGCCTTCGAGGAACGCGGTGCTCACCAGCTCAAGGGCGTACCCGGCACGTGGCGTCTCTTCGCTGCCCAGGTCTGAGAGAGGTGCTTGAGCGACCCGGCTGCATGGACCTTCGGTCGTGACTCGCGGCCCGAGGATCAGACCCGCGATCAAGATGATCGCCAGTCAGGCCTCGGCACGACTCGTGGTCTGTGGAACCGCGAGTCGGGGGAAGGTGATGATTGCCGGAGCGCGGCCTGGAGGATCGCGCATCTCTAGGTAGTGCATGCTCCTGGTGAGCATGACTGAGTGGTTCCGAGGTGCGAGGGCTCTTCCGTGCTGTTGAATCGACGGCCCCTTGAGAGCTCAGTCGACGATGTCAACCGTTGACCAGTGGAATGGGTACGGGAGGCCGGCTGCCATGAATGGCTCGGGGTTGGCGGACCAGTCCCATTTGCGCACCTGAAACTCGCTTCGCCTCCCTGCCAGAGCCCGAAACACTTCGTAGCCCGACACCTCGACGACGACAGCGTTGACGTCATCCTGTTCGCCTAGCCACCAGTCACGCGTATCCGGTGCTCGAAGGAGGAGCGTTGGCGTTCTCGCGTCGCGTAGGACGTGCCGCCAGCGGCCGATAGCCGGCTTCAGGGCCAACAGGACCGCATCGTGAGGAACCCGCCCGGCATGGAGGGCACCTCGGATATCGGCTTCATGGCATACCGCATCACCGAACGCCCACTTCGCGGGCGCACCCATCACAGGATCATCGTCAAGAGCGACGAATCTTGTCATGGCCCAGCGCCAACGATCGAGGATCTCGTCAAGGCTGTTCTGCGAGAAGCGGGATACCTGTGTCGAGGTCCAGCTTTCCGACGCGTAGCCATCCACGCGGTGGTCGGCCCAGTCCTCACACAGTCCAGCCAGATGAGCAACCACGTCGCGCACACGCCAGCCAGGGCAAGACGGCACCGGAGACTCGGCGTCACCCGCGCGGACGACGACCTCGATCCGAGCTCGAACGGCAAGATACGCACCGACGTCCACCACCACATTCTGACGTCTCAGCAGCGGCCTCGCAGAGATCACCTCACTGGAACGGCTCGGTTCCCGGTTGATGCACTGCAAACAAGGGACGCCAACACGCGAACTCTGAAGACCGCGAGTCGGGCCGGGACGTCGAGCTGCTCGCACAGAGCGCGTCGCTCCTCTATGGTCCGTCGCATGCCGAGCGATTTCCAACTGAAGACCATGAATGCCATCCACCGGGGAGTCCTCGCGGTGAGCGGCGGCCGGCTCGGGTGGAGGGCCGGCGGCATGCCAGTC
>DATDGU010000391.1:0-17980 GCA_036521915.1 Acidimicrobiia bacterium | reverse complement strand
CGACGCGTTCGCCGACCGGGCGCCGGACCTCGGCCCGCCGCGACCGGACCGGCGGCTGGGCGCCACCGCCGTCGGCGCCCGTCCCCCGCTCGTCGCGGTGAACTGCTGGCTCGACCGGGACGACGTCGGGCTGGCCGAGGCCGTCGCCCGTGCCGTGCGGGCCCGTGACGGCGGCCTCCCCGGCGTGCGCGCCCTCGGGCTGCGCCTGGCGTCCCGCGGGGTCGCGCAGGTGTCCCTGAACGTCGCCGACCTGGCGGTGACGGGCGTCGAGGAGGCCTGCGAGACGGTGCGGCGGGCCGTCGGGGCTCGCGGTGCGACGGTCGAGCGGGTGGAGTGGGTCGGGCTGGTGCCCGAGGCCGAGTGGGCGCGCTGCAGCGCCGCCTTCCTCGCGTGGAGCGGCCTCGACCGGTCCCGGACGGTCGAGGCCCGGCTGGCGGGCGCCGCGCGCCGGTGAATCAGGCCGAGGCGAGCCGGCGCCGCTCGAGCGCCCGCTGGCGCCGGACCCGTCGGCGCTCCCGCTCGGAGAGGCCACCCCAGATCCCGAACTTCTCGCCGTGGTCGAGCGCGTACTCGAGGCACTCGGTGCGGACCTCGCAGCCCCGGCAGACCCCCTTGGCCTCCCGGGTCGACGCCCCGCGCTCCGGGAAGAAGAGGTCTGGGTCCACCCCGAGGCAGTTGGCCCGCTCCTGCCAGCGCCGACCCTCGCCGTCGGGCGGGAGTCCTCGCACCAGGTCCATGAACTCGTGAATCTGCACCGGCATCCCCTCGAAATCACATCGATGGAATTCCATCAGTGGTACTCTGCGGGCCGACCGGGACCGGAGCAAGCAGAACTTTCGCGCTCGCGGGGGTTTCGTCCCTTTTGCGTCGATTCGTGCATGAGTTTCTGGCGAGATTTCGGCCGTGACCCGCCTCGAAGCCGCCCACGGCGACATCACGACGGCCGGCGTCGACGCCATCGTGAACGCCGCGAACCCGGCCCTCGCCCCCGGCGGCGGCGTCTGCGGGGCGATCTTCGCGGCGGCCGGGCCCGGTCTGCGGGAGGCGTGCGCGGCCCTCGGCGGCTGCGCCACGGGCGACGCGAAGGCGACGCCGGGTTTCGGCCTCCCGGCCCGCTGGATCGTCCATGCCGTCGGACCGGTGTGGCAGGACGGCCGCCACGGGGAGCCGGCGCAGCTGGCCTCGGCCTACGCGCGCAGCCTCGCCGTCGCCGACGAGCTCGGCGCGACGTCCCTCGCGTTCCCGGCGGTGAGCACGGGCATCTACGGTTACCCGCTCGAGGACGCCACGGACGTCGCGGTCGACGCCGTTCGCTCCGCCGACACGCGCGTCGAGGTCGTGTGCTTCGTGTGCTTCGACGCGCGGACGCTCGCCGCCTACGAGCAGCGCCTCGGATGAGTCAGCTGGCGCGCCGCTGGTGCCGGCGCTGCTCCAGGAAGTCCACCAGGACGTAGTCGCCGAGGGTGTCCGGCGTCGTGAAGAAGGCGCGGCCCCGGTTCAGCTGCATCATGCGCTCCACGAAGCTGCGCAGGTAGTAGGTCTCGTCGAGCATGAAGGTGTTGATGCGGATCCCTTCACGGGTGCAGCGCATCACCTCCTTCAGCGTCTCCTCGATCGTGATCGGTGAAGGCGGGTACTGGAAGTAGGGCTCGCCGCCCTCGATGTGGGCGGTCGGCTCGCCGTCGGTGACCATGATCACCTGCTTCGTGCCGCTCTGACGGCTGAGCATGCGGCGGGCGAGCAGCAGCGCGTGCTGCATGTTCGTGCCCCACTCGAAGTCCCAGCTCATCTCGGGCAGCCGTTCGGGCGCCACCTCCCGTGCCACCCGCCCGAAGCTGACCAGCCCCATGTAGTCGCGGGGGAACTGGCTCGTGATCAGCGCGTGGAGCGCCATCGCGACCTTCTTCGCGGAGAGGAAGTTGTCGCGCATGGGCATGCTGAGCGACACGTCGAGGAGCAGCACCGTGGCGCTCCTCGTCGTGACCTCGGTGCGCTCGACCTCGAAGTCGCTCGGCGAGAGCCGCACCGGCGTCCCGGCGCCCTGGCGCCAGATGGCGTTCTTCACGGTCTGCTCGACGTTGAGTCGGAACGGGTCGCCCCACTCGTACGGCTTGTGCTCGTAGGCCGGGTCTTGGCCCTCGCCGGTCCGTTCGACCTCGTGGCGGCCCGCCCGGTCCTTCATGAGCTTGCGGAACAGGTCGCCGAGCGCCTTCTGGCCGATGGCGCGGATCCCGCGCGGGGTGAGCTCGAGGCGGCCCTCGCGCTGCTCGATCAGCCCCGCCTCCTCGAGCATGCGGGCCAGCTCGGCGAGGCGCTCGAGGGAGCGGGCCGCGTCGTCGCCGAGCAGCTCGCGGGCCCGGTCGAGGTCGACCTCGGCGAGCTCGCCCGGCTGGGTGGCCTGGCTCAGCAGGTGCTCGAGGTCGTCCATGTCGCCGAGGGCGTCGAGCAGGCCAGGCATCTGGCCCATCGACAGCGGGTCGTCGCCCCGGAAGGGCATCGAGCGGTCCCACGGCAGGTTCGGGAACGCCCCCTGGAGGTTGCGGGCGAGCTGGTCGACCTGCCAGCGCAGGTCCATGTCCTCGAGCAGCGACTCGGCGAGACCCTGGAGCTGGGCACGCTGCTCGGGCGTCATCGAGTTGAGGAGCTGCTGCATCTGGGCCATCGATTGGGCCATCTGCTCGAGCAGCTCGTCGAGGCTCTGGGGGTTGCCGGGGAAGAAGTCGCCATAGCGGTCCATGAAGCCCGGGAAGTCGGGCTCCTCGCCGCGCTCACGCTGCTCGAGCATCTGGTTCAGCTCGGACAGCATGTCCTTCATCCGCTGCATGCGCTCCGGTGACATGTTCTGCATGCCCTCGGACATCTGGTTGAAGTAGCTCTGCATCAGCTGCTCGCGCAGCTTGTCCATGAGCTCCTCGAAGTGCTGCCGCGCGCCGTCGTCCATCCAGTCGCTCGACTGCAGCTCGGCCACCTTGCCGGCGAGGTCGGGCGGGAGCGAGTCGAGCTGCTCGCGGCGCTTGTCGGCGAGGTCGTCCACGATCTCCTGACGGCGCCGGTCCCCGGACTGACGGGCCTCGTCGACGCGCTGCTCGATGCCCTCGCGCTCCTGGTCGACGATCTCGCGCAGCTGCTCCGCGATGTCGTCGTAGACACCACCGAGGTCGTAGCGGTCGAGCATGTTGCGCCGCTGCTCGCGCAGCTTCTTCAGCATGTCGCGCAGGCCCATCATCTGCTGGCCGTCGCGGTCGCGCATGCCCTGCTGCATGAGCCGCCGCAGCGACGCGTGGAGGTCGCCGTGGTACAGCAGGTCGTCGGTCATCTCGTCGAGGAGCGCGTCCGCGTCGAGGTCGAAGCCCTGCTGGGAGCCGTCCCAGGCTGAGTAGCGGAACCCGCGCGCCTCTCGGTCACGACGGCGGCGGCGCAGCACCGGGCCACGGTAGCGCCGAGCGGACCGGGGCGACGCGACGGCGCCACAATGGCCACGGTGGTCGCCAGGCTCCTCGTCCTGCTCGTCGCGTCGGCGTGCGTCGCCGGATGCGGTGGCGCGTCGAGCACGGGCTCGACGACGACCACGACGTTCCCGAAGCGCTTCTGCGCCGCGGCGACCAGCTACGAGAACGAGCTGAACCGGGAAGCGAGCAAGGACAAGCGCGACGTCGCCAAGCAGCTCACGATCGTCACCCAGATCGCCGGCACCGCCCCGCCCCAGGTGCGCGCCGACGCCCAGACCTTCCTGCACGCCCTCCAGGACGTCGGCCACGACCCGAGGCTGCGGAACAACCCGTCCGTCGAGACCGCGGTCAACAACGTGAACCGCTATGCGTCGGACAAGTGCGGGTTCTTCACCCAGCAGGGTCCGTCGACCGGGTTCTGAATCAGCCCCGCCCGCGGTAGGTGGCGCGTGCCCCGACCGCGTCCTTGTTCAACCGCTTCGAGAGGTGCAGCCCCTCGAGCACGAACTCGAGGGCGGACGCGACGCCCGCCGGGGTCTCGCCGACCTCGAGGTCGCTCAGCGTGTCGGACAGGCCCGGGAGATTCGGCACGAGCGTCGCGTACTCACTCGACGCCACGTCGGGGCCCGTGTGGACCACGAGGCCGTTCTCGAAGGCCGTGACCATCCCGGTGAGCTTCTCGGGTCGACAGCACGCCCGGAACGTGTCGAGCGTGGCCGCCTTCACGATCCGGTCGAGGATCTGCTCCTCGCGGCCGTCCTCGACGGTCTCGAACTCGAGCTTCCCGGCGGTGCTCGCGACGAGCGCCTCGAGATCGCTGACCCGCGGGACCACCTCGGGCTCGCCGGCGCGCAGCGCCCGGCGGGTCGCGTTGGCGACGAGGGTCTCGTAGTTGGCGATCGAGAGGCGCACCGACACCCCGGAGCGCTGGTTGACGTGGGGTGACTTGCGGGCGTGCTGGCTGATCTCGGCGACGATCTCGGTCATGAAGCCCGGCACGTTGACCGACAGGCCGTCGGCCGGCACGACCTGCGCCTCCTGGTCGACCACGTCCATCTCGACGTCGGCGTCCAGGGGATAGTGGGTGCGGATCTGCGCGCCGAAGCGGTCCTTCAGCGGCGTGATGATCCGGCCGCGGTTCGTGTAGTCCTCGGGATTGGCCGACGCGACGAGCATCAGGTCGAGGGGAAGGCGGATCTTGTAGCCCCGGATCTGGACGTCGCGCTCCTCCAGGACGTTGAGGAGCCCGACCTGGATGCGCTCGGCCAGGTCGGGGAGCTCGTTGATCGAGAAGATGCCGCGGTTGGTGCGCGGGACCAGCCCGTAGTGGATCGTGAGCTCGTCGGAGAGGTACCGACCCTCGGCGACCTTGATGGGGTCGACCTCCCCGATGAGGTCGGCGATCGAGGTGTCGGGCGTGGCGAGCTTCTCGCCGTAGCGGCGCTCCCGGTGGATCCACTCGATCGGCGCTTCGTCGCCTCGCTCGGCCACCAGCACGCGGGCGTGGTGCGAGACCGGGTCGTAGGGGTCGTCGTTGATCTCGCTACCCGCGACGATCGGCAGCCACTCGTCGAGCAGCCCGACGAGCGAGCGGATCATGCGGGTCTTCGCTTGGCCGCGCTCGCCGAGGAAGATCACGTCGTGCGCCGCGAGCAGCGCGTTCTCGAGCTGCGGGAGGACGGTGTCGTCGTACCCGACGACGCCCTCAACGACCGGCCGGCCTTCGGCGATGCGCCGCATGGCGTTCTCGCGCACCTCGAGCTTCACGGGGCGCGACACCCACCCGCTGGCTCGCAACTCACCGAGTGTGCCGGGACGGGTCATACCGAGCCTCCGAACGATGGGAACGCGCGGCAGCGTACCAACGGTCTCCGGCGCGCCGATCGGCGTCACCACCGGTCCGCACAGCGTCCGGGCCAGCGCGGCGCACGACCTCGCCACGGCGAAGCCGACGTGGCCCGCGCCATCACCGGGCTCGTCGAGCACCACCGGGGCGCCAGTAAGCCCCAGCGCGCGCGGCGGGGCTAGCGTCGATCCTGCTTATGAGCAAGGTCGGCGAGACGCTCTCGACCGAGGACCAGCGAGAGGACGCCGACGCCGCGGAGCGGCTGGCCCGATCCACCGGCGCGCCGATCCCGCGTTCCCGCCCGGTCCCCTTCCCGATCCAGTTCTGGCGCTCGGCGATCGGCAAGAAGTGGGCGATGGCCGTCTCGGGCATCGCCCTGCTCGGGTTCGTCCTGGTCCACATGATCGGGAACCTGAAGGTGTTTCTCGGCAAGACCGAGATCAACACCTACGCCCACTGGCTCCGGACGCTCGGCCAGCCCGCGCTCCCCTACACCGTCGTGCTGTGGGCGCTCCGGGTGGGCCTGACGATCGCTTTCGTCGTCCACATCGTCGCCGCCGCGCAGCTGACCCGGATGAACCATCGGGCCCGGCCGCAGCGCTACCAGTCGAAGCGTGATTACGTCGCGGCGAACTACGCCTCGCGGACGATGCGTTGGACCGGGATCATCGTCGGCCTCTTCGTCATCTTCCACCTGCTGGACCTGACGTGGGGTCAGCTCAGCCCGCACTTCGTGCGCGGCGATCCCTACGACAACATGTACCTGAGCTTCCAGCGCGTCTGGGTGGCCGGCGTCTACATCGTCGCCAACATCGCGCTCGGGATCCACATCTTCCACGGCGCCTGGTCGATGTTCCAGAGCCTCGGCTGGAACAACCCGCGCTACAACCGGTGGCGCCGCTACTTCGCGACCGGGTTCGCCGGCCTCATCATCGTGGGCAACTGCAGCATGCCGCTGCTCATCACCACGGGCGCGGTGAGCCGATGACTGAGTACGCGCTCGACGCCAAGACCCCCGACGGCCCGATCGCCGAGCAGTGGGACGAGCACAAGTTCGCCGTGAAGCTCGTCAACCCATCGAACCGCCGCAAGTTCCGCGTCGTCGTGGTCGGCAGCGGCCTCGCCGGCGCGTCCGCCGCGGCGACCCTCGGCGAGCTCGGCTACCAGGTCACGATGATCACCTTCCACGACACCCCACGGCGCGCGCACAGCATCGCCGCGCAAGGCGGGATCAATGCGGCGAAGAACTACCGCAACGACGGCGACAGCGTCTACCGCCTCTTCTACGACACCGTGAAGGGCGGCGACTACCGCTCACGCGAGGCGAACGTCTACCGACTCGCGCAGCTGAGCGTGAACATCATCGACCAGTGCGTCGCGCAGGGCGTGCCGTTCGCCCGCGAGTACGGCGGGCTCCTCGACAACCGGTCCTTCGGCGGCGCGCAGGTCTCCCGGACGTTCTACGCCCGGGGCCAGACCGGCCAACAGCTGCTGCTCGGCGCCTACCAGGCCCTACTGCGCCAGGTGCACCTCGGGACGGTCACCCTGTACCACCGCACCGAGATGCTCGACGTCGTCCTCCACGAGGGCCGGGCGGTCGGCGTCGTCACCCGCGACCTCATCACCGGCGACGTCCGGTCCCATACCGGGCACGCCGTGGTGCTCGCCACCGGCGGGTACGGGAACGTCTTCTTCCTCTCCACGAATGCCAAGCAGTCGAACGTCACCGCGATCTGGCGGGCGCATCGCCGGGGCGCCCTGATGGCGAACCCCTGCTACACGCAGATCCACCCGACGTGCATCCCGGCGAGCGACGACTTCCAGTCGAAGCTCACGCTCATGAGCGAGTCGCTCCGCAACGACGGCCGCATCTGGGTGCCCGACCAGCTCGACGACCCGCGCGCCCCCGACCAGGTCCCGGCTGCCGACCGCGACTACTTCCTCGAGCGCCGCTACCCGGCGTTCGGGAACCTCGTGCCCCGCGACGTCGCGTCGCGCGCCGCGAAGCGCGAGGTGGACGCGGGCCGCGGCGTCGGACCCCTGAAGAACGGCGTGTTCCTCGACTTCTCCGACGCGACGGCGCGGCTCGGCCGCGACGTCATCGAGGAGCGCTACGGGAACCTCTTCCAGATGTACGAGCGCATCACCGGTGAGGACCCCTACACCGTCCCCATGCGCATCTACCCGGCGGTCCACTACACGATGGGCGGGCTGTGGGTCGACTACAACCTCATGTCCACCATCCCGGGGCTCTATGTGCTCGGCGAGGCGAACTTCTCGGACCACGGCGCGAACCGCCTCGGCGCGAGCGCGCTCATGCAGGGCCTCGCCGACGGCTACTTCGTGCTGCCCGCCACGATCAGCGACTACCTCGCGCCGCTGCTCGGCACCGACCCCGTCCCGACCGACCACCAGGTGTTCCAGGACGCCGAGGCCCAGGTCGCCGAGCAGGTGCGCGCGCTGCTCGACGTCCACGGCTCCCGCTCGGTCGACTACTTCCACCGCGAGCTCGGCCACGTGCTGTGGGAGAACTGCGGCATGGAGCGGAGCCAGGCCAGCCTCGAGAAGGCGCTCGCCGAGATCCCCGCGCTGCGCGAGGAGTTCCACAAGGACGTCCGGGTGCTCGGGGACGGCGAGTCGCTGAACCAGTCGCTCGAGAAGGCGGGCCGCGTCGCCGACTTCCTCGAGTTCGGCGAGCTGCTCTGCCGCGACGCCCTCCACCGCGAGGAGAGCTGCGGCGGGCACTTCCGCGTCGAGCACCAGACCGAGGACGGCGAGGCCCTGCGCGACGACGAGCACTTCGCCTACGTCGGCGCCTGGGAGTACACGGGCGACGACGCCCACCCGAATCTGCACAAGGAAGCGCTGGAGTTCGAGACGGTCCATCTCGCCCAGCGGTCCTACAAGTAGGACGGACCGGGAGGACACGGGCACCGGTGAAGGTCACGCTGCGGGTCTGGCGTCAGCCCGGCCCGAACGCCCGTGGTGCGTTCGAGACACACGAGCTCGACGACCTCAGCCCCGACATGTCGTTCCTCGAAATGTTCGACGTGCTGAACGAGCAGCTCATCGCGGAGGGCAAGGAGCCGGTCGCCTTCGACCACGACTGCCGAGAGGGCATCTGCGGGTCGTGCGCCATGATGATCAACGGGCGGGCCCACGGCCCCGAGCGCGGCACCGCGACCTGCCAGCTGCACCTGCGCAAGTTCGCTGACGGCGCCCACATCACGGTCGAGCCGTGGCGCGCCGCGGCGTTCCCCATCATCCGGGACCTCTGCGTCGACCGCGCCGCGTTCGACCGGATCATCGAGGCCGGCGGCTACATCACGGTGACGACCGGCAGCGCGCCCGAGGCCAACCTCACGCCGGTCCCGAAGGCAGTCAGCGACGCCGCGATGGACGCCGCGGCGTGCATCGGCTGCGGCGCGTGCGTCGCGGCGTGCCCGAACGGTGCGGCGCAGCTCTTCACCGCCGCGAAGCTCCAGCACCTCAACCTGCTGCCCCAGGGTCAGCCCGAGCGCTGGGAGCGGGTCGTCCACATGGTGGACGAGATGGAGCGCTGGTTCGGGTCCTGCACCATGCACGGCGAGTGCGAGGCGGCGTGCCCGAAGGAGATCTCGATCGACTTCATCGCGCTCATGAACCGGGACTACATCAAGGCCCAGTTCAAGCAGCGCCGCCTCGCCGGCCAGCACGCCTGACCCGGCGACCATCCCAGACCTCGAGGTCAGCCGCCGTCCCGACGGCCCACGACCGAAGCGATCGACTCATCCTCGGCGGGTCGGTCGGCGGCGCGTCACACCGCGGCGTCGAGCGCCCGCCGCAGATCCTCCACCAGGTCATCGGTGGTCTCGAGTCCCACGGACAGGCGGATGAGGGCGGCGTCGACCGCATGCGACGACCCCGCGACCGAGGTGTGCGTCATGCGCGCCGGATGCTCGATGAGGCTCTCGACCGCCCCGAGCGACTCCGCCAACGCGAAGAGCCGCGTCCCGGCGGCGATCCGCAGCGCCGCGTCCTCGCCGCCGGCCGCGAGGAAGCTGACCATCCCGCCGTAGTCCCGCATCTGCGTGACGGCGACGGCATGGCCCGGGTGATCCGGTCGGCCGGGGTAGAGCACGCGGGCCACGGCCGGATGCCGCTCGAGCATCGCGACGACGGCGCGGGCGCTCGCGCAGTGGCGCTCCATCCGCACGGCGAGCGTCTTGACCCCGCGCAGCACGAGGTAGCAGTCGAACGGCGAGGCGACCGCGCCGACCGCCTTCTGCAGGAAGGCGAGCCGCTCGGCGAGCTCGTCGTCGTCCAGTGCGAGGCATCCGCCCAGGACGTCGGAGTGCCCGCCGAGGTACTTCGTCATCGAGTGCACGACCACGTCGGCGTGCAGTGCCAGCGGCTGCTGCAGGTACGGGGTCGCGAACGTGTTGTCGACGACCACGCGCGCGTCGTGCGCGTGGGCGACCGCGGCCAGCGCGGCGATGTCGAGGCAGGTCAGCAGCGGGTTCGTCGGCGTCTCGACCCACACGACCCTCGTCCGCTCGGGCCAAGACGCGTCGAGGGCCTCGGGCTGGGTGAGGTCGGCGTCACCCCAGGTGACGCCGACGTCGGCGAGCACCTGGCCGACGAGGCGGACGGTGCCGCCGTACGCGTCCTCGGGGAGGACGACGTGGTCGCCCGGTCGCAGCAGGGCGCGCAGGACTGTGTCCTCGGCCGCCATGCCGCTCGCGAACGCCAGGCCGTGCCGCGCACCCTCGAGCGACGCGACGCACGTCTCGAGCGCCCGCCGAGTCGGGTTCCCGGCGCGGGAGTACTCGAAGCCCCGATGCTCGCCGACGTCGTCCTGGGCGAAGGTGGTCGCCAGCGTGATCGGCGGCACGACTGCGCCCGTAGCCGGGTCGGGCGGCTGGCCGGCGTGGATCGCCCTCGTCTCGAATCCGTCGGCCACGTCAGCCGGGTGCCCGTGACGCCAGGAACTGGAGCACGTCCGGGCGCGTGACGATCCCCATGGGATGGCCGCCCTCGAGGACGAGCACGGACGACGCGGTCTTGAGGCGGTCGACGACGTCGCTCACGGTCTCGCCCACGCCGATCATCGGCATCGCCGGCTCCATCACCTCGCCGACGGGCCGCTCGAGGACCGACGGGTCGCGGAACACCTTGTCCATCAGCTCGAGCTCGCTCAGCGTGCCCGACACCTCCTTGGCCGCGAGCGGCTGCTCCTTCGTCACGCTCACCACGAGCTGGCTGATCCCGAGATCTCGCATGAGCGAGAAGGCGAGCCGCGCGGGCTCGTCGGGGGTGGCGAGCACGAGGTCGGGGATCGTGCGCCGGCTGGCGTGCTTCGCCGCGAGCACGTCCCCCGCCGTCGGGCCGGGCTCGGTCAGGAAGCCGAAGCGCGTCATCCACTCGTCGTTGAAGATCTTCGACAGGTAGCCCCGCCCCGAATCGGGGAGCAGCACCACGACGAGGTCGTCGCGCCCGAGCTCCGCGCCGATCACGAGCGCGGCGTGCACCGCCGTGCCGCAAGACCCGCCGACGAGGAGCCCCTCCTCCTGGGTGACGCGGCGCGCCGCAGCGAACGACTCCGCGTCGCTCACCATGATCGTGCGGTCGACGACGGCCGGGTCGAAGGTCGGCGGCCAGAAGTCCTCGCCGACGCCCTCGACGAGGTACGGGCGGCCGTGCCCGCCCGAGAACACCGACCCCTCCGGGTCGGCGGCGATGATCTGCACCGCCGGGTTCTGCACCTTCAGGTAGCGCGCCACGCCGGTGATCGTCCCGCCGGTGCCGACACCGGCCACGAAGTGGGTGATCCGCCCGGCGGTCTGGCGCCAGATCTCCGGCCCCGTCGAGCGCTCGTGCTCCGCCGGGTTCGCCGGGTTGAAGTACTGGTTCGGCCGGAACGAATTCGGCGTCTCGCGCGTGAGCCGGTCGGCCACCGAGTAGTACGAGTCGGGGTGCTCCGGGGGGACGGCGGTGGGACAGACCACGACTTCGGCGCCGTAGGCGCGCAGCAGCGCCACCTTTTCGTCCGACATCTTGTCCGACATCACGAAGATGCAGTGGTAGCCGCGCTGCGCCGCGACGATGGCCAACCCGACGCCGGTGTTCCCGGAGGTGGGCTCGACGATGGTGCCGCCCGGCCGCAGGAGTCCCTGGCGCTCGGCTTCGTCGATCATCGCGATCGCCGGACGGTCCTTCACGCTGCCGCCCGGGTTGAACAGCTCGACCTTGGCGACGAGGTCGCAGCGCAGGTCGCGTCCCACCCGCCCGAGACGCACCAGCGGCGTGTTCCCCACGAGATCAAGCAGCGAATCAGCAATCGCGGGGAAGGTGCCCGCTGGATCGGACGCCGCGCCCATCTCGGCGAGCGTACTGCCGGCCGATTCCGGTGCTCACCGTGGTCGGCGGTCAGTCGCTTCCTCGGTCGGGCCCCGTTCGGCGAGCGCGTGCCGGGTCGCGTCGGTGATGAACTCGGCCTTGCCGAGGCGGTAGGCCGTCCGGTCGTTCGGGTCGTGGCCGAACTCGGCGGCGAGCCGGCCCTTGAGATCAGCGTACTGGTGCGCCAGCACGGGATCCCGGCGGAGCGCGTCACGAAACGCCAGCCAGCCGACCCAGTCCGTGGACGCGGCCTCGACGACGTGCAGATGGTGGGTGCGGCGCGCCGCGCTCGGGAAACAGCACGAGAGCTGGCGCTCGGCGTCGTCCTCGGGCTCCGGCGCGTGCTGCCACCCGAGCCGCGCGAGCGGTTCGATCGCGTTCCGGGCCGCGTCGGTGTCCGAGACCACCGCGAGCATGTCGACGATCGCCTTCGCCGAGAGGCTCGGGACGGATGTCGAGCCGATGTGCTCGACGTCGCGCGTGAGCCAGGGCCGCAGGACGGGGCTGATTCGCAGGCGCTGGGTCTCGAAGCTCACGGGCCACGACGCGTCGTACGGGCTCAGGATGATCGGGTCGAGCCGCACGCCAGCAGTCCAGCCGACCGGGCGGGGCCGGTGCCGCGCCGTTCCGGCGCGCGGGGCCGCCGACCGCTGTTCCGCCCGTCACCCGTCGCGTACGCTCCGGCGCCATGCAAGTGCACGAGTTCTCCGTCGATCTCGACGCGCCGCGGGACGAGGTCTGGGAGATGTTCTGGTACCGGGCCCCGGACCGGCCCCAGCCTCGCGACGTGAAGACGCGCATCGAGATCCTCCACCCGGGTGACGACCGGGGCGAGGGTCTGGTGCGGCACTGCTACTTTCCCGTGCCGCGCTTCCTGCTCTCCGGTGGGGTCGGCCAGTCGTGGGAGTGGCTCACCCAGGTGCGTCCCGTCGAGTCGTGGCGCTACGACGCCGTCGGGAAGCCGCTGTGGTCGCGCGCCACGGGCATCACCCGCCTGGAGGACCTCGGCGACGGCCGGACCCGCGTGCACTTCCAGGAGACGTACGAGACGTTCAATCCGTGGATGCGTCGCGTCGGCCTCGAGCGGTACGTGCACCGCCGCCTGTCGCGCGACAACGACACGATCCTCGCCGCGCTCCAGGGCGGGCTGGCCTGGCACCGCCGTCGGCGCGCCGCGTCCGCGCCGGATCACTGAGCCCGCACGGTCGCCCCGTCAGACGTCCTCGCCCAAGCCCCGCGCCGCGGCGATGATGAACGTGAGCGCGTCTTCGGTGATGCTGGTCGGCAAGTCGTCCGGGTCGACGAGGCGGTCGAGGTCGATGCCGCCGAAGAGCGCCAGGGTGATCGTCGCGACCGCCCGCGCCGAGAGCTCCGGCTCGAAGTCCTGCGTCGCCCAGGTCTGCTCCACCATGCGTTCGACGGCGTCGCGGGTCCGCCGGCGGTAGGCGGCGACCTTCGCCTGCGCGGACGGGTTCCGAAGGGAGTAGAGCACGAACTCCAGGTAGAGGACCGTCCAGTTGATCTCGTACTGGGGGGTCAACAGCTCGCGCATGACGGCGTAGTCCACCTCCGCGGGCCGCCGATGGTCGGCGAGCAGGGCCTCGACCTGGGCGAGCTGTGCCTGCACCTGCTGCTCGAGGACGGCGACGAAGAGGTCCTCTTTGCTCTTGAAGTTGGAGTAGACGGCACCCTTCGTGAACCCGGCCAGGGCGGCGACCTCGTCGAGCGAGGCGCCGTGGTAGCCGCGCTGGCCGAACACCACGCCGGCGGCGTCGATGAGATGCCGGCGGGTCCGCTCGCGCCGCCGTTCCGGCGTCAGCGGCTCGATCGCCACGGCGTCCCCCTTGACATACGCCCAAGTATATTTGATACTCAGCAGTATGCAGCGTACTGACGGGTACCAAATCGACACCTGCAACGAGCGGGCCAGGGCCGTGGCGTGGCTGCGGCGCCAGGACCGCTGGGACCAGCGCCTCCGTGCCCTCGAGGGGGCGACGCCCGGCCCCGTGCTCGGGACCCGGCGGCCCGACCGGCGGGCCACGCCCGTCCCGGCCCGGACGCCCCGACCGGACTCGGCGCACCGGTAGTCGGAGGGGACGGCTGATGCTGCAGGTGCGGGGCCTGCGCAAGGCCTACGGGTCACGGACGGCGCTCGCGGGCGTCGACCTGGACGTCGGGGCCGGCACGATCGTCGGGCTCGTCGGCCCGAACGGCGCCGGCAAGACGACGCTCGTGTCCATCATCGCGGGGCTCCGACGCGCCGACGCCGGCACCGTCCGCGTCGGGGGGTTCGACGCCGCGGCGTCACCACGCCAGGCGCGAGCGCTCGTCGGCTTGGCGCCCCAGGACACCGGCGTCTACCTGTCGCTCCGGGTCCGCGAGAACCTCTTCTACTTCGCCGGGCTCGCGGGCCTGCGCGGACGCGCCCGGCGCGACAGCGTCGAGAGGGTCGCCGAGGCGCTGGGCCTCGCGCCGCTGCTCGATCGCCGCGCGGCGGAGCTGTCGGGGGGCGAGCGGCGCCGCGTGCATACCGCGATCGCGCTCGTGCACCGGCCACCCCTCGTGCTGCTCGACGAGCCGACCACCGGCGCCGACGTGCGGACCCGCGCCGAGATCCTGACGATGGTGCGCCGGCTCGCCGAGGCGGGGTCGGCCGTCGTCTACTCGACCCACTACCTCCACGAGATCGAGGACCTCGACGCGGACGTCGCGGTGATCGACCAGGGCCGCATCGTGGCTCACGGGGGCGCGAGCGAGCTCGTCGGGACGTTCGGGTCGGGCATGCTCGAGCTGACGTTCGTCGACGGGGTGCCGGCCGCGGCCAGGGACGCCGGCGCGGTGGTGGACGGCTCGTCGGCGCGCCTCGCGGCGGAGGACCCGGCGGCCGCCGCGGCCGCGCTGCTCGTCCAGCTGGGCGACGCGGCCACCCGGCTGCGATCGATCGAGGTCGTGCACCCCAGCCTGGAGACCGTCTTCCTCCAGCTCACCGGGCACCGGTTCGAACGCACGAGCGAGGGCACGAGCGCGTGATCTCGTGGCGGCGCGTCGGGGTCATCGTCGGGCACGAGCTGCGCCTGATCCGGCGCGACCCCCTGCCCGTCCTCGTGCTGCTGGTCTTCCCGCTCGTGCTCATGGCGTTCTTGAAGCCTGCGTTCCGCCCTGCGCTCGTCGCCGCCGGCCACCCCGGCGCGAACGGCGCGGAGCAGGTCGTGCCCGGGCAGGCGACCGTCGACGGCTTCTTCATCGTCAGCCTCACCGCGATCGCGTTCTTCTCCGAGTTCGGCGCCGGCACGTGGGATCGGCTGCGGGCCAGTCCGGCGACGTCGTGGGAGGTGATCCTCGGCAAGGGGATCCCCCGGTTCGCGATGTCGGTGACCCAGTTCGCGGTGGTGTTCGCGGTCGGGATCCCGCTCTTCGGGCTCCACATCCGGGGCGACGCCGCGGCGCTGGTGCCGCTGGTGGTCGCGCTGGCGCTGTGTCTCGTCGGCCTCGGCGTCGCCGTGACGGCGTTGTGCCGCACGGTGCAGCAGGCCAACGCGTTCGCCACGGTCGGGCTCGTGGTGTTCGGTGCCGTCGGTGGCGCACTGGTGCCGTTCAGCCTGCTGCCCGGCTGGGCGCAGGCCATCGCACCGGTCACGCCCGACTACTGGGCGATGCGTGGCTTCCGGTCGGTGATCCTTGACGGGCGGTCCCTCGGCGGCGTCGAGCTGCCGGTGCTCGTGCTGCTCGGCATGGCCGCGCTGTGCGCGCTGGTGGCCCTGACGCGTTTCCGCTTCGAGGACACCAAGATCAGCTGGGCGTAGCCGCCGGCGGCGCGGCCGGCCGGATGCCCCGGGCGGCACGGAACTGGGCGCGGACACGCGAGCCGTCCCCGGCGGTGTCCGGCTCGAGCTCGTTCGTCGGCGCCAGGTTCCAGAAGCCTGCGAGCTCGGCGGGCGATCGGTCCTGCAGTGCGCCGGCCGCTTGCACGGCGGCGCCGGCCGCGACCCAGTTCCCCGGCGCCACGATGATGGGACGCTCGGCCACGTCGGCGAGCACGTGGCGCACGGCGCGGGACCGCGCGCCGGCGCCGGTGAGGAACAGGCGCCCCCCGACGGGCACGTCAGCGCTGCGGAGCGCGTCGAGCGCCTCGAGCAGTCGGCACACGATCCCTTCGACGGTGGCGCGGGCCAGCTGCTCGGCGGACACGTCGGCGCCGAGCCCGATGATCATCCCGCGGTGCGCGAGGTCGGCCGGCCGGCCGTCGCGCGCGAACTCGGGCAGCACGGTCACGCCACCGGCGCCGGCGGGCGCGCGCAGCGCCAGCTGGTCGAATCGCTTCGGGTCGGCGATGCCCATCAAGCGCGCCACGGTCGACACGACGTTCATGCCGTCGGCGAGCCGGACGCACGGGAGGTAGCGACCGGTCGCGTCGGCGAGGCCGGCGACGGCGCCCGTCGCGTCCTCGGTGGGTATTTCGCGCACCGTGAAGACGCGCGCCGGTTGGTCGAGCTCGACGACCACGTCGCCGGGCTGCAAGCCGAGGCCGAGCGCGGCCGCCATCGCGTCGCCCGTGCCGGGGGCGATCACGACGCCTTGTCGGTCCCCCGCCTGCTCCTGGGGCCCGCGGAGTTGCGGCAAGCACATCCCCCAGTCCTTGGCCTCGTCGACGAAGGCGAGCAGGTCGACGCGCCACTGGTTCTCGCGGGGCGACCAGTAGCCGGTCCAGGACGCGTCGCCGCGGTCGGTGGCGAACGCCCTGCTCAGGCGGTGGGTGAGCCAGCTCGCGGGCGTCAGCACGCTGGCGATGCGGCCCCACAGGCCGGGATCGGTCCGGCGGAGCCACGCGAGCTGCGCGATCGGCGTCGACCGACCCGGCACCGAGCCCACGGCCGCGACCCAGTCCTGGCGACTGCCGAGCGCGTCGAGGAGCGCCGCGACGTCTCGGTCGGCGGCGCGCGACTGGATCGCGGGCCGGAGCACCTGCTGGGACGCGTCGAGCAGCACGAGGCCGCGGGGTGGCGCGGCAACCGACATCGCGCCGACGCCGAGGGCGCCACCGGCCTGGCCGCGCGCGTCGACGAGCGCCTGCCACCAGACGCGCGGGTCCGCGTCACCGTTCGGCTCCGCGGCGGGGTGGCGCGCCGTCCCGGACGCGAAGACCTGACCCGTGTCGGCGTCGCGGAACTCCGCCGTGGTCGCGGTCGCTGCCGAATCCACCCCGAGCACCAGGGGCATCACCGCACCTGCTTCCGAGACTGCCCGCCTCTCAGCACTGAACGATATTGTCCGCGCGCATGAGCGCGCCACCGCCGAGTGCGACGCCGCCACCACCCAGCGCACCCGGGTGGTCGACGCCGCCGGCGATGACGCCGGTGACCCGCCTGCAGATGGCCCGCAACGATCGGGCCCGCAGCGACTACGTGTTCAGCGGCCCGGGCCTCAACATCTTCCTCACCATCATCACGTGCGGAATCTTCGGGTTCTTCCTCTTCTACCAACTGATGCGCCGCGACAAGGAGCACAACGAGCGACGCCTCGAGTTCCTCAACGCGGCGAACGCCTACGCCTGGGAGCAGGCGAACAGCCGCGGGCTCGCCGACGCGCTGCGCCCCGCGTTCGAGCGCGTCGCGGCCGCGCTCGAGCCGCTGCGGCGGATGACGCACGACTTCCGCGACCCGACGGTCTGGCTCATCCTCGACATCCTCGTCGGCGGCCTCCGCTTCGCCGGGCTGGGCGCCGGCATCGGCGAGATCATCGGCTTCATCCTCATCGACATGGACCTGGATACCCACGACCGGGCCGAGGGCAGCGCCGAGGCCGAGCTCGCGTCGATCTACGCGCGTTTCGGCATCTCGCTCCCGGCACCCGACCCGGGTCGCGTGAAGGGCCGCCACAACTACGTGGCCCGGGTGATCGTGAGCATCCTGACGTGCGGCGTCTACACGCTGTGGTGGCTCTACGACATGCAGGTCGAGGGCAACCGCCACGTGGAGGGCAACTGGGCCTTCGAGGACGCGCTCGTCGCGGCGATCTGAATGCCATGAAGGGGGACCTCCCCCGGTGCGAAGTTGAGGGCTCTCTTAAGAGCGCGCGCCGAAGGAGGTCCTGGACCATGTTGCACGCTGGGTTGGATCTGAGCCGTAAGCGTTTGGATGTCTGTCTGCTCGATGAGGCCGGTGAGGTCGTGGATCGCTGTTCGGCGTTTCCGGATCGTGGCGGGTTGGGGGTGCTGGCCGATCAGGTTGGGGTCCTGGGTCATCCGGTGATGGCGGCCATCGAGTCGATGAACGGGGCTCGCTTCGTGCACGACACGTTGGAGTGGGCG
>DATDGU010000390.1:0-2333 GCA_036521915.1 Acidimicrobiia bacterium | reverse complement strand
GTGATGATGGGCGCCCGCCGCGAGGAGAACCTCGAGGCCATCGCGGGGGAGCTCGACCCATCAGGCGAGCGCGTCGCCTGGCACCGCACCGACATCAGCGACCCCGCGGCGTGCGCCGCGCTGGTCGACGCCGCGGTCGAGCACTTCGGACGCCTCGACTCGCTCGTCAACTGCGCCGCGCTCGACACGGTGTTCGGCGGGCTCGAGCAGGCCGACTGCGACGCGTGGCGCCAGACCTTCGACGTGAACGTGTTCGGGACGCTGCGGGTCTGCGAGGCCGCGATCCCGCACCTGAAGGAGCGCGGCGGCTCCATCGTCTTCATCGGGTCGCAGGCCACCTACTGGCCCCAGCTGATGCAGATGGCGTACGCGTCGTCGAAGGGCGCGCTCACCACGGCGATGTACTACCTGGCGAAGGAGCTCGGGCCGTCGAAGATCCGCGTCAACACGGTGGTACCCACATGGATGTGGGGGCCACCCGTCGAGGGCTACGTCGAGATGACGGCGCAGGGCAGCGGCGTGTCCCGCGACGAGGTGATCGCCGGCATCACCAAGAACATGCCGCTCGGCGAGATCCCCGCCGACGAGGATGTCGCCGAGGTCGTCGCGTTCTTCGCCTCCGACCGGGCCCGGATGGTGTCCGGCCAAGCGCTGTTCGTGAACGCCGGCGAATTCCCGCACTGAAGCGGGTCGGCCGTCAGGCGAACTGCTTCTTGTAGTCCACCGTCCACCATCGCTCCGGCCGGACGCGCACCGTCACCTCCTCGACCGCGGTGTCGGCCGTCGCCTCGAGGTAGAGCGCACCGAACTCGGCGCCGAGGTACCGCTCGGCGATCGAGCGCCGCTCCGCGTCGTCGACGCCGTCCTCGACGACGACGACCGGACCTTCGACGCTCACGTACTGGTAGGGCGCGGTCTCGGTCTGGGCGCACAGGCTGACCCGCTCACCGGGTCGGAGCAGCGCCCCTTTGCGCGACGTGCGCCCGGTCTGGATCGTGACGTCGCCGCCCGGCTCGTAGGCGTACCAGACGGGGACGGTGAGCGGACCGTGTCCCGGGTCGGTCACGCTCAACACGCCGACGTGCACGCCGGCAAAGAAACGCTCTCGCTCCTCGACGGTCATCGCAAGGTTCATCTCGGTGACGGTACCGCACGTGGTCATGGGGCCGACGGGTCAGCCGCCGCCCCGGCGTCGCTCGGCGCGACGAGATCGCGGGTGATCGCGGCGAGATCGGGGGTGCCGCAGAAGGCCATCGTCCGCGTCAGGTCGCGGGCGAGCAGGTCGAGCACGGCGGCGACGCCGTCCTCCCCGTCGACGGCGAGGCCCCACACGACCGGCCGGCCGACCAACACGGCCCGGGCGCCGAGCGCGAGCGCGCGGAGCACATCGGCGCCGCCGCGGATCCCGCCGTCGACGTAGACCTCGGCGTCGCCGCCGACCGCGTCGGCGATCTCGGGCAACACGTCGCCGGTCGCGACGCAGCCGTCGACCAGGCGACCGCCGTGGTTCGACACGGCGATCCCCGCGGCGCCCGCCGCGACGCAGGCGCGGGCGTCGTCGGCGCGCAGGACGCCCTTCACGACGACCGGGAGGCCGCTCCACTCGCCGAACTGGGCAAGGTCGTCGGCGGTGACGGTGGGGTCGAAGTCGGCGAGGGCGGCGAGGAGGTCGGCGGCGGTCTGACCGGGTGGCGCGAGGTTCGGGAACGGAACGCCAGGCGGCGCGGGGGTCCTGCTGCGCCGGTCGACGGGGACGGCCGCGCCGTCGACGCTCGCGACGATCGCCCGGTAGCCCGCGTCGCGGGCCCGTTCGGCGAGGGCGCGCGTCCGGCCGCGGTCGCGCAGCAGGTACATCTGCGCCCAACGCGGCGCGCCGGGTGCGGCAGCCGCCACCGTCTCGACGGAGCGGCTGGCGGCCATGGACACGACCATGATCGTGCCGGCCCGCTGCGCGGCGCGGGCGGTGGCTTCCTCGGCGTCGGGGCAGGCCAGCTGTTGCATGGCGGTCGGCGCGACGAGGACGGGCGCGCCCACCGTCGTGCCGAGCACCGTGGCGACGGTGTCGACGTGACCGACGTCGCGCAGCACGTGGGGCTGCAGCACCCAACGCCCCCAGGCCGCGAGGTTCGCGGCGCGGGTGCGGTTCTCGCCCGACCCGCGGTTGATGTACTCGGCGGCGGCCGCGTCGAGCCGGCCGGTGGCGAGCGCCTCGAGGGCGCTGAGGTCCGTGACGCGGGCGCTCATCCTGGGCCGGCTCGCCCGACGAGCCGCTCGGGGTGGCGCGCCTCGACGAGGCGGCGCATGCCGGTCTGCCAGGGCACCTGGGTGGCGCC
>DATDGU010000389.1:0-5545 GCA_036521915.1 Acidimicrobiia bacterium | reverse complement strand
CGTTGCGTCGGGGGGGCTGCTCATCCGAACGCCAGCGCCGGGTCGACACCGACGGCGCGTCGCAGCCCCACCAGGCTGGCCAGCACGCCGACGACGATCGAGACCCCCACGAGCCCGGCGTAGGTACCCGTCGAAATCTCGACGTCCAGCGCGAGGGAGCCGTGCAGCGCGACCGCCATGACCGTGGCGACGATGGCCGCGGCGATGGCGATGACCACCGCTTCGATCGCCAGGCTCACGAACAGTCCGAAGCTGCCGAACCCCGTCGCCTTGAGGACCGCGAAGTCGCGTTGGCGCTCGATCACGGTCAGGTACACGATCGAGCCGATGATGCCGGCGGCGATGACCCAGAGCAGGATGTTGAGGAACGCGATCGTGCTCGCCGCGCTCTTCAGCGGTCGTCGCAGGTCGCCCGCGGCCTGGGCCGGCGACTGCACCTTGTAGCCGACCGGCGCCGTGGCGGGCACGCCGCGCGTCATGATCGACGTGGCGAGCGGCAGGCCGTTGAACGAGATCGCGCGGGCGTCCTGGATCGGCATCACCGCCGTGGGCTGGCCGCCGAAGACCGTGAGGCCCGTATAGGTGCCCACCACCCGGAACTGGCGACCGGCGACGGTGATCGTCTGGCCGATCCCGACGCCCAGCTTCGTGTCCGCGACGACCTCGCCCGAACGGAGCGGGTTACGACCGCTCGTGGCCTGCGGGCTGATCCCGTGGACCACCGTCCCGAACACGACGACGTCGACGGGCGTGGAGCCGCCGAGCGTCACCCGGGTGAGCACCATCGGGCTGGCCTTCGTGACCCCGGGCGTGCGGGCGACCCGGGTCGTGACCGACGAGGGGAACGCCACGCTCGTCGTGAACGGACCCGGTACCCCGCTCGGCACAATCCACGAGTCGGCGTCGAAGGACGCGACGGTGCGGTTGATCTCGTTGTGGAAGCCCGAGTTCATGCCCGCGAGCAGGAGCGTGATCCCGAAGACGAGGCCGGTCGCGACGACGGCGATCACGAACCGTCGGCGTCGCCACTGCAGATCGCGCAGGCTGATCAGCAGCATGGCGCGACCACTCCCGGGATGCCCCGAGTCGACCTTGTCACCGTGCCCCCTCCCTGGGGCGGGGAGTATCCCACGACGCGTGTGCGCCCGCACGACGCCTCCACGGTGAGATGGCGCGTGCGCTCGGGCGTGTGAGACCCCGCGGTAGGTTGACGGCTCACGCGCGGCGACACGCGAGAGGGGACGCGGGTGCACGAGGACCGATCAGCCGTCGGGGTACTGGTGGCGGCGCATCTCGTCGTGGTGGTCGGAGCGCGGTAAGCCCGTGGACGAACGCACGAATGTGCTCGGCCGGTTGAGCAGCTTTGGCACGGCGCACCGTCGCGTCGTGCGACGCGTCGCGAGCGCGCTCCTGGTGACGGTCGTCGTGACCGCCGTGGCCGCGATCGGGCTTTCGGCCGGCGCGTTCGCCGGGTTCGGACGACGTGCGACCGACGCGCTGTTCCCGTCCGCGCACACCAGCTCACAGGTGGTCGTCGTCGGCATCGACCAACGAAGCGAGAACGTCGTCGGGCAGTTCCCCTGGCCTCGCGCCAGGGATGCGCAGCTTGCCGATCAACTGGCGGCGGCCGGCGCGAGGGTCGTCGTCTGGGATGTCGTCTTCGCGGGCCAGTCGAAGAATGGCCCGTCGGACGACGCGGCGCTCGTGGTGGCGCTGCACCGGCTGCCGGCGACCGTGCTCGCCGAGACCGGCGGGCTGAAGCCCGGCCCGGACGCCGGCCTCGACGAGCTGGTGGACGCCGCCGCGCTCGAACCGGCGATCGCGTCGGCGGGCGTCGTCGCGCAGACCAATGTGTTCCCCGACCCGGCTGACGGCGTGGTCCGCACGCTGCCGCTCGTCGTCGAAGACCCGAACGGGACGCCGATCCCGGCGCTGTCGCTCGCGGCGCTCCAGGCCTACGAGGGCGACAGCTCAGCGGTCACGGTCCAGCCCGACGGGGTCCAGGCCGCCGGCCGGTTCATCCCGACCGAGGCGACCCACGCGCTTCGCCTCAACTGGGCGGACGGGCTGCGCGGCCAGCCCGGCCAGGCCTCGTACGTGTCCGCCATCGACGTGCTCGACGGCCACGTCCCCGTGAGCCGGCTCGCCGGCAAGGTCGTGTTCGTCGGTGACACGGACCCGCTCAGCGGTGACCACCAGCTCGTACCCATCAACAAGTCGACCGGCATGGCCGGCGTGTTCATCCACGCCAACGCGCTGAACACGATGCTGACCGCCTCGTACCTGTCGCCGGTGTCGCACCTCGAAACCGACCTCTGGGTCGCGCTCTTGGTGCTGATCGTGGCGTTCGCCGTGATGTTTCTGCCGGTGTGGGCGTCGAGCCTGATCACCGTGCTCGTGGCGGGCGGCTACCTCGCGGTGGCCATCGTCCGCTTCGACGGAGGGCACCTCGAGAACCTCTTCTATCCCTTCGCCGCGCTCGTGGTGGGCTTCGTGGTCGCGTTGGGGGTCCGCTATGTGACGGAGACGCGGCAGCGCCGTCGGGTGTCGGCCCTCTTCGCCCAGTACGTGCCGGAAGCGGTGGCGCGCCAGCTCGAGGACTCCGGACGCGTCGAGGCCGCGGTCGAGGGGGAGCGGCTCGACGTCAGCCTGTTCTTCTGCGACATGCGCGGGTTCACGTCGCTGTCGGCGACGCTCGAGCCGTCCCAGGTGCGCGCCATGCTCAACCACTTCTACGAGCTGGCCACCGACATCATCCTGAGCAAGGGCGGCACCGTGCTGAAGTTCGTCGGTGACGAGGTCTTCGCCGTGTTCGGGGCGCCGTTGCCCGTGCCACATCATCCCCAGGTGGCGCTCGACTGCGCGATCGAGATCCAAGCGCGCGCGCCTGAGCTCGACACGGCCCTCGCCGATATCGAGATCCCGCCCGTGCAGTTCGGAATCGGCATGAACAGCGGCGACGTCGTGGCCGCGCATGTCGGCGGCGGGCGGCGGCGCCAGTACGACATCGTTGGCGACACCGTGAACCTCGGGAGCCGGCTCTGCGGCCAGGCGGGGAAGGGCGAGATCGTGCTCACGGAGCTGATGCTGGGCCTCCTCGACACCGTGCCACCGCACGAGTCGATGGGCGCCGTCGCGCTGAAGGGCCTCGACGAGCCCGTCCCGCTCGTGCGGGTCGTCGTGGGGGCGCGGTCGAGCGCCCAGCCGGTCGCCACGGGCTGACGGCGCGCCCCGGACCGCCGGTTGCAGCCGGTCGACGGCAAGCGCGAGCGTGGCGGCATGAGCCAGCCCTTCCTCGAGGTCGCGAGCATCGACTACCCGATCCTGGACGCGGACGCCCACGTCAACGAGCCGCCCGACACCTGGCAGGCTCGTGTCCCGTCCCGCCTGCGGGAGCGCGCGCCGAAGGTCATCCACACCGACGACGGCGACGTGTGGTCCTTCGACGACGGCAAGGCCATGCGCCCGGTTGGGCTCACGGCCACCGCCGGCCTGTCATTCCCGCAGTTCCGGCCCGCCGGGATCACCTACGAGGCCATGCGACCAGGATCCTTCGACACGAAGGCCCGCCTCGCCGACCTCGACGCCGACGGGATCTACGCCCAGGTCCTCTACCCGAGCGTGACGCTCTCCGGCGCCAAGATGTACGGCAAGGAGCCCGAGCTCCAGATCGCCTGTGTGCGCGCCTACAACGAATGGCTCGCCGAGTTCTGCGACGGGTCCGACGGGCGCCTCGTCGGGCAGGGCATCCTCCCGACGACGAGCGTCGACGACAGCATCGCCGAGGCCGAGCGGGCGATGGACCTCGGCCACCGGGGCGTCGTCATCTCCTCGTTCCCGAACGGCAGCCTCGAGGCCGAGCCCGACGACGACCGCTTCTGGTCGTTCGCCCAGGAGGCCGACCTCCCCGTCGCCGTGCACATCGGCAGCTTCCTGAGGGGCCAGCAGGCCAAGCCGCCGCCGATGGACACGCTCGCGTTCATGGGCGTTGCCGGCGCGAGCAAGGCGGGCGCGCACACGATCCCCGTCGTCTGCGACCTCATCTTCTCGGGCATCTTCGAGCGCTTCACCGACCTCAAGCTGCTGCTCGTCGAGGCGAACATCGGCTGGATCCCGACGCTGCTCGAGCAGGTCGACGACATGTTCCTGCGGTACCGGTGGTTCACGAACGGCGTGGAGCAGATGCGGACGATGCCGAGCCGCATCTTCCACCGGAACTTCTGGGCCACCTTCATGATCGACACCGTCGGCATCGAGCTGCGGCACCGGATGAACCTCGGACACCTGCTCTGGTCGACGGACTATCCCCATACCGGGAGCGACTGGCCGAACAACCGCGTCACGATCGAGCGCGACTTCCGCGGCGTGCCGGCCGACGAGGTGCGCCGGATGCTGCACGACAACTGCAAGGCGCTGTACCGGCTCGACTACATCCCGGACACCCTGTCCTGAACGCCCGACGGCGGGCGTCGAGCCACCACCGGTCGTGATGGCCGACACGTCGCCCGAGCTGCGCTTCGACGGGCGGGTCGCGATCGTCACCGGCGCCGGCCGCAACCTCGGGCGCGCCTACGCTCGGCTGCTCGGGGCGCGCGGGGCGCGCGTCGTCGTGAACGACCTCGGCGTGGCGATCAGCGACACCGACGGGTCCGGGGCGCCGCCGGCGACGAACCCGGCGGGCGAGGTCGTCGCCGAGATCGAGGCGGCCGGCGGCACGGCGCTCGAGAACGACGACAGCGTCGCGACGTCCGAGGGTGGCCGCGCGATCGTCGACGCGGCGCTCGACGCCTTCGGGCGCGTCGACATCGTCGTGAACAACGCGGGCGTGGTGCGCCAGGCGCCGTTCGAGGACTACGGGCCGGCCCTCCTCGACGACGAGCTGGCCTCGCAGCTGGGCGGGCACTTCAACGTCACCCGGGCCGCGTGGCCGGTCCTCACGGCGGCGGGCTATGGGCGCGTCCTCAACCTGTCCTCGGGTGCCGGTCTGTGGGGCGTCCCCCTGATGACGGGCTACGCCGCCACCAAGCTCGGCGTGGTCGGCTTCACCCGGGCGCTCGCGCTCGAGGGCGGCGCCCACGGCATCACGGTCAACGTCGTCGCGCCGTGCGCCAAGACCCGGCCGGGCGGCTTCGGGCCGATCCCCGCCTCCCCGGCGCTGCACGCCTGGCTGTCGGTCGACGAGGTCGCGCCCGTCGTGACCTGGCTGGTGCACGAGGACTGCACGGTCAGCGGCGAGTGCTTCAGCGTGGGGGGCGGCTACGTCGGTCGGGTGACCGTGGCCGTGAACGACGGCTGGCGCGGCCGGCCGCTCACGCCCGAGCGCGTGCGCGACGACTGGGCGACGGTGATGGCCGACGGTCCGTGGACGCCGCTGCCGGCGGGCCGTGGCGACCTCGACCGGATGCTCGAGGGCTTCCGGCCGTGATGGCGCGCCGTGGGTGACCGGCTCGCCGGCCGGGTCGCGCTCGTCACCGGCGCCGCGTCGGGGATCGGTGCGGCGTGCGTCGCCCGCTTCGCCGACGAGGGCGCCGTCGTCGGCGGGCTC
>DATDGU010000388.1:0-2179 GCA_036521915.1 Acidimicrobiia bacterium | reverse complement strand
AACAGCTCGACCTCGTCGAGGAGCGCGTCGATGGCGGGGTCCGGCCCGCCGCCGGGTCGGGTGCGACGCCGATGGACGGTGAGTGTGATGAGCGTCTCGTGGGCGATGGTCAGCGGGCCGGCCCGCCCGACGAGCTCGACGTAGTCCCGCCAGTGCGGGCCGGGGGCGCGGTCGCCGTGCTGGTCGCGCACGAAGCCGAGGTGCTCCTCGAGCGACGCGGGCGCCGCCCACTCGGACCAGGTGAGTCGGGTAACCGCGCCGCGTTCGCGGCAGAAGCCGGCGAGCGCGGCACCCCAGCTGTCGAGCACGCGGGCCTGGTCGTCGTGCTCGAGCAGCGCGAACGCGTCACCCTGCACGCGCACGGTCGCGCTGACCAGCTGGGCGTGCGGGTCGAGGACGAGCCCGACCCCGCTGGCGCGCGGCGTGCGTGGGCGTCCGGCAGGACGCTCCTGCACCACCAGCCCCTCGAGGAACGGCGGCAGATCCGGTGCCGTCACGTCGCCGCCGAGCAGCGGGACCCGCGCCGCCCAGCGATGCGCTCGGCTCGACCGCAGGCTCGCCCACCCGAGCAGCGGCGCGATCCACTCGTGCGCGGCGCGACCCTCGTAGCGGGCGAACGCGGCGACGGCCGCGACGGCGAGCGGTGTCGCCGCCAGCGGCGCCGAGCCGGTCGCCTTGAGGGTGAGGCCGGCCGCGAGGAACCCCGCCCCGAGCACCAGGCACGGGACCGCGCCCAGTCCGAGGAGCCAGCCGGAGCGGTCGAGCGGTCCGAACCGGTAGCGGCGCGGCGCGTCGACGGCGGTCACGGCGCCGCGTCGTCGCCGGCCGCGTCGTCGCTCCGAGACCGGCTCGTCCGCGGCGGGTGCGGCAGCGCTCGGCGCCCGGCCCGGTCGGGTGTCCGGTCGGGCGTGCGCGCGCGTCCCCTCGTCTCGACGCCGGCTGGCGCGGCGATCGGCGTCGCGGCCGGTCCGGCCGCGGAGGGGGCGGCGGTCTGCGCGACGCCGGCCAGGCGGGACACGGTCAGCGCCGAGAGGAGCGCGGTCTGCGTCGCGCGTGCCGGCGCGCGGGAGATGCCGCGAGCGACCGTCGCGGCCTCGACGGCGGGGAAGAGCCGCAGGATCACGAACGGGGCGAACGCCGCGAGCAGGAACATGATCGTGCCGGTGAGCAGGGTGCCGAGCTGCGCTTCGGCCCTCGGCGCCGTCGCACTGCCCGACGGGCTCGCGGCCAGGGCCGATGCGGCGACGGCGAGCGTGATCGCGATGACGACCTTCGAGAGCACGAGCGCGACCACGAGCTCGGCGAGCCGGTGCAGGATGCGCCGCGCGCTCGGCCAGACGAACGCGGCGTACGCGAGCGGGCTCAGCGCGAGCAGCACGTAGAGCAGGGACGCCCGCACGAGGAGCTCGACCCACAGCAGGAACGCCGCGAGGACGGCGACGAGCCCGAGCAGGAAGACGACGAAGCTGGGCTGACCGCTGAAGGCCGACGCCTGCCCGATCGTGTGCAGCACGTCCGTCGCGTGCGCGCCCGCGTCGGTGCCGCGCAAGATCTGCTGGGAGAGCTCGTCCGCCGCACCCAGCAGCACCTGCACGACGCTGATGGTCGCGACGATCCCGAAGATCGCGAGCGGGATGTCCCGGGCCAGTCGCGCGAGGAGCGCCGCGCCCTCGCCGATGAGCAGGGCGTGCACCACGCTCAGCAGGACGCAGAGCAGCAGCAGGGTCAGCGCGAGCCCGGCGACGACCCCGTAGGGAGAGTGGGCGCCGCTGCCGATCGGTCCGCCGGCGAACCATGGGCTCGCGAGGTCGGGCGTCGACGCCCGGTCGAAGAAGGTCAGGACGGCGTTCACGAACCAGCTGAGCGAGTCGACGACCCAGCTGACGAGACCCTGGACGATCTGGTCCCAGGCGGCGGAGGTGGCGTGGCCGACGGTCTGGTCCCAGATCCAGCCGAGGCCGCTCAAGATCCCGTCGAGGAGGCCCACGGGTCAGAACGGGTCCGGGCCGGGATAGCGGGTGAACCCGGCGAGCGCGAGTCGCAGCTGGTCGGGCGTGGAGGCGGCCTCGGACGGATGCCCGAGCGGCGTGGGCCCGGGCGTCTGGGTCTCCGACCAGATCCGCCAGTCCCCCGCCTGCCACACCAGGTCGTAGGCGTCGGTCGTCCATTCCGCGAGCGG
>DATDGU010000387.1:0-14867 GCA_036521915.1 Acidimicrobiia bacterium | reverse complement strand
CGCTCGGTGATCGTCCCCTTGTCGAGCATGGCGCGGGCCTGCAGCGCGGCGAGCGACACCGGGTCGACGCCGAGCGGCGTGAGCGTGTACGGGTCCATCTGGAGCGGGTAGATCTCCGAGGGGAGCCCGGGCGACGACTTGCCGGACCCGAACGCGAGCGCCAGGTCGATGTCGCCGTGCTGGAGGCGCACCCAGGCCTCGTAGAGCGCCCAGGCGCCGTCCATCTCGACGTGCGATTCCGAGATCGGCGGCCACGCGCCGACGGCTTCGAGGTTCGAGACGAACGCGAACGTCTGGCCGGAGAGGTAGTCGCAGCTGCCGGCGCACGTGAACCCGATGTCGCGCCGACCGGCCCCGGCACGCTCGATCGCCTCGGTGATGACCGGGAACAGGAACTGCGGCTCGGTCAGCTCGGCCTGGCGGAGGCTGGGCGACTGCGCGTACCCGACGATGGCGATGTCGGCCACGGTCAGAACACCCGGTCCTGGAACTGCTCGGGCGGCGTGTCGGGCTCGCCGGTGGGACGCCAGCCGACGATGCAGCCCTCGGCGCTGCCCCAGCTGCGGTTCGAGATGTCGTCGACGTTGCGCTCCCCGGCGGGCTTCCAGACGGCCGCGACCCGCATCCCGACGTGGACGTCCTCGACCGGCACGTCGACGACGTCTTGGAGGTTCATCATCCCGCCGGGCCCGTCGAGCAGGATCGACGCGCGGACGAACGGCTCCGTCTCCTGCTGGCCGTAGTACTGGACGGGCGTGACGATGGTGTAGTTGGTGACCGTGCCGTGGTCGCTGAGCTCGACCTCGTCGGCGTCGGTGGTCGGCACGACGCAGATCGGGCAGTACCCGCGCGGGGGGACGAACACCAGCCCGCAGCTCGGGCACTTGTGGCCGACGAGGCGCCCCTCGAGGAGCTGGCTCGAGAAGCGGCGCACCACCGGGCAGAGCAGCTCGTGGTACTCGAGCTGCATGAAGTAGTCCATCATCGCGACGGGCCCGTCGTCGGTCGTCGGGGTGTCGCTCATGCGTCGTCCTCCGGCACGAAGGTGAGGTCCGTGATGTGGCCGATCCGCTCGTCCTTCCAGCGGGCGGCGACGCGCATCCCGGTGCGCATCCGCTCCATCGAGCCGGCGTCGACCGCGTGGAGCAGCCCGGTGTCGGCGCCGTCGAGACGGATGAGCGCGAACGCGAACGGGTGGTCGAGCGGGTGCTTGCGCGTCGGCGCCGTCACCCACGCCCAGGTCTCCACCGTCCCGCCGGGCCCGACCTCGACGAGGTCGGTGGCGAGCGGCTCACCCGTCGCGGGGTCCCACTCGAGCGGCGGGACGAGCACGCGGCCGTCGCCGGTGCGGGCCCCGAGGATCCGCTGGTCGCGCAGGCCCGTCAGGAACGGCCCGACGACGGGGCCCAGGGTGCGGGTGTAGGGGAACTCGATGGTGTGGGTGGACCGGGGGATCTCCGACACGGCCGGAGTAGAACACATTCCATTTCTGGGCCACAAGTGGCCTCAGTGGCCGGCGAGGAGCAGCTGGGCGGCGGCGGCCAGCTCCTCGTTGACCATGGCGGCGTCCTGCCAGCCGTTGACCCAGCCGACGAGCAGGCCGAACCAGACGGTGCGCAGCGTCCGCACGGCCGTCGCCTTGATGGCGGCGTCGACCTCGCCGATCGCCGCGGCGATCACGACCTCCATCGTGGCGATGATCTCGAGCTGGGTCTCCCGCACCGCCGGGTCGGGCGACGCGGACGCCGTGACGAGCGCGGCGGTGCGTCGAGGCTCGCGCTCGGCGGCCCGCATGGCCCGCTGCAGGAAGTCGACCACCCGCGCCGCGGCGGACGACCCGACAGCCGGCCGCTGCGCGAACCGGTCGACCATCTCGCGCCACAGCTCGAGCTGGCACGCGGCCAGCAGGTGGTCCTTCGAGCTGAAGTAGCGGTAGATCGTGCCCAGCGCGACCTGGCCTCGCGCCGCGACGTCGCGCATCTGCACCGCGTCGTAGCCGCCCTCGGCCGCGAGGTTGAGGGCGGCGTCGAGCACGCGGTCGCGCCGGGCCGCTTGGTTCGGCGTGAGCGTCTCGTCGTCGACGACCACGTCAGCCGGTCGACTCGGGCGGCATCGGCAGCTCGCCGACGATGCGCTCGACGGCGACGGCGGTGTCGTCCCGGATGAGGTCGAGCACCGCCTCGGCGACGTCGTCGGGTGACAGCAGCCCCATGACCTGCTCGGCGAACTGCGCCCACTCGGCCCACCGCTCCCCGTCGCCCGACTTGGCGAGCAGCGGCGTGTCGACGAGCCCGGGCAACACCGCGTTCACGCGGATGCCCTCCTCGGCGAGCGGCGCGCAGGCGCGGGTGAACATGGCGACGCCCGCCTTCGTCGCCGAGTAGATGGGGTCGGGCGTGAGCGGGAAGAGCGCAGCCATCGACGCGGTGTTCACGATCGCCCCGCCGCCCCGCCGGCGCATGGCCGGCACGGCGAGCCGGGTGCCGACGACGACGCCGCCGAGGTTCACGGCCATGACGCGCAGGAGCGTCTCGGGGGTGATGTCGGGCCAGAGCGGCTCTCCGCTCACGAGGCCCGCGTTGTTGTGGATGATGTCGAGCCCGCCGTGGTCGGCCTCGGCGGCGCCGAACGTCGCCTCCAGGGAGCGCGGCTCGGTGACGTCGGTGCGCCGGAACGCCGCCTGGCTGCCCGCGTCGTGGACGAGACCGACGGTCTCGTTCCCGCCGGCCTCGTCGACGTCGGCCACCACCACCGTCGCGCCGGCGCGCGCCAGCGCCAACGCGGTGGCCCGACCGATCCCCGAACCGGCCCCGGTGACCACTGCCACCTTGCCCTCGATCTGCACCGCGCTCATGCTCCCACGGCAGCGAGAACACGTTCCAGAAATCGGGCGTACGATCCGCGCCGTGGAGGAGCACCGGGAGACGCCCGACGGGCCTCGACTGGCGTTCGTGCACCTCGACGACGTCCCGTGGCGGGAGGTCATCGCCCAGCAGCACGGCGACCAGCGGGTGTCGGTGCACGAGAAGTTCCTGGAGTGGACGCCCCAGCGGATGGTGGTGCTCGGGCGCTACGACCCGGGGATGGTCATCGAGCGCCACGGCCACGCCAGCGACAACCTCGTCTACGTCCTCGAGGGCGACGTCGACGTCGGCGGACGCGCCTGCCCCGCCGGCACGTTGATCATCCTCGAGCAGGGCGCGGTGTTCGGCCCGCTCACCGCGGGGCCGGGCGGCGCGCTGCTCTTCGAGACGTGGGGACCCGACGTGACGCCCGTGCCCGCCGACAAGGACGGCTACGCGAAGCTGCTCGCCGAGCGGGGCATCACGCGCCTGCCGAACCCGCCGTTCGAGCGTCCCGCCAGCGCGCCCCGGAGCGATCTCGGCAGCGGCGATCGCTGGTCATAGCGGCGCGACGAGCTCGGCGATCTGCGCGGTGACGTCGTCGAGGCGCGCCGCCGTCGCTCGGAACACCGCGAAGGGCTCCCCCAGCGGGTCCGCGATCTCGTCCTCGGATCGGCCCCCGACCCGCCCGTTCGGCCGCGCGGCCGCGAGGCGCGCCGCCCAGCCCCGGACCGGCTCGCCGGGGACGCGGGCGCCGACGCTGCGACCGAGTCGCACCAGCTCGGGCAGGAGGAACGTGCGCGCGTCGGCATCCGGGTCGTGGGCGAGCACGCCCCACAGGTGCGTGCGCGCCATGGGGAGGACGAGGTCGGCGTCGGCGACGAGCGCGGTCGTGAGCGGCTGGCTGGCGTGCCCCGTCAAGTCGACGCCGCGCTCGCGGAGCACCTCCACCGCCGACCGGTGCGCCGCGCCGTCCCACGCCAGCGTGCCCGCCGATCGCACGGTGGCGTCGAGGGGCCGGCCGTCCAGGTGCACGCGCAGCATCGCCTCCGCCATCGCCGAGCGGATGATGTTGCCGGTGCACACCATGAGGATGTCGCACCGAGGCGTCGCGTCGATGGGCCGAGATCGTAGGGGCCCGTAGACTCCGCGCCGCAGGAGGACCCCATGTCAGCAGCGCTCGACGAGGACGCGGTCGTCATCGACGTCGACGGGCACGTCTGGGAGCCCGACGAGGTGTGGGAGGAGCACCTCGACCCGGCCTTCCAGGACCGGCGGCCGCGCATCGTGTACGACGAGCGCGGCACGACGCGCTACTCGCTCGACGGGCGGCTCATGCCGTCCGGCACCGGCCGGGGCGCGTGGGCCCCCGAGGGATTCCGGGAGGCGTCGCTGCACCGACCGGGCGGCGTCGATCCCCACGCCCGGCTGGTCGACATGGACACCGACGGCATCGGGGTCGCCGTCCTCTACGGCACGCTCGCGCTCGGGCTCTGGTCGATCCGCGACCTCGACTTGCAGGTGGCGTGCTGCCGCGCGTTCAACGACTGGCTCGCCGCCTACTGCGCCGCCGACCCGGCGCGGCTGCGCGCCGCAGCCGCGCTGCCGCTGGCGTCGATCGACGACGCCGTCGCCGAGGCCGAGCGGGCGGTGCTCGAGCTCGGCGCCGTGACCCTGACGCTGCACGGCACCCTCGCCGGCCGCAACCTCGACGACCCGGCGGTGTTCCCGCTGTACGAGGCCGCCGAGCGCCTCGACGTGCCGATCGGCATCCACGCCGGCGGCACCGGCCTCGCGGTCGACCGGTTCGTCGACCAGTACGCGCTCGCGCACGCCTGCGCGTTCCCGATGGACATCATGCTGGGCGCGACCACCCTGCTCTGCGGCGGCGTGCTCGAGCGGTTCCCGCGCCTTCGCGTCGCGCTCCTCGAGGCCGGGTGCGGCTGGTTTCCCTCGTTCCTCGAACGCCTCGACGAGCACCACGAGAAGCGCCCGACGGAGATGCCGGGCGTGCCCCGGCCACCGAGTCGGTACGTGACCGAGGGCCGCGTGGTGATCTCCTGCGAGCCCGAGGAGCACGGCATCGCGTACGCCGCCGAGCGCCTCGGACCGGGCGTCGTCGTGTACGCGTCCGACTATCCGCACTGGGACGCCGAGTTCCCCGGGTCCGTCGCCGCGGTGCGCGACCGCGCCGACCTCGACCCGGCGACGCGTGAGGCGATCCTCGGCGGCAACGCGCGGCGGCTGCTCGGTCGCCGCCTCACCGCTCCGGTCCCCGCGGAAGGGAGTCGACGATGACGGCGCGCACCCCCGTGACGAAGCTGCCCGAGCGCGAGCTCGGCCTGACCCTCATCCCGAAGGACCGCTACCTCTCGCGGTCGTTCGCGGCGCGGGAGGCGGCGACGCTCTGGCCGCGGGTATGGAACCTGGTCGGCCCGACGTCGGACGTCGCCGAGCCGGGCGACTACCTCGTGTTCAACCTGGGCGACGAGTCGGTGCTCGTCGTGCGGGGCGACGACGGCGCGCTGCGGGCCTTCCACAACGTGTGCCAGCACCGCGGCCGGCGCCTGCGCGAGGCCGGGTCCGGGCACGCCGGCGACTTCCAGTGCCCGTACCACCTGTGGACCTACCGCCGGGACGGGACCCTGGCGTGGGTGCCCGACGCCGAAGACTTCCGGCAGGGCGACCCGACGGGCTGCGTCGCGCTGCCCGACGTGCGCTGCGACACCTGGAACGGCTGGGTCTTCGTGAACCTCGACGGCGAGGCGGAGCCGCTCATCGAGTTCCTCGGCCCCCTCGTCGAGCACCTCGAGGCCTACGACTTCGAGGCGAACTACCACCTCGTCGAGGACATCGCGATGGCGTGGGAGTGCAACTGGAAGGTCGGGGTCGACGCCTTCAACGAGGTGTACCACGTCCAGGGCATCCACCCGGAGCTGCTCTCGTTCACGGACGACGTCGACTGCCCGATCGACCTGCTCGGGAAGCACAGCCGGTTCATCTTCCGCGTCGGCTACCCGAGCCCGCGCTGGACCGACGAGCAGGCACGCCGGGAGGGCTACCCCGACCGCCACCAGGTGACCCAGATGATGCGCGTGATCATGGAGGGCGCAGGCCTCGACCCCGCCGACTTCGAGGGCCGGCCCGACGCGGTGCGCGCCGCGCTGTTCAAGGCGAAGCGCGCGTACGGCTCACGCAACGGCCTCGCGTACGACGCCCTCGCGGACGAGCAGCTCACCGACGACTTCCACTACTTCATCTTCCCCAACATCACGTTGAACATCAGCGCCGACCATTTCTGGTTCTTCCGGCACCGGCCCGACCCGCACGACCCCGAGCGGATGTGGTGGGACTTCCAGACCTACGTGCGGCTCCCGACGGGCGTCGAGCCGCCGCCGCGCCCCGAGACGATCGTATGCCGCTTCGGTGACGGGACCGAGCAGAAGCTGCACCTCGCGCTGCAGCAGGACGCCGCGGCGTCGCCGCCGGTGCAGGCGGGGATGCGCTCCGCCGGGTACCGCGGCCTCTATCTGGCGCATCAGGAGCGGCGCATCCGCCACTTCCACGACGTCCTCGAGGAGTACGTCGGGTCGTGAGCGGATTCGTGCGCGTCGCCGACGTCGACGACGTGCGCCCGGGACGCACCCGGGCGATCGCGGTGGACGGCCAGCAGGTGCTGCTCTGCCACGTCGGCGACACGTTCTGTGCCGTCGCCGACGTCTGCACGCACGACCACGGCCCGCTCGGCGAGGGCCGCCTGCGCGGGACGACGATCGAGTGCCCGCGCCACGGCGCCCGCTTCGACGTGCGCGACGGGTCGGTCGTCGCCCTGCCCGCCATCCGCCCTTTGCCGACCTATCCCGTGCGGGTCGTCGACGGCGGCGTCGAGGTCGCGCTCGAGGTCGTTCCGTGAGCGGCCCCCTGACCGGGGTGCGCGTCGTGGAGCTCGGCGTCTGGGTCGCCGGCCCGGCGACGGGCGGCATCCTCGCCGACTGGGGCGCCGACGTGGTGAAGATCGAGCCGCCCGAGGGCGACCCCGCACGCCAGTTCCTCTCGATGCTCGGCGGCGACCTGCCCTTCATCCCGCCGTTCGAGCTCGACAACCGCTCGAAGCGCGGCATCGTCGTCGACCTCACCCAACCGAAGGGCTACCAGGTCGCTCGCGACCTGCTCGTCGGAGCCGATGTGTTCCTCACCAACATCCGCCTCGACGCGCTCGAGCGGCTGCGCCTCGACGCGGCCACGCTGCGCGCCGACGCCCCCGGCCTCGTCTACGCGGTCCTCACCGGCTACGGCCTTGAGGGCCCGGACCGCACGCGGGCCGCGTACGACATCGGCGCCTTCTGGGCCCGCAGCGGCGTGGCCGGCCTGCTGACCTCGCCGGGCGGCGAGCCACCGTTCCAGCGCGGCGGGATGGGCGACCACGGCGCGGGCATGACGCTCGCGGCCGGGGTGTGCGCCGCGCTCGTCGCCCGGGCGCGCACGGGCGAGGGACAGGTCGTGGCGACGTCGCTGCTGCGCCACGGGATGTACACGATCGGCTTCGACCTCAACACCGCGCTGCGCTACGGCACGGGGATCGGCACTGCGACGCACGCCACGATGGGCAACCCGACGATCAACTGCTACCGGGACTCGAACCAGCGCTGGTTCTGGCTCATCGGCCTCGAGGGGGACCGCCACTGGCCGGATCTCTGTCGCGCCGTCGAACGTCCCGACTGGATCGACGACGAGCGCTTCGCGACGGCATCCGCGCGACGGCGCAACGTCCGCGAGCTGATCCCCGCGCTCGACGCGATCTTCGCCACGCGCACCCGCGACGAATGGGGCGTCGCCCTCGACCGCGAGGGAATGTGGTGGGCGCCGGTGCAGACGCCCGATGAGGTGCTCGCCGATCCGCAGGTGCACGCCGGCGGCGGCCTCGTCGAGGTGCCCGACGGTGATTCCATGGCGACGATGATCAACTCGCCGGTCGACTTCGTCGGGACACCGGGTGGGCCGCGGGGCATGCCGCCCACCCTCGGCCAGCACACCGACGAGGTCCTCGCCGAGCTCGGTCGCGATGCGGCGGCGATCGCCGAGCTCCGAGCGTCCGGCGTCGTCGCCTAAGTCGACGGCCGGTAGGTCAGCAGGACGTTGCCGGAGGCGAACTGCCGCACGTGGGCCAACGCGAACGCGAGCCGGTCCCTCAAGTCCTCGAAGAGCGAGCGGCCCTGACCGAGTGCGATGGGGCAGACCATGACCCGCAACTCGTCGAGGACACCCGCGGCCGCGAAGTGGGCGGTGAGGTGGGCGCTGCCCAGCACCAGCAGCTCGCCACCGGGGGCGGTCTTCACCGCTTCGATCTGCTCGGTGGCTTCGCCGGCGATGATGGTGGTGTTGGACCAGCCTGCGTGTTCGAGTGTGGTCGAGAAGACGAGCTTGGGTTTGGTGTTCATCCGGGAAGTGATGGCGGGGTTGTTGGCCTGGGCCCGGTCGGTCGGCCAGTGGGCGGCCATGTGCTCGTAGGTCGCCCGGCCGAAGCCGAGCGTGTCCGCTTTGTCGAGCTGGCGAACGGCGAAGTCATCGAACTCCTCGTCCACGACCGGCCAGTCGAACTCACCGTTCAGGCCCTCGTAGAAGCCGTCGAGGCTGGTGAGGATGAACGCCGCCAAGGTTCTCATCAGTTGTTCCTCCTCACGATGGGCCCATCGCCATCGTTATCCACGGGTACGACAGTGAAGTCTCTTCTTCAGTTTCTGCGAGGCACCGGAGCTGCCCCCGGGGTCAGTGCTCCCCGGCGGGGCCCCAGGGTGTCCACGTCTCCGGATCGCCCCACCCGGTGTCGTGCTCGGGCCAGTCGGCGGGCGGGAGCCCGAGCGGCGACGTGCCGACCTCTCGCCCGTACCAGAGGAGGTGCTGGCGGCGCACGAACAGCCAGTCGCCGTCGCGGCGCTCGTACGTGTCGCGGTACTGGATCAGCTGGACGACCCAGGCCTCACCCAGCTGCAGCTCCCCTCGGCAGTACACGATGCCGCGGGCGTGGTCGGCGTCCTCGACCTCGATGACGTGCGTGCCGACGTTCAGGATGGTCAGGGGCATGTCGCGCCGCGCGTGCGCGAGGTCGTCCCGGAGCGCGGCGCGGCCCTGTCGGCCGTGGCCCAGGCGCACGTCATCGACGAACAGCTCGGCGACGGCGTCGAGGTCGGGGGCGTCCATCGCGACGGCGTATCGGGCGACGAGCTGGCGGATCTCGTCACGCGCGACAACGCGGTCGATGGGTGACAGCTCGCTCACCGCGACGCCTCGAGGTAGGCGCGCACGAGCTGTTCGGCCCGGGTGGTGTCCTCCTGGAGGAAGAAGTGGCCGCCGTCGATCGGGACGAACGGTGCGCCCGCGCGGTCGGCCTGGGCCTGAAACCACTCCGTCGGCAAGTCGGAGCGCGTGCCGGCGAGCACGACGGCCGAGCCACACAGGTCGGCGAGATGCGTCCACGCGGCGGGCGCGCCGCTCGGGTCGGCCGACAGCTCGAAGAGCCGTGCTTCGGCCTCCGGCGGGCAGGCCAGCTCGACCTGGCCGTCAGGCCGGTCGACGAAGCCCCATCGGACGTACGCCGCGAGCGCTGCGGGGTCGAGCACGTCGAGCGGCGGGCGGCTGCCGTAGGACGCGAGGACGGTCGCACGGTCGGGCCACACGGCGCGTCGCTTCCGGGCGATCGTCGCCATGTAGTTCCCGCCGGGGCTGCCGTCGGGCGTCGGACGGGGAGGGCGCGCCGGCGTCGTGAACGCGATCGCCTCGCACAGCAGCAGCGTGCGGGTGGCGCCCGGGCGGGCCTCGTCGACGAGGCTGGCAACGCCGCCGCCGAGCGATTCGCCGAGCGCGCTCCACTCCGTGACCCCGAGGTGGTCGAGGACGGCGAGCACGTCGCCCGCCAGCCGGGCGAACGCGAAGTCCCGCGCGGGGTCGGGTGGCACGTCGGTGCCGCCGTGGGCGCGCAGGTCGATCCCGATCGGGCGGTACTGGTCGGTCAGCCGGCGGGCCAGCGGGTCGAAGAGGCCGGCGCAGAACCCGTTGGGGTGCAGCAGGAGCAACGCCTCGCCGGTGCCGCCCCAGTCGAGGGCCGCGATGCGCAGCCCGTCGTGCTCGACGACGTGCGGGGTCGGCTCGCCGCTCAGGCGGCCGGGGTGTCGGCCAGGATGCGACCGAGCGTGAGCAGCTGCGGCGTGCTGCCGCCGAGCGTGAGCTCGAGCTGCTTGGCGAGCAGGAAGTAGCGGAACAGCGGATAGTCGCGGTCGACGCCCATGCCGCCGTGCAGGTGCTGGGCGGCGTGCACGACGCGCTGGCCACCCTCGGCGGCCCAGAACTTCGCCACCGCGACCTCGGCCGCCGCCGGGAGGCCCTCGGCGAGGCGCCAGATGGCCTGCCACGCGGTGAGCCGGATGGCCTCGGTGTCGATGTAGGCGTCGGCGGCGCGCTGCCCGACGGCCTGGAACGTGGCGATCGGACGGTCGAACTGCTCGCGCGTCTTGGTGTACTCGGCGGTCATGCGCAGCGCCTCTTCGCAGACGCCGATGGCGACGGCGCACAGCGCCGCGGTCGCCCGCTCGATCGTCCAGGTGAGCACGTCGTCACCGGTGTCGGCGCCACCGAGGAGGTCGGAGGCCGCGACGCGCGTGCCGTCGAGGCGCAGGAGCGCCTCGGGGTGGCCGCTCGTCGTGCGCTGGCGCTCGCGGGTCACGCCCGCGTCGGGGTTCACGATCGCGACGACGACCCGGCCGTCGTCGGTGGCGGCGGGGACGAGGATGTGGTCGGCGAGGGGACCGTCGGGCACGCAGATCTTCTCGCCGTCGAGCACCCAGCTGTCGCCGTCGCGCCGCGCGGTGGTGACGGGGTGGTACGGGTCGGCCCCGGCCTCGACGAGGGCGGCGGTGAGCAGGCGCTCGCCGTTCGCGACGCCGGGCAGGAGCCGCTGCTGCTGCTCGTCGCTGCCGAACTGGGCGACCGGCAGCGCGCCGAGCACGACGGTGGACAGGTAGGGCACGGGCGCCACCGTGCGGCCGAGCTGCTCGAGCACGATCGCCGCCTCGAGGAACCCGTACCCGCCGCCGCCGTGCGCCTCGGGCAGGGCGATGCCGAGCAGGCCGGCCTCGGCGAGCTTCGCCCACAGCTCGCGGTCGAAGTTGTCCTCACCGGCCTCGATCTCCTTGAGGCGCTCGTGGGTGACCTCGGCGTCGAGGATCTGCTGGGCGAGGCCCTGCAGGTCCTGCTGCTCCTCGTTGAAGGAAAAGTCCATGTCGCTCCTTAGCGGGGGGCGAGGGGCATGCCGAGCCCGAACACCGCGATGAGATCGCGCTGGATCTCGTTGGTGCCGCCCCCGAACGTCAAGATGATCAGCCCGCGGTAGGAGTGCTCGAGGCGGGACTGCAGCAGCGCGCCGGGCGCGTCGTCCTTCAGGTAGGCGCGCTGACCGAGGATCTCCATGAGCAGCCGGAACGCCTCCAGGTAGAACTCGGTCCCGAAGACCTTCGTCGCGGACGCGTCGGCCGGTTGGAGCTCGCCCTTCATGGTGGCGGACGAGATCTTCCAGTTGATGAGCCGGAGGAACTCGAGGCGCGCGTAGACGCGCGCGAGGTTCAGCTGCACCCATTCCTGGTCGACGACCCGCTCGCCGCTCGGCAGGCGGGTCTGTTGCGCCCAGGCTCGGACGTCGTGCAGGGCCCGCTCGACCATGCCGGACGAGCACAGCGTGACGCGCTCGTGGTTCAGCTGGTTGGTGATGAGCTTCCAGCCCTCGTTCTCCTCGCCGACCCGGGAGGTCGCGGGGACCCGGACGTCCTCGTAGAAGACCTGGGCGATGTCGGACTCGCCCATCACGTGGATCGGCAGCACCTTGATCCCGGGCGTCGCCATCGGGATGACGAAGAGCGAGATCCCCTTGTGCTTCTTCACGTTGGGGTTGGTCCGCACGGCGAGCCAGACGAAGTCGGCGCCGCTGGCCAGGCTCGTCCACATCTTCTGGCCGTTGATCACGTACTCGTCGCCGTCGCGCTCCGCCTTCGTGGTGAGCGCGGCGAGGTCGGTGCCGGCGCCGGGCTCCGAGTACCCGATGCAGAAGTGGACTTCGCCCTTCAGGATCTTGGGGAGGAAGAACTGCTTCTGCTCGTCGGTGCCGAAGCGCATGATCGTCGGCCCGACGGTGTTGATCGTGAGCATGGGGACCGGGGCGCCGGACCGCATGGCCTCGTCGAACCAGATGAACTGCTCGACGGCGGTGAAGCCTCGCCCGCCCCACTCCTGGGGCCAGCCGACGCCGAGCCAGCCGTCCTGGCCCATCTGGCGCACCACCTGGCGGTTCGCGTCGCCGACGCCACCCGACCCGGTCAGCTTGGCGCGGAGCTCTGGGGTCAGCAGCTGCTCGAAGTAGGCGCGCACCTCTTGGCGGAGCTGTTCCTGCTCCTTGGTGAGGCCGATGTACACGCGACGCACCTCCTGGGCGGCGGGCGAAACGAGAACACGTTACATGGAGGCCGGACAGCCGCCATTTCCCGCGGGGCGAGCGCCGCCCGAGCCGCCGACCGTCAGCGGCTCGGTCCCGCAGGAGGTCGCGGCGCGCGCCAGGGACCACGCCACGATTCCGGTGCGGTGGGCGGCGCGACTCAGGACGGCGGCGGCCCCATGAGCAGGTCCGAGAGGCCCGACCGCATACCGGCGGTGAACCCGCCGTCGACGACGAGGGCGTGGCCCGTCACAAACGACGAATCGTCGGACGCGAGGAACAGCGCTGCGCCGGCGATCTCCTCCGGGCGCCCGAACCGACCGAGCTTGTGCTCTTCCCGGTAGCGCTCGCGGTGCTCGGCCATCAGGTCGTGGCCCATGACCGACTCGAACATCGGCGTCTCGATGAACCCGGGGCAGATGCAGTTGACCCGGATGCCGTGGCGGCCGTAGTCGATCGCCATGTTCTTCGTGAGCAGCACGACCGCGCCCTTCGAGGCGTTGTACGCGCTCCCGCCCTCGGTGCCCTCGAGTCCCTCGATGCTCGCGACGTTGATGATGCTCCCCGAGCGCTGCGAGACCATGTGGCGGAGCGCGTGCTTGCAGACGAGGTAGGTCCCGGTCGCGTTGACTCGCAGCACGCGGGCCCACTCCTCGGCGTCGAGGAGGTGCACCGGCCCGCCGCCGGCGACGCCGGCGCAGTTCACGAGGACGTCGAGTCGGCCGTGCGCCTCGACGATCGCGTCCAGGGCACGGGCGACGGCGTCCTCGTCGGCGACGTCGACGAGGTGCTCGCTCGCGACCGGGCCACCGGGCGTGATGTCGAGTCCGGCCACGACGGCGCCCTCGTCGGCGAAGCGCGTCGCGCACGCCGCCCCGAGTCCGGAGGCGGCGCCCGTCACCACCGCCACCCGTCCGGCCAGCCGTCCGTCGCCCACCGAGCCCCTCCTCGTCGCGCCTGGTGCTGAACAACTGTATAGGCTCTGTTCAGTTGTCTACTGCGCTGTCCCCCACCGACGCCCCGCCGGCGACGTCCGAGCGGATCCTGCGCGCCGCCGAGCTGTGCGTGCGCCGCTGGGGGCTGCGGCGCGTCTCGATGAACGACGTCGCGTTGGAGGCGGGCGTGTCGCGCGGGTCGGTGTACCGCTACTTCCCCGACCGCGACGCGCTGGTGCAGGCCGTGCTCGAGCGGGTCGCCGCGGCGCACGTCGCCGAGGCGGAGCCGGCGGTGCGCCGCCAGCGCACGCTCGGGGGCAAGGTCGCCGAGGCCGCGGTCTTCGTCCGCCACCTCGCCGACGACGAGCGCCGCCTCGGGCTGCAGGCGCATCCCGGCGAGCCGGCGCTCGCGACGCTGCAGCTGGCCGCGACGCCCGCCATGTTCGCCAGGTGGATCGACTTCTGGATCCCGTTCCTCGAGGTGGCCCGCGCCGACGGTGAGGTGCGAGCTGACCTCGATCTGGCGCAGGCGGCCGAGTGGATCATGCGCATCCTGATCTCGCTCGTCACCGTCCCGTCGGCCACGATCGACCTCGACGACCCCGCGCAGGTGCGGCGCTTCATCGAGCACCACCTGGTCCGCGGCTTTCTGACTGGAGGACCCGAGTGAAGTTCGCGCTGTTCTACGAGATCCCGGTGCCGCGCCCGTGGACGCCGGACCAGGAGCACCAGGCGTACAAGCACACCCTCGAGCAGGCGATCCTCGGCGACCGGGTGGGCTTCCACGCGTTCTGGACGGTGGAGCACCACTTCCTCGAGGAGTACTCGCACTGCTCGAACCCCGAGGTGCTCTACGGCGCGGTCGCGGCCCGCACCGAGCGGATCCGGATCGGGTACGGCGTGCGCCTGCTCCCGAAGCCGTACAACCACCCGATCCGCTCTGCCGAGTCCGCCGCGGTGCTCGACCTCATCTCGGACGGCCGCGTCGACTTCGGGACGGGACGCTCGTCGACGCGCGCCGAGCTCGAGGGCTTCAACCTCGAGCCGGACGAGACGCGGGCGATGTGGAAGGAGGCGCTCGGCCACATCGTGAGCGCCTGGACCGAGGACGAGTACCAGGCGAAGGGCGAGTACTGGCAGATGGGCGCGCCCCGCCGGATCCTCCCGAAGCCGCTCCAGAAGCCGCACCCGCCGATCTTCGGGGCGACGAGCAGCCTCGACGGGCACAAGGAGGTCGGCAAGCAGGGCATCGGGCTGTGCTCGTTCACCGTCGGCCTGCCCCCGGAGGAGCTGGTGAAGAACATCGCCGCCTACCGGGAGGGGCTGAGCGAGTGCACCCAGCCCGTCGGCAAGTTCAAGAACGAGACGGCGGCGACGTTCACGATGGTCCACTGCGGCGCCACGAAGGAGGACGCCTACGAGACGGCGGCCCGGTCCTTCGAGTGGTACCCGAAGCACGGCGGCGGGCTCATCGCCTCGGTCGCCGAGTGGCTCGAGGAGCGCAAGCAGGACCTCGGCACCTACGAGTACGCCGCCGGCCCGCTCCAGCACCGCCGCGACGGCGCGCTGGAGCACCTGACCTTCGACTACGTCCACAGCGTCGGCGCCGGTGTC
>DATDGU010000386.1:0-4094 GCA_036521915.1 Acidimicrobiia bacterium | reverse complement strand
CTACCGATCTAAATGACATCGTCGTACCTGGTGCGAAAGCCACACCGGGTTTCATAAATGGGTATTGGGTTCGCTCTTCCGACCAGTCAAAGGGAACGTCGGTCGAGTTGTTCGAGACACAGCGGCAAGCCGACGAAGCTTCGGCCGCCCGATCCGCACCACCTCCCGATAGTCCAGTGACCGTCGTGAGCGCAGAAGTGATGGAGGTCATGGCTTCGGCATAGGCCAAAGTGAACGGGTGGTTTACTCCCTCCTCGGTAGGACCGGACTGCCTCACTGATCCGGTGTACTGGGGCACCCCAGCGCCCGGTCAGCGCCTTCATCAGTCGGCGGAAGATCCAGCCGGCGGATGCAGGATGGCCACGAGTCCGCCAGGCCGAAGGGGAGCGGGAAGATCCGTGCGTTCGCTACCGTCCTAAAGCGCGTGCGCTTTCGCGCTCGTGATCCCGCTCGCTGGCGCTGATGGGCAGCATCTCAATCCGGTGGCCGTCCGGGTCGGAGATGAACACCGAGTTACGTGGTGTCATTTCGAAGGCGTCGATCCCAGCCTCAGAAAGACCAGCTACGAGCAACTCGACATCGGCAACGTCGACGTTCAGAGCCATGTGGTTCATCTCCTCGCCGCCGTGAACGTCGCCGCCAGCCACCTCGAAGAGGTCGAGGCCCTGCATGCCACAGCGCAAGAAGGAGGCCCTCATACCCGGAACGGAGCCGCGGTCATCGAAGCCGAGTGCTTCCATGTAGAACGTCCGGGAACGATCAAGGTCTGCGACGTGGAGCACCACATGATTGATGCCCGTCACCTTAAGCTTCGATGTACCCATCGGTTTCCTCCTTGTCTTCACCGCGCCAGCCTAAGACCCAACACGAAATGGCGTCCGGGGAGACTCCCCGAGCGTCGGCCAGTCCAGCAAGCCTGACGGCGTTATGGCAAGCCGCGGGTCGGTAGTCCTCAGGGCCGTCAGCCCATCGAGATCAGTTCGAGCTGGATGTTGTCCGGATCGCGGAACACGAGCACCGTATAGCCCTCCTGCTCGTTGATTGGCGATTGGGACACGTTGAGCTTCTTAAAGTGTTCTGCCCAGGTGTCGAGGTCGGCACGTTGGGCGACGCCGAAGCTCACGTGATCGAGGCCCGTCCGCGTCTCGTTGCACGGTTCGGATGCGTTGGCAGAGTGGGTATGCAGGCCCACGCACATTGAAAAGTCCGGCTTGCCAAGAACGACGGCGTAGCCGTTGCCATCGGGATGGTCCTCCCTCATCAGCTCGGCGAGGCCTAGGACTTCCTTGTACCACGCCACACTGCGATCAAGATCGGTCACGGTGAACGAAACGTGGTGGATCGAGGCGATATCGGGCATGGTCCGGTCCTCTCTGCTCAGGCGGTGGCCTGGACTCTATCGCCCGAGGTCTAACCGATCCCGTGGAAATGACCCGTGCTGCGCACCCGCACCGTGAGAAGCATCGCTGGATTGCCGGATATCGGTCGGGGACAAAACTTGCGCCACGTACCCGGTGTTCGGAGACACGCTGCCGCGCTGATTGGGGGCGGTCAAACGGGATTGTGTCTTGGTGTCGTGAAGCGACCCAGGGAGTGAATAGACCTCCGGAGTGCTCCTACTTGGCAACGAAGAATGAGAGCGGTGGCACCACGCCGTGCTTCTCCATGACCGCGCCCAGTTCGGGGGGTGGTGACTTCACGGTTGCGAGCGCTGCATCCACGTCTGCCATGTCAAAGGTGATCGCAACTACATCACCGCCGTCCACGTCTACGTGGTCCACGACGTTTGTGCCACCGAGGTTGCCGATGGCGGCAGCCCGCTCAGACTTGAAGCTGAGCCAGTTCTCAACGTCGGCGACCCTATGGGTTATCACGAGCTTTGGCATGATTGTGACTTCTTTTCTCAGGATGGTCGCTGTGTCCGCGACTCTGATGTCCAGTGTCTAGCGCGGAGTAACCCCAGTGGACTGGGTGTCTCCCCATCCCGCCCCATTGGTGTTCTGGGGCACCCTCAGCGCTGCCGGCCAAACTCCTGCAGCTCCGTCAGCTCCAGACATGCCCACACCCGCCGCCCGCCAGCGGTCTCCGGCCGGCGAGAACCGCCGACCCGTCCAAGTGGGCGTCTTGGGGCAATGCGTGGCTTGCATTGTGCGGTCGTAGCCATGCTTTAGTGGCCAGCTTTCGGATGTCAACCGACTTCCTCTTCCACAGATGGAGAGCCAAAGCCTCCTGGTTGCCGGGGAGATTCATTGGTTTGCGCACGAGGTCTTAGCCTCGATACACCGATGAACGGCTTGAGTAGTTAGCCGCGCATCCGCGGAAAATGCCTCCCCGCTTGGGAGAATAGCGATGTTCGACGTCGCTTTGTCCCAACAACAAAGGAGGCACTTTCTGTGCCTGCAGTATCGCGCGGAATCGACCGCATCGAGGTGACCTTCGACGAGCCCAATCTGGTGGCCAACGCGGGGCTCCTCCTCGTTGCCACCTTGGTGACCCGCCTCGGGCTCGAAGCGCTGGTCAACGCCACCGTCCATCTTCGCGGTCGCGTCGGCGGCGCCCTGCCGGGTCGCAAAGTGCTGACCTTGGTGCACGCCATGGCGGCGGGCGGATCCCACATCGACCACGCCGACGTGTTGCGCTCGGGCGCGACGGGCTCGGTGCTCGGTCACCGGGTGATGGCGCCCTCCACCTTGGGCACGTTTTTGCGGGCGTTCACCTTCGGGCACATCCGCCAGCTCGACAAGGTGCTCGGCGAAGCGCTGCGCCGGGCGTGGGCACTCGGAGCTGGTCCGGGGTCGGCTCCGCTCGTCATCGACCTCGACTCGACCATCTGCGAGGTGTGCGGCAAGGCCAAGCACGGTGCGAGCTTCGGCTACACGAAGAAGCTCGGCTACCACCCCTTGATCGCCACCCGGGCCTGGACCGGTGAGCTCGTGCACGTGCGCATGCGCAAGGGGTCGGCCAACACCCAGCGTGGCGCGGTGCGCTTCGTCGAAGAGCTGGTGGCCCGGGTGCGCCGGGCCGGGGCCGACGGTGACCTGTTCATGCGCTTCGATTCGGGCTTTTGGTCCACCACGACCATCGCCACCCTCGAGCGGCTCGGTGTCAGCTACACCATGGGCGTGCGGATGATCAAAGCCGTGCTCAGCGTGGTCGAAGGCATTCCTGAGTCCGCCTGGACCCCGATCGAGTACACCAGCGACGGTGAGGCCGAGGTGGCCGAGTGCGACTACAAGGGACGCCGCCTCGTCGTGCGCCGCACCCGGCTCATCGGTCGTCAGGCCACGCTGTGGCCACAGTGGCGACACTTCGCCTTCCTCACCGACCTCGCGGGAACGGCCGTCGAGGTCGACGCCTTCCACCGTGAGCACGCGACGGTCGAGCTCGCCATCCGAGACCTCAAGGAGGGGGCGGGCCTCGAGCACGTGCCCTCTGGGAACTTCCTCGCCAACTCGGCGTGGCTCGTCTGCGCCGCGCTCGCGCACAACCTCATCCGCTGGACGGCCATGCTCGGCGACATCACCCCCGAGGAACGCCTGACGGTGGCCCGCACTGTGCGCACCCGGTTCCTCTCGCTCCCCGGTCGCCTCGTCAGCCGCTCGGGGCGCCCGACGCTGCGCGCCCCGCTCGAGTGGCCCTGGGCCGGGGCCTTCGAACGCGCCCTCAATCTCCTGCGAGCCCTGCCACCGGTGCCCGTGTAGCTCCACCGCCGCGGCCGGCGCACCGCAGACGATGACAGCAGGCGCTGACAACCGAAACCAGCTTCAGAAGGCTTGGCGATACACGCCCCGTTCACGGTTCAAGGGCTCGACACGATGTCGTTCGGCTCATCGCGCCACCGATCACTCCACTCGGTGCCCGCCACGTCGTCTTTCGGTGGATCGAGGCTTAGGAGGAATACAGCTCGCCCCGAACACCAATGAGGGTAGGTGAGACGTGGGGTCTGAGGCCCGCGAGCGACCACGACGCGCTCCCAGCTCAAATACTGCCCCGTGCTTTTCCTCGTCGGATGATTGATCTACCGCTGCGGCGTAGCAGCCAGGAGATGTCCTAGAACCTCGGGCACCACCTTGTCGGCCTGAGCAAAGGCGAGG
>DATDGU010000385.1:0-4127 GCA_036521915.1 Acidimicrobiia bacterium | reverse complement strand
GGTAGCCGCACTCCCGGATCGAGAAGCGGGCCGTGCCGTCGCGATGGAACTGGAGCGTCCCGAAGCGGCTGTGCCAGGTGCCGCGTGCCGCGGCCTGCAGCGCGGCCTGCGGGGACGGCGTGGCCGCGCCTGCGGGGAGCGCGGCCCCGGCGACGCCCGCCGCCGCGGCGGCCGCGACCGCGAGTGACCGCCGCCACCGGCCCGTCCGTCGCATGGTGGTCACGCTCAGGCCGGCGTGAGCGCCGGCTCGACCGGGGCGCGAGCCGTCACGGTCGCGGGCTCGCGCTCGAAGAGGTGGAGATAGAAGTGGAGCACGGCGGCGAACACCGCGGTCGCGCCGGCGATGTGGAAGCCGACGAGCAGCGCCGGGATGCCGTTGAAGTACTGGATGTAGCCGATCGCCGCCTGGGCGCACGCGACGATCAGCACGAGGCCGAGCCGGCGCTGGTCCTCCAGCGGGGCACGGGTGCGCCGCAGCAGCCAGAAGGTGAGCAGCACCAGCCCGAGGAACACGACGACGGTGGTGCCGTGGATCTCGGCGACCTGGGGGATCAGGAACGAGAACCGCTTGGCGTGGGCGTCGCCCCCGTGAGGCCCGCTGGCGGTCACGACCGTCCCGGCGATCGCGACGATGCTGATCGACACGAGCATCGCGAAGCCGGCCTGCTGGATGGCCGGCGCGACCCGCAGCCGCGCCGGGCCGGGCGGCTGCCCGGCTCGTCGGTGCAAGACGATGGCGGTACCGAGCAGCACGAGGGACACCAGGAAGTGCGCCATCACGAACTGCGGCTGGAGCTTGTAGAGCACGACGAGGCCGCCTAGCACCGCCTGGGCGATGAACCCGGCAACGATCCCGAGCGACAGCCACGTGAGGTCGCGCCGGCGTGGCGTGCGCAGGAACGAGCCAACGACGGCGACGCCCACCGCGATCGAGACGAGCGTCGTGAACACCCGGTTCAGGAACTCGACCATCGCGTTGACGTCGGACGCGCTGCGGGGCGTGAGGTGGCCGGGGTCGCAGTTGGGCCAGTCGGGGCACCCGAGACCGGAGCCCGTGAGACGCACCGCGCCACCGGTCACGATGATCACCGCGAGGAGCAGCGCGGTGACGAACGTGATCCGCCGGTACGCGGCGGGCGAAAGACGCGGCACGCGTCGCAGCACGTTCATGGCGGCCTTCGGATCGTAGGTCTCGGTGGGTGTGTCGTTGCGATCGGCCCACCGGTCGACCGGGTCGCGCCCAGCCGTTAGCGTGCAGGCGCGATGGCGACGCCGGCGACGTACGACGAGTTCGGGCTGTTCCGCGAGAACGCCGACGAGTTCGGGATCGCCTGGCAGGGGCCGCCGACGGTGCGGCGCGAGTCGGTGGCGGTGACCCCGGACGGTCGACGCCTGAGCGCGCTCGTCTGGGGTGACGGCCCGCCCGACCTGGTGCTGCTCCACGGCGGTGCGCAGAACGCGCACACCTGGGACACCGTGGCCCTCGCCCTCGACCGCCCGCTCGTCGCCATCGACCTGCCCGGGCACGGCCACTCCGACCACCGCGACGAGGGCCCGTTCGGCCCGAGGCTGAACGCCACGGACGTCGCCGCCGCGCTGCGGGTGCTCGCCCCGGACAGCCCGCTGGTGGTCGGCATGTCGCTCGGCGGCCTCACCGGGATCGCGCTGACGAGCGAGGCGCCCGAGCTGGTGCGCAAGCTGGCGCTCGTCGACGTCACCCCCGGCGTGGACCGTGACAAGGCCGCGCCGATCGCGCAGTTCATCTCCGGGCCGGAGAGCTTCGAGAGCTTCGACGAGATCCTCGCCCGCACGATCCAGTACAACCCCACGCGCTCCGAGTCGTCGCTGCGCCGCGGGGTGCTGCACAACGCCGTCCCGCGCGACGACGGCCGCTGGGTGTGGCGCTATCAGCGGCCCCGCCTGTCCGAGCAGGACAACCTCGAGGTGCCCGCGGACTTCGCGACGCTCTGGGACGACGTCGCCGCGATCACGGTGCCCCTCATGCTCGTGCGCGGCGGCGCGACGGGGACCGTCGTCGACGACGGCGACGTCGCCGAGCTCCGCCGCCGCCAGCCGAACGTCCGTGTCGAGCTGGTCGAGGGTGCCGGGCACAGCATCCAGGGCGACCGTCCGATCGAGCTGGCGCACCTCCTCGAGGACTTCCTCACCAGTTGAGCGCCGCGCCCGGCGACGGCCCCGGCCCGCGCGCCGAGGCCCAGGCGCGACTCGAGGCGCGCACCCCTGGGCGGTACGCCGCCCGGGTCCTCGAGCCGTCGCCGCCCGCGGTCAAAGACGCGCCGTGGTTCGCCGACGACCCGGTGGCCGCGCCGGCGCCGGCCGGGCGGCTCGTCGTGTCGCCGGTCGGCGGCGCCGACACCACCTGGGACGAGCTGGCCCGCGACGACGCGGCGTTGGCGGGGTGGTGCGCGGCGCGCTGGATCGGCGCGTGGCCGGCGCTCGCCTCGATCACCGACGCCGAGGCCTGGGCGGCCGGGCGCCGCGCGTGGCACACCCTCGCGGAGCACGTCCTCGCCCCGGCGCGGCACCGTTGCAACGGCAAGATCGGCTTGCGCTTCACGCGGGGTGGGCTCGGCACGCCGTTCAGTGCGACGCCCGGCGGCGACGAGCAGGTGCGCATCGACGGGCGCGACCTCGTCGTCACCGGGCCCGACGCAAGGCGTGTCCCGATCACGACGCTCGGCGCGGCGGCCGCCGCGGCCGGGCTCGCGCCCGGCGCCGACACCGGCGTCTACGAGCCGACCACACCCCACGACCCCGACGCGCCACTCACGATCCGGGCGGACGTCGCGTCCGGCCTGGGGGCCTGGTACGGCTTCGCCGTGTCGGTCCTCGAGGACCTGCGCGCCGGCGCGCCCGACGCGGGGTCGACGCGCGTGCAGATCTGGCCCGAGCACTTCGACGCCTCCGTCGACCTGGGCGACAAAGGTGCGGGACGGCGGGGCACGTTCGGCGCGTCGCCGGGCGACGCCGTGCACCCGCTCCCCTATCTCTACGTGACCCATTGGGGCGACGTCGCGCCCGACGCGTACTGGAACGAGGTGGCGTTCGAGGGGGCGAGCCTCGGCTACGACGCGCTGACCGGGCCGGAGGGCAGGGCGGCGGCGCTCGCGTTCTTCCGCCGGGGCGTCACGCGGCTGCGCGGTCCCTGATCAGGCCGGGTGCAGCGTCGTCGTCGACTCGGCGTGCCGCGCGATCCCGTCCCAGCCGTACCGCATCGGGAGGAGCGTGCCGGCCGCCCACGGCGTCTGCTGGTCCGCGAAGTGGGGGCTCGACGCGTCGCCGGACGCCCCGAGCGGCACGACCCACCGTGACCGGTCCCAGTCGTCGAGGTCGAACACGTACCGCGCGACGGACGCGGTCGTGACGTTGAACCCGTAGCCGGCGGGGTGCGCCGCGGACCACACGGTGTCCCACTCCCCGCCCATCTCGACGGTCGGCGGGTTGAGCTGGCCGGCCCAGCCCGGCTGGGCGATCGCGAGCGGGTGCGACGGCCGGCACTCGTGCAGCGCGCCCCACCGCCACGCGTCGACGTCCTCGCCGAGCTCGTCGCGCAGCAGGGTCACCGCGTCCGTGAGCGCGGCCCGCAGCAGGTCGGCCCAGGTGGTGTCGGCGGGCAGCAGGGTGCGGTCGTCCGCGGTGAGGAGGGCCGGGAGCCGCGGCCAGAGCCGCAGCTCGAGCGGGACGAACGTGCCGAGCGGCTCACCCGGGTAGGGCATCCGCAGGGGCGCGAGCCGCGCGGTGCGCGCCACGCGGCGCCCGACGCGGTCTCGCGTGACGAGGTAGACGGCCGCGCCGACCGACCCGGCGTCCATGACCCGGTCCCAGCGGCGGAGGTGGTCAAGCGCGGCGCGCTCGTGGTCGTCGGCGCCGTCGAGCCGGGCCAGGGCGTCGACCCACGGGTCGGCGGCGAGCGCGCGGCGGTCCTGGTGGATCGCGGCCATGTCGTCGACCGTGGCGTGCTCGAGCGGCGTCACGCGGGCCTGGATGCGGATCGCACGGTCCGGGCGGCTGTAGTCGGCGCCGAGGTAGTGCGGATAGCCGGGGGCGACGATCTCCTGGTTCGCGGTGACGATCCAGCCGGTCGAGGGATCGCGGACGGTCGGCAT
>DATDGU010000384.1:0-5403 GCA_036521915.1 Acidimicrobiia bacterium | reverse complement strand
CCAGCCGGGCCTCGTACGCCGGCATCGTCGTCGTCTCGTGGCGCGACGGTGGGACGCTGCACCAGAGCCGCGCCCTCGCGCAGGTCGAGAACGGCGTCGTCGAGATGGGCGTCGGCGACCAGTACGTCGTGTCGCTCGGGGGGCAGCGCTGGGTCGGCAGCCCCGGCGCGTGGAATCTCGTCCTCGGTCCCGGCCAGCCCTCGGCACCGTCGCCGGCCATCGACGCCAACTGGACGCTCGAGACGGCACCGGGACCGGCGGTGGCGGGTCGGGCGACGACCGTCGTCTCCGCAGTCGACCCGACCACCGGCGCGACGCGCGCGCGCTTCTACGTCGACGTGGCCACCGACACCCTCCTGCGCCAGGACGTCCTCGACGCGCACGGCACCGTGCTGCGCCAGACCCGATACGACGTCGTGGTGCCGCTGGCGACGAGGCCGCCCGTGACCCCTTCGGGGGGCCACTCCGACGAGCCCACCCCGCTGGTCGCCGTCCCCTCCGGCTACCAGGCGCCGAAGGACCTCGGGCGCGGCTACCGGCTCCTCGGCCAGTACCGCCAGCCCGACGGCACGCTGCAGCTGTATTACAGCGACGGGCTCTTCACCCTCTCGCTCTTCGAGCAGCGGGGCACGATCGACTGGAGCGCGCTCCCGCCGGGGACCGCGGGGCGCTGGCAGGGGGTCGACCTGCGCTCCTACCCCGCGGCGACGACCGACGCCGTCGTCTGGGGATCGCACGGCCTCGTGATCACGTGCGTCTCCGACGCCCCGCCCGACCAGGCGACGCTCGCCGTGCACGACGTCATCGGCGGCGGCAGCGCGAGCGGCCTCCTCTCCAAGATCGCCCACTTCGTCCTCGGGCCGTTCGGCTGGAACTGAGACCCTCGGCGCGTAGCGTGCCGGCATGCCGGGACCGCCCCGCGCCCCGCAACCCCGCGTCGCCGCGACCCTCGCGGGCGTCGGCGGCTGGGTCGACGCCGTCGGCTTCCTCACCCTCTTCGGGCTCTTCACCGCGCACCTGAGCGGCAACACCGCACGGCTCGGCGTCGAGCTCGGCCAGGGCGAGGTGAGCCTCGCGCTCACCTACCTCGTGCCGATCCTCGTGTTCATCGGGGGCGTGGCCGCGGGCTCGTGGTACATGGCGGCCCACCGCGACCGCAACACGCTGCCCCCGCTGCTCGCGGTCGAGGCGCTGCTCGTCACCACGTTCATGGTCGTCGGGACGTCGCTCCGCGACGCGGGCGACCTCACCCCGCGCTCGGCCGCCTACTACGGCCTCGCGGTGCTCGCGACGGCGGCGATGGGGCTCCAGACCTCGTCGCTGCGCCACGTGTGCGACGTCGAGGTGCACACGACGTTCGTGACCGGGATGATCACCTCATTCGCCGAGGAGCTCGTCGCGTCGGCGCGCCACGAGCCGGACGCGCCGCGGCGGGCGCGCATCCACGGCGGCCTCGTCGCGTCCTACCTCGTCGGCGCGGTGTGCGGCTCGGCGCTCGACACGTCGTGGCGGCTGTGGTCGCTCGCGATCCCGGTGGTGGTGCTCGGCGCGCTGAGCGTCGGGATGCGCCGGCCGGGACCGGTCAGCGCGACGCCGTGAGCCGGCGCTGTCGGAGGATCCGACGGCGCTCGCGCTCGGAGCATCCGCCCCACACGCCGTGATCGATGCGGAACTCGAGGGCGTACTCGAGGCACTCGGTCTGCACCGGGCATTCGGCGCACACGCGACGGGCCCGCTCCACGCCGACCCCGTCCGAGGGGAAGAACGCCCCCGGTGCCGCCTCGCGACAGCGCGCCCGCAGCATCCACGCGGGCGTCTGGTGATCCGGCCGAGGGAGCTCGCCCGTCGTGGGAAGGTCGTCCATGTGGGTGAAACGGAGGGCGCTCAGAAACGGTTCCCGCCCACCGCGGGTCGAGGGGCTACGAGGTGTTCAGTCTGGCAAACCCCGCCCGCCCGGCGCAGCCCCCGGGCCGCGGCCTGCGCCACGCCCTGGGCAGCCCCGTGCCCGCCATGCCCGGCACGGTAGCCGGGCCGGGACCGCCGGCTCGGAACCGCACCGGTAGGGTGGCGGCGATGGCGATCAACCAGGACGAGCTCGAGCAGCTCCCGCCCCAGGGGCACGTCAAGGTCGTCTACCTCGGCCCGGTGGCGCCGCACTGGGACGTGCACGGCGTCTTCGGCGACGGCCGGGTCGTCGACGAGTTCCGCCAGCGCGCCATCGCGCGCCTCCAGCTCCTCCCGCCCCACGACCCGCAGTTCCGGCGCAACCGCGAGCGCGTCAACCGCGACGCGGAGCGGGAGCGCCTGATCATCGAGTGGGACCTCGGCTACCCCGAGGACGAGGCCGCCACCTAGCTCTAGCTCAGGCGTCCGCGCCGGGGCTGTAGCTCTCGCTGTCGCCGGCGCCGTGCATCCCGGTGGCGATGAACACCACGCGGTCGGCCACGTTCACCGCATGGTCGGCGATGCGCTCGTAGTGGCGCCCGACCAGCGAGAGTTGGATCGATTCGAGGAGCCGGCCCTCGTCGAGGGGGCCCTCCCGGGTCATGATGTAGCGGAACAGGCTCTTCGTGAGATCGTCCATCAGGTCGTCCATGTCGAAGAGCGCGGCGGCCCGCGAGGGGTCGGTGTCGGCGAAGGCGTCGATCGCCAGGCGGGTCTCCTCGGCGGCCTGCTCGCCCATCCGGCTGATGATCCCCCGCAGCTTCGGGTCGATGCTGTGCGGGTACAGCTGGCGGGTCGCCTTCACGACGCTCTTCATGAGGTCGCCGCTGCGCTCGAGCTCGTGGCCGATGCGCAGCACGGCGAGGAGCGTCCGCAGGTCGGTCGCCACCGGGTGCTGGCGGGCGATGAGCACGAAGCAGTGGTCCTCGATGGCGTAGGACAGCTCGTCGATGTCGCCGTCCTTCTCGACGACCCGCTCGGCGGCGCCCAGGTCGGCGTCGAGGAGCGCCTGGGTCCCGCCGGCGATCGCCTCGGTGACCAGCGCCGCGAGGCGGATCACGTCCGCCCGCAGCTCCCGGAGCTCCTTGGCGAAGACCTTGCGGGCCTCCTCCTGCTGCTCGTCCTCCATCCGCGGGCTCCCCGTCATCGGCCCATCTTGACCCCTCCGCGGGGGGCCCGACACGGCCCCGCGATCCCGTTACCGCACGTTCACCTGCGCTTCATCATCCGGCCATGTGCTGGTCGGTCCCGCGCCAGACACGATCTTTAGCCTCCTGTAGGTCATTCGACGTTCACAAGGAGGACGCACTGACATGATTCTCCGCACGCGCCTCATGCGGGTCGTGGTCCCGCTCATGGCGCTTGGGCTCATCGCCGGCGTGGCCGGGGGGGCGGGCGCGACCACAGCGGCAGCGCCGAAGCTGCCGCCGGCGACGCTGAACGGCTCCGGGTCGACGCTCACGCTGCAGTTCCTGCAGGCCAACATCGCTGCGTTCAAGAAGGACCAGCCGAGCGTCACCGTGAACTACGCCGGTGGTGGTTCGGGCGCAGGCCGCACCGCCTTCGCCAGCCAGGTGGTGCAGTTCGCCGGCTCGGACGCGCCGTACGCCGCGACCGCCCAGCAGCCGGCCGGTCCGTTCGACTACATCCCGACGATCGTCTCGCCGATCACCGTGTCCTTCAATGTGAGCGGCGTGAAGGCGCTGAAGTTGGACGCGGACCAGATCGCGGGCATCTTCGACGGCTCGATCACCACGTGGAACGACCCGGCGCTCGCGACCGGGAACTCCGGGGTGAAGCTGCCGAGCACGAGCATCCAGATCTGCCGGCGCTCGGACTCGTCCGGGACGACGCAGAACTTCACGACGTACCTCATGGCAGCGTCCGCGCAGTGGAAGCTCGGTGAGGGCGCGACCGTGAACTGGCCGGCGTCGTCGGTCGGCAACAACGGCAGCAGCGCCGTCGCCAACTGCGTCAAGACGACGCCCGGTGCGGTGGGCTACATCGACTACGCCGACGCCAAAGCCGCGGGCCTGAAGTTCGCGCTGGTGAAGAACTCGTCGGGTAACTACATCCCGCCGTCGATCGCCACCGCGACCACGGCCCTCATCGGGGTCAAGCTCAACCCGGACCTGACGTACAACCCGCTGAACACGAAGAACAAGACCGGGTACCCGATCACGTCGCCGACGTGGCTGCTCGTCTACCAGACGCAGCCGAACGCCGCGATCGGCAACGCGCTGAAGTCGTTCTTCACGTTCATCCAGGACAACAGCACCAAGTTGGCGCCGGAGGTCGGCTACGCGCCGATCCCGCCGTCGTTCCAGAAGGCCGCCCTCTCGGCGATTGCCAAGATCCAGGTCGGCTAACCGCTCGGCACGGGAGGGGCGGGAGACTTTCCCCCGCCCGCCCCTCCCGTGCCAGCATGTGCCAGCTGAACTGCGAGCAATGGCCACCGAGACACTCGCTCCACCGAGTCCCCAGGGTCTCCGGGAGGGCAAGCCGCCGCCCGGGCGGGCCACCGATCAGATCTTTCGCGTCCTGTGCCTGGCCTCGGGCCTGCTCGTCCTCGTCATCCTCGGCCTCATCATCGTCACGACCGCGAACCAGGCGTCGGACTGGTTCCGCACCGAGGGCCTGAGCGCCCTCTTCAGCTCGAACTGGGACCCCGCCCACAATCACTTCGGGGCCTTGGGGCTCGCGTACGGCACCGTCCTCGTGTCGTCGATCGCGCTGCTCTTCGCCGTCCCGGTGAGCGTCGGGATCGCACTGTTCGTCACCGAGGTGTCGCCCCGGTTCCTCCGCCGCCCGGTCGTCTACGTCATCGACCTGCTGGCCGCGATCCCCTCGGTCGTGTTCGGCCTCTGGGCGCTGAACCAGTTCACGCACCCGTTGGCGAACATCTACAGCTCGATCTCGAGTGCGACGTCGGGCATCCCGATCCTCGACTCGCTCTTCGCCCACCCGAGCGCGTCGGGGCAGGCGTTCTTCACCGCCGGCCTCGTCGTGGCGATCATGATCACGCCGATCGTCACGGCGATCACCCGTGAGGTGTTCGCCACGACGCCCGCCTCCCAGAAGGAGGCAGCGCTCGCGCTCGGCGCGACCCGCTGGGAGATGATCCGCGGCTCGGTGTTCCCCCACAGCCGCAGCGGCGTCGCGTCGGCGGTCATCATCGGCTTCGGCCGCGCCGTCGGCGAGACCATCGCGGTCGCGCTCATCGTGGGGTCGTCGCCTCGGCTCACGGCGCAGATCTTCGGGACGGGCGACACGATGGCGAGCATCATCGCCAACGAGTTCGGGGACGCGTCGGGCACCTGGCGCTCCGCGCTCATCGGCCTCGGGCTCGTCCTGCTCATCATGACGGTGATCATCGGCTTCGTCGCCCGCGCCATCCTGAGCCGGGCCGAGCGCCGCATGGGGGTGACCCGATGACCGCGACGGCCAACGGCGCGCCGC
>DATDGU010000383.1:0-52713 GCA_036521915.1 Acidimicrobiia bacterium | reverse complement strand
TCGCTCGGCACGGACGGCTTCGGCTACTCGGATACCCGGGTCGCGCTCCGCCGCCACTTCGAGGTCGACGCCGCCCACCTCGTCGTGGCCGTCCTCGAGGCGCTCGCCCGCCAGGGCGACCTGAAGGGCGAGCAGGTCGCGGAGGCCATCCGCCGCTACGACCTCGACCCGGACCGGCCCGACCCGCGCACCACCTGAACGGTCTGAGCCCCCAAATGGGCGCCGACGGCTAGGCGCGCCGCTCGTCGATCCGGAGCGGGTCGTCCTCGTCCCACTCGTCGCCGTGATCCTCGGCCTCGTCCGACCAAGCCGTGTCGTCGTCGCCGTTGTCTTCCATGTCGGCCAGCGTGCGGTCCGACTCGGAGAACAGGCCGTCATCGAAGCCCTGCTTGAGCTCGCGGGCCTCGCGGAACCGGCGAGCACGTCCCTTCCTGGGCACCTGGTCACCTGCCTCTCACGGACCTCGGCCCGTCCTCCAGCGGCTCGTGCGCGGCGGCGCCGGCGCCGGGGTCCCAACCCTCCCATTCTCCCACGCCGCGGGGCAGCCGCGTGTCGGCCCGCCAGCCCACATCCGACCCAGGGAGCCGCGGGGTGGGGTCCTGCGCCGTCACCCGTGGCCGACCCGGTCGGGGGAGCGCCCCGGCCCCGTGGGAAGCGGCGCGGCGCGCGCCGTCCCAGGGGGCTTCTCCGTGAGCGCACCAGCCGTCGGTCGGGCGTCGTGGCGGGTCTCGCGGCTGGCGCGACACGGTCGGAACGGGAACGGATCGACGTGGCGCGAGTACGGGATCGGCGCCCGGTCGTTGAGGTGGGGCCCTCATGCGCATGCCACGGCGGGGACGGCGCCGCAGCACCAGACCAGCTGAGCGCGGGCGGAACGACCCCAACCCCGTGGGTCCCGCGCGTGGAGCGGGCGCTACCCTCCAACCGCCATGACCCGGCCACTCCCTCCACTGTGTGGACGGCGTGCGCGGGTCGTCGCCGACCGAGCGGCGGCCCAGCGGCCGGTCAGGGAACGGGTTGACCCGGGCGCTTAGCTCAGCGGAAGAGCGCTGCCTTCACACGGCAGAGGTCACTGGTTCGAAACCAGTAGCGCCCACGCATCGGCACAGGCCGGCGGCCTGGCCCCTCCGCGGCCGAGCGAGGCGCCGCACCCTTCGGCGGACTCAGATCCCCGCTGGCACGCTCGTCGCGCTCGCCGCAAACCCCGGACCCGCAAGGGACGCCGAACCCGACAACTCGCCGCATCATGCTCCGCGCTCGGGTTCACCCTGGGTCGAGCGGTCCGATCGGGGTCGTCGTCGTGGCGTGGACCAGGAGCTCGGCGAGCTCGCGTGGGCGGCTGAGGAACGGCGAGTGCGACGTGTCGATCGCGAGTTGCTCCACGCCGAGGCGCCGGGCCACGAGATCTGCGTTCCACCTTTCCTGTGCCCGGTCTTGGAGGCAGACGATGAAGCTGCGCGGCAGGTCAGCAGCCCAGAAGTTGGCCACTGATACCGACGTCGAAGATGTCTCACCACCTCGTTCAGGGCACAGCCGCTCAAACGCCCACTGCACCGTTTCGTCGTCGCAATCGTGGAAGAACTTCTCTCGAGCGCCCTCGATGGTCGCGACGGACATCGCGCCGTCCTCCTGGAACCTGAGGTGCCCGAGCAGGTCCGCGGCGTCGAAGTCGCCCATCGTGCCGTCAGCTCGCAGGGCCATGGCCTCGGGCCAGGTCCGTCCCTCTCGTGGCAGACCGGCAGCGAGGTAGCAAACGTGGGTGATCATGTTCGGAACCGCGTCCGCGGCGTGCGTGATGTCGAACCCGCCGCCTGAGTGGCCCACGAGGATGTCGCCTGGCTGCACCACCTCGAGGATGGCCCCCGTGCGACCCTCGAAGGTGGTCGGTGCCGTCTCTCGCCGTCGCTGGCCATGGCTGGGTAGATCGACGGCGACAGCCTCGTGGCCAAGACGCTCGAGTTCGGGGATCACACGTTCCCAGCACCAGGCACCGTGGAAGCCCCCGTGGACCATCACGAAGCGCACGTGCCTCCCCCTTCCTTCTCATCTGCGCGGAACGGTAAGTCGTCTACGAGCCCGCAGTTGGGGTACCAAGTCCGTCCCAAGTCCGTAGGACGACGAAGAACGTTGGCCGACAACGGCAACAAACGAAAGGGCTAGCTGTTCGCTTCGGTCGTCCGGGTCAGGATGCCGAGTGTCGCGCGGAGCGCCGACTCGGGGACGACCGGGAACATCCCGAGCTCCCTCCAGTTGTCGTCGATCGTCGACCAGTCGTAATACGACGTCACGAGCGTGCCACCGTCGGTCGGTTCGAGCCGATATCCGTAGACGTGGCCGATGTCGAAGTTCCCCGTCGGTGTCCACGCGATCTCGCGGTCGGGCTCGAACTTCACGATCTTGACGGTCACGTCGTACTTGCCGAGTGGGAGATCGTTCAATGCCTCGCGGTCCATGTGGACGACGAAGGTGTCGCCGACGGCCGAGACCGGCGCGCCTTCCGCGCTCATCAGCATCCCTGAGCTGTCAATTTGCACGTGGCCTTGCGGGTCGCACAGCACGCGGAAGATGGCTGGGGAATCGGCAGCGATCGTGCGTTGCACCTCGAGCCTTTCATCCATGACGCCCTCTCCCATCGACGAACTACTGGAACCCAGATCAACAGTTGAGCACAGCGTGCCCCCGTGGCGAACACGGTCGCCCGGAAGGATTGGCGACGACCGCGAACGTCTCGGTCACGCTCCCGCGCGAATGCGGGGTCGCACGGTCGGCTCGGCTGCGCGCCGGCGACAGCGCCATACTGTCGCGATGGCGGTCGCGGCCTGCCTGGGCTGGTTCGAAGCCACGGCGACTCCCGGCGCCACGCGTCTGCTCGTGACTGAGATGGAGGGCCCTGAGGCGCGGCAGGTCCGTCGATGACGCCGGTCTCGCGCGGCTTCCACGGGCGTCGTCGCTCGGATGTCGATGCGGCCCGGGTTCCGCCGGGCCAGTACGTCGTCGACGACTTCCCCGTGCTGTCCGCGGGCCCGACCCCCCACCCGGAGCTCGACCAGTGGAGCTTCACGATCAACGGAGCCGTGGACGAGGCGCGGTCGTGGTCCTGGGCGGCGTTTCTCGAGCTGCCGAGCGAGACGTTCACGGTCGACATCCACTGCGTCACGAAGTGGTCGAAGCTCGGCACCATCTGGACCGGTGTCTCAGTCGACCAGCTGCTCGAGGACGTCGAGACGAGCGCCGAGTTCGTCACCGCGTTCTCCGACGGTGGATACACGACGAACCTGCCCCTGGGGGACGTGACCGACGGGCAGGCCTGGGTGGCGTACGCGTTCGACGGTGAGCCGCTCGAACCCGAGCACGGGGGGCCGGCCCGCCTGCTCGTCCCACACCTCTATTTCTGGAAGAGCGCGAAGTGGGTCCGCGGGCTCACGCTGACCGCCGAGGACGAACCGGGGTTCTGGGAGAGCAACGGCTACCACAACCGCGGTGATCCCTGGAAGGAGGAGCGGTACTGGAGCGACTGACGCCGCCCCGGGTCCCGCTCATTTGGCGCGAGGCGACGGTGCGCGAGGTTCGTGCGGAGACGCCCTATGCCAAGACCCTCGTCCTCGACGTGCCGGGGTGGCCCGGCCATATCGCCGGACAGCACCTCGACGTCCGGCTCACCGCCGAGGACGGCTACCAAGCCCAACGCTCGTACTCCATCGCCTCGGCGCCTGAAGCGGCCGACCTCGAGCTGACGGTCGTGGAGCTCGCCGATGGCGAGGTGTCGTCGTACCTCTGCGACGAGCTGCGCGCCGGCGACCTGCTCGAGCTTCGTGGCCCGATCGGTGGCTACTTCACGTGGCGAGCGACGGACGACGGACCCCTCCTACTCCTCGGCGGCGGCTCGGGCCTCGTTCCCCTCGCCGCGATGTTGCGGCATCGGGCCGCGGTCGACGCCGCGGTCGACGCCCGCCTGCTCGTGTCGGCGGGCCGGATCGACGAGGTGCTCTATCGCGACGAGCTGGACGGCTTCGCGCGCAGCGGCGTCGCGGTGCAGTGCACACTGACACGTGAGCAGCCTCCCGGCTGGTCCGGTGGGACGCGCCGGGTCGACGCCGCGTTGCTCCACGACCTGGGCCCCGAGCCCGACCGGCGGCCGCGCATCTACGTCTGCGGGCCCACGGCGTTCGTCGAGACGGTCGCGGAGCTGCTTGTCGAGGCTGGTCATGAGCCGTCCCTGATCAAGACGGAGCGCTTCGGACCCTCAGGAGGAGGATGAGATGAGCACTGCGGACCACCATCTCGACGGCAACGCGTTCGCCGCCGTCCTCGGCGAGATCCTGGCGTGCGAGCCGACGACAGCCGAACGGATCTGCCAGTCGTGCCGAGCGCGCCACCGGACGGGTGAACATCTCGCCTACGGGGGCGCGGGCCTCGTCCTGCGCTGTCCCAGCTGTGGCGACGTGGCCGCACGCGTGGTGCAGCTGCCTCGAGCGCAGGTCGTGGAGTTCCGCGGCACCTGGGTCTTCGAGACAGCAACCGCGCCCTGAGACGAGCTAGGACGCGAGCGACGGCTACCGGCGCGCCGTCCGACGCCGTCCGGCGCTTGTCCACGTGCGAGGATCGCCCGATGGCGAGTGACCGCTACCAGCGACCCGGGTGGTTCACCCGACACGTCTTCAACCCCGGCGTGGCGGCGGCGACGCGCGTCGGCGTGAGCATCTGGGGCTCTCGGATCCTGCAGGTGCGCGGGCGGACGTCCGGCCAGCTCCGCGAGACGCCGGTCAACCCGCTGACCCACGAAGGAGGGCGGTACCTGGTCGCGCCGCGCGGCGTCACCGAATGGGTTCGGAACCTCCGGGTGGCCCAGGAGGGGACGCTACGGGTCGGCCGCCGCAGCGAGCCCTTCCGCGCCACCGAGCTGATCGACGCCGAGAAACCCGAGATCCTGCGGGCCTACCTGCGACGCTGGAAGATGGAGGTGGGCGTGTTCTTCGATGGCGTGAGTGACACGTCATCGGACGACGAGCTTCGACGCATCACGCCCGACCACCCGATCTTCCGGATCACCGAGCCGGGCGACTAGCAGCATGGGCCGCGCCCACGGCATGACACCTCGACGGTATCGATGGTGTCCGCCATCGGCCGTCGGTCGACGCCACGCCGTGCTTAGGTAGGGGCCTGGACACGTCCGGGGTCTCCGAGGCCGCTCCCGCTCCCGCCGGCCCCCCGCGCCTCGAGCCGCTGCCGGCTCCGGCAGCCGCGGGGCTCCGCGGGTGGCTCGGCGCGATGAGGACCAGCCACCGCCTGTCACTCAAGACCCGGGTGCTGCGCTACTCGGCCGGGTCGGTCGTCGCCGCGATGGTCAGCGAGATCACCCTGACGATGCTGGTCGGTGTCGCCCGGATGGCCGCCGGCCCGGCCGCGGTGCTGGCATTCTTGGCGGGCGCGATCCCCAACTGGATCCTCAACCGACAGTGGGCGTGGGAGCACTCCGGGCGGGTGAGACTGCGCCACGAGCTCATGCCGTACATCCTCATCGTCCTCGCCACGTTGCTCGCCACCGCCGGGGCGAGCGCCGCGGCGGCCGCCGCGACGCGGCACGCCTCGCACTGGGTGTCGGTGGTCGCTGTGGACGCCGCCTACATCGTGGCGACGGGGCTCATGTTCGTGATCAAGTTCGTGCTCTTCGACCGCTTCGTCTTCACTCGACCCGCGCCGGCGCTCACCGGCCCGGCTCGAGCGGAGCGCTGACGTGCCGACGGTCCTGGTGGTCGAAGACGAGGAGCGCATCCGCGAGCTGCTGCGGTCCTACCTCGAACGGGCGGGTCTCGAGGTGCTCTCGACCGGCTCGGGTGCGCACGCGATCCAGCTCGCTCGCTCGACCGCGCCCGACCTTTTGGTGCTCGACCTGCGGCTCCCCGACGTGCCCGGCGAGGTGGTCGCCAGCGAGATCCGCCAGTTCCTGCCCGTCCCGACCCTGATGCTCACGGCGAAGTCGAGCGAGCAGGACCGGATCCGGGGACTCGAGCTCGGCGCCGACGACTACGTGACGACGCCGTTCAGCCCGCGCGAGCTGGTGCTGCGCGTCGAGGCGATCCTGCGCCGATCGGCGCACGGTGTGACCCGGCCCGGCCCCGTCACCTACGGCGACGGGGAGCTCGTCATCGACGCCGACCGCCGCGAGGTGCAGGTGCGCGGCGAGTCGGTCGAGCTCACGCCGACCGAGTGGGGGATCCTCGTCTCCCTCGCGCGGGTCCCCGGTCGCGTGTACTCGCGCTACGAGCTCATCAACAAGGTCCGTGGATTCGAGTTCGAGGGCTACGAGCGGACCATCGACTCGCACGTCAAGAACCTGCGCCGCAAGGTCGAGCGGGACTCGCGCCAGCCCGCGATCGTCGAGACCGTGCTCGGCGCCGGGTATCGCCTCCGGCTCACGCCCGATGCCTAAGCGTCTCCGCCTCCCGACGTCGCTCGGCGCACGCCTGCTCGGCGCGTTCCTGATCGTCGCGCTCGGTGCGCTGCTGCTCTTCGGCGTGCTCGTCCTCGTCGAGTCGTCGCGCGACGTCACCGACCTCACGACCCAGCAGCAGGCCGCCACCCTCACTGCGGTGGCGCATGCCGCCGGCGTGGCCTACACCGACGCCGGAGGCTGGAAGAACGCCGACCTCGACGCCACGCTCACGCTGGCCACCGACGCCGGCGCCCGCGCCAACGTGCTCGACAGTCACGGCCGCATCGTGGCCGGGCCGGCGCGCCAGCACGGCCGACGGGTGAAGCTCGCGCCGGTCGTGCACGCCGGCACCCGGGTGGGCACCGTCCGGGTCGCGTTCTCGGCCCGCTCCGCCGCCGTGACGGACCTGCGCAACGCGCTCTTCGCGACCATCGTCGCCGGCGCCGGCCTCGCCGCGCTGCTCGCGGTCATCGTGTCGATCACCGTCGCCCGCCGCATCACCCGACCGCTCGGTGACCTCATCCGCACGGCGCGCAAGGTCGAGGCCGGAGACTGGTCGGCCCGGGTCCACGAGACCGGGAAGGGCGGCGAGCTCGCCGAGCTCTCCGTTGCCTTCAACCGCATGGCCGACTCCGTCGCGTTGCACGACGAGATGCGACGCACGCTCGTGGCCGACGTCGCCCACGAGCTGCGCACACCCCTCACCGTCGTGCGCGGCACGCTCGAGAGCATGATCGACGGCGTGACAACCACGACGCCGGCGCGCCTCTCGTCGGCGCATGACGACATCCTGCGGCTGACCAGGCTGGTCGAGGACCTCGAGACGCTGGCCGCCGCCGACGCGGCCGCGGGGCCGCGACTGAAGCTCGACGACGTGGACCTTGCCGACATCGCCGAGGATGCGGTGGCGCGCTTTGCGCCGCAGTTCGAGTCGGCCGACGTGCAGCTCTCGCTCCACGCGAACCCGGCTCGGGTCGGCGGCGACCCGCGGCGGCTGCACCAGGTCACGTCGAACCTGCTCGTGAACGCGCTGAAGTTCACCCCCGCCGGTGGCGCGGTCGCGGTCAGCGTCGACCGCGACCACCGCACGGCCCGGCTCGTCGTCGCCGACACGGGGATCGGCATCCCGTCGGAGGAACAGGGCCGCGTCTTCGAGCGCTTCTGGCGCGGCGCGAGCGCGCGCGGCGTCGCGGGAAGCGGGATCGGGCTCACCGTGGTGAGCGAGCTCGCCCATGCGCACGGCGGCGACGTCCGCGTCGAGAGCCAGCCGGGGCACGGCACGCGGGTCACGGTGCGGATCCCGAGCCGCTGACGCGCGGCGTCGCGTCGTCGCCGGGCGGGCGGTGGCCTTACACGATTCTTATCTTCGGATCTCCACACGTCCTTCACGCGGGCTCTATGTCGCCTTCGCACGCGTCCGCTTGGCTGTGGACGGTCTCTGGAACCGCCAAGCCCCCAACCGTCGCGATGAGCGGAGACTGACCGATGCGAGTACTCGTCCTGGGCGGCGATGGCTACCTGGGGTGGCCGACTGCCCTCCACCTGTCCGACGTCGGCCACGACCTGGCCATCGGCGACAACTTCGTGCGCCGCCAGTACGACCACGAGATGGGCGTCGAGAGCCTTGTGCCCATCGAGACGCTGCGCACGCGCGTCCAGACCTGGACCGAGTACTCGGGGCGCGCGATCGGCGTCTACGTGGTCGACCTGCAGCGCGCCGAGGAGGTCTACGCGGCGATCCGCGACTTCCGACCCGACACGATCATCCACTTCGCGGAGCAGCGCGCTGCGCCGTACTCGATGATCGACCGCGCCCACGCGGTGGCGACGCAGGTGAACAACGTCGTCGGGACCCTGAACGTCCTCTACGCGATCAAGGAGGTCGACCCCTCCATCCACCTCGTGAAGCTCGGGACGATGGGGGAGTACGGCACGCCGAACATCGACATCGAGGAGGGCTGGCTCGAGATCACCCACAAGGGCCGCTCGGACCGCGTGCTCTTCCCGAAGCGGCCCGGGTCCTTCTACCACCTGTCCAAGGTGCACGACAGCCACAACATCGAGTTCGCGTGCCGAGCGTGGGACCTGCGCGCCACGGACCTGAACCAGGGCATCGTGTACGGGCAGCGCACGGCGCAGACCGCGCTCGACCCGCGCCTCGCGACGCGGCTCGACTACGACGCTATTTTCGGCACCGTCCTCAACCGGTTCATCATCCAGGCGGTGCTCGGCGAGCCGCTGACCGTCTACGGCTCGGGCAACCAGACCCGGGGGATCATCGACATCCGCGACACCGTGGAGTGCCTCCGCCTCACGGTCGAGCACCCCGCCGGGCCGGGCGAGTACCGCGTCTTCAACCAGCTCACCGAGACCATGAGCGTCGCCGAGCTCGCGAAGGTGGTGGCGAGCGCGTACCCCGGGGCGACGGACGTCGAGTTCGTCGACAACCCGCGCGTCGAGGCCGAGGAGCACTACTACCAGGTCACCCACCAGGCGCTCGTCGACCTGGGGCTCGAGCCGCACTACCTCTCCGAGACCTTGATCGAGTCGATGTTCGGGATCGTGGAGCGGTACCAAGACCGCGTCGACCGCGACGCGCTCGTGCCGCTCGTCAACTGGCGGCGCGCCTCGAACCCGGTGCGCCTGCCGTCCTCGCTCAGCGCCGGCGAACCCGGTGAGGAAGTAGGCGTCGGGCCGCTCGCGTCGCGGTGATGGCGCCTGCCCGCCGCGTCGCCGGTGGCGCGGGGTCAGGACCCCGTGCCGTGCTCGTCACGGGCGGCGCGGGCTTCATCGGGACGGCGGTCGTGCGCGCGCTGCGGGCCGCCGGACATCGCGTCACGGTCGTCGACCGGTCGCCGCCTCGCGATCCCGAGGTCACCGGCATCGTCGGCGACCTGCAAGACCCCGACGTGCGCTGCGCCGCCGTGGCCGACGGGACGGACGCCATCGTGCACCTCGCCGCGGCCACGTCGGTCGTCGGCTCGATCAGCGCCCCTGATCGCGTGTTCGCCGACAACGTCGCGGTGACCGCGGCCCTCCTCGAGCTGGCGCGGGTGCGCCGCGTGCCCCAGTTCGTGCTGGCGTCGACGAACGCGGTGGTGGGCGGCGCCGCGGACGGCGTCATCACCGAGCAGTCGCCGCTCCGGCCGCTGACCCCGTACGGCGGCACGAAGGCGGCGTGCGAGATGCTGCTCTCCGCGTACGGAGGCTCCTACGACATCGCGCCGTGCGTGCTGCGGTTGACGAACGTGTACGGCGTCGGGATGAGCAACAAGGACAGCATCGTCGCCCGGCTGATGCGCGCCGCGCTGTCCGGCGCCACGGTGCAGATCTACGGTGACGGTGAGCAGCGACGGGACTTCATCTACGTCGACGACGTCGCGGCCGCCGTCGGCCTTGCAGTCGAGGACGCGTGGGCCCGTCCCATCATCGTCGGGTCGGGTGCGTCGATCTCGGTGCTCGAGCTGGTCGACGCGGTGCGCCGCGTCTGCACCACCCCGCTGCCCGTCGAGCACGTCCCCGCCCGCGACGGCGAGATGCGGGTTGTCGAGGTCGATACCGGCCGGGCCCGCGCGCTCGGCTTCGAACCGCGGGTGACGCTCGACGAGGGCCTCGCGTCGCTGTGGCACGAGGTGCGCGAGACGTGGGACCGCGGGGCGTGACCGTCGACGAGCTCGTGCGGCCCGACGCTGACGACCCGGTCGCCCCGTCGACCGAGCCGCGGCGTCGCATGGGATGGCTGCGCCGCCACTGGCTCTTCGTCGCCGCGTTGCTTGCCGGGACGGCGCTTCGCGTGATGGCGCAGCTCGCCTACCGGCCGGCGCTGCTCTTCGTCGACTCGTGGAACTACCTGACGAACGTCCGGAACCTGAATCCCCAAAAGCTCGACCCGATCGGCTACCCGGCCATGCTGCTGAAGCCGGTCCTCTGGGTCGGAAACCTGGCGACCGTCGCCGGGCTGCAGCACCTGCTCGGGCTCGCCATGGCGGTGGCGCTCTACGTCGTCCTCCAGCGCAACGGTGTCCGTCCGTGGCTCGCCGCGCTTGCCGTGATCCCCGTGCTGCTCGACGCGTACCAGATCCAGATCGAGCAGAACATCATGTCGGATACGCTCTTCGAGGCGCTCATCGTCGCCGGCGTCGTCGTCCTGCTGTGGCAGCGGCCGCCGACGCGCCGCGCGCTGATCGCGGCCGGGCTCATCCTCGGGATCGCGGTCGCGGTGCGCACCGTCGGGATCGTCCTCGTGGTCCCGGCGGCGCTCTACGCCGTGATGACGACGCCGGCGGGGCTGCGTCGGCGCCGCACGCTCGGTCTGGTCGCCGCGTTCGCGGTGCCGGTGCTCCTCTACGCGTCGTACTACTCCGCGGTGACCGGCAGCCCCGGCCTCGTCGGCGGCCAGGACGGTGTCCTGTACGGCCGCGCCGCGGCGATCGCCGACTGCGCCACGATCCACGTGCCGTCCTACGAGCGGCTGCTCTGCCCGACCGGCCCCCGCAACTACCCGGTCGACGACCAGTCCGCACACGACCTGGCCCTGCTCGCCCGCATCCAGCCACCCCCCGGGATGACGCGCTCGGAAGTCGAGCGCGACTTCGCCTTGCGCGTCTTCCGCCAGCAGCCGCTCGCGCTCGTCCAGGCGGTCGGCAGCGACTTCCTCCAAGGATTCAGCTGGTCTCGGACCTCGCGCACCACCGACGTCCCGGTGAGCCGGTGGCAGTTCCAACTCCAGTACCCCGTGTTCCCGCCGCTCTACCCGGCGGAGGAGATCGCGCTGCACGGCGGCGGGGGACCGGCGGTGAACCGGACCCTCGCCGAGGCGCTGCGCGACTACCAGCTGCACGGCGGCTACCTGCCGGGGCCCTTCGTCGCCTTGGGGCTCCTCCTCGGCCTGCTCGCCGCGGCCGGCGTCGGCCGGGCCCGGCGCTCGCCCCTGCGCGCCGCCTGCCTGCTGACCGCGCTGACGGGCGTCGGCGTGCTGCTCGCCGCCGACCTCTTCGAGTTCTCGTGGCGCTACCAGCTCCCCGGTCTGATCTTCGGCCCGCTCGCCGGCGTCCTCGGCGTCAGCGCGCTCGTCGGCGTGGGCGCGCCGGAGCCGGCAGACCGCGCGCGCGAGGCCGACCAGGAGGTGATCGACGCCTTCGAGGCGCGGCACCGGTCGGCGTTCGCGCCGGTCGTCGTGGTCATCGCGGCGTACAACGAGGCGGAGAGCATCGGTGCCGTCCTCGACGGGCTCCCGCGCGAGTGTGGCGGCCTCGGCGTCGACGCGCTCGTCGTGGTGGACGGCGGGACGGACGCCACCGCGCGAGTCGCGGGCGATCACGGCGCGACGGTGTGCGAGCTGCCCGAGAACCGCGGGCAAGGCGCCGCCCTCCGTGTCGGGTACGCGATCGCCCCCCAGGGCGGTGCCCGCTACGTCGTGACGACCGACGCCGACGGGCAGTACGTCGGCAGCGAACTCCCGACGCTGCTCGAGCCGCTGCTCCTCGGCACGGCGGACTTCGTGACGGGGTCACGATGGCTCGGGCAGCAGGACACGACGGACCACGTCCGCCGGCTCGGGTCGCGGTTCTTCGCCTGGGTCGCCCGGCGCCTCACCGGTCAGCGAATCACGGACACGTCCTTCGGCTTTCGGGCGATGACGGTCGAGGTCCCCGCGTCCCTCGAGCTGCGCCAGGCGCAGTACCAGTCGTCGGAGCTGCTCATGGGGGCGATCGCGCACGGCTACCGCATCGCCGAGGTCCCGATGACGCAGCGCGTGCGCGCCCACGGCCAGAGCAAGAAGGGCCACTCGCTGCGCTACGGGGCGAGCTACGCCCGTGTGCTCGTCGGGACCTGGGTCCGCGAGCGCGCGGCGCGCGCCCGACGCCGTCGCCCGGCACCGTCCGACTCGCTCTCCGCAGCGTCCCCGACCCGCTGATCCTTGCCGCCCCCCACCCCGCCGAGTAGCGTCCCGCCTCGGTCGAGCCGAACAAGGAGTCGGTCGACGCGAGCGGGGCGCGGGGCTGCGACTCGGGGCGCGGGCTCCACCGCGACGAAGGGTCGCGACACCGCACACCCCACGAACCCGCGGCTGCTGCCGCCCACCCGTCTGAACGAAGGAGTTCATCGTGAGCCAGGTGCCTCCGCCGCCACCGCCGGCGTCGCCACCCCCGCCTCCGCCCCCGCCTCCGCTCGGCAGCATGCCCCCGCCGCCCGGCAGCGGGATCGGGCCCGCCGCCGCGACGCCCCTGCCTCAGGGCGTCATCGTCAGCAGCGTCGGGCGTCGCCTCGGTGCCTACCTCCTCGACGCGCTGCTGCTCATCGTGACGCTCTTCATCGGTTGGCTCATCTGGTCGCTCATCATCTGGGGTAACTCCCAGTCGCCCGGCAAGCAGCTCCTCAACATGAAGGTCGTGAAGAAAGACAACGGCCTGCGAGCCAGCTACGGCACGATGGCGTTGCGCGAGGCCGTCGGCAAGTGGCTCATCGTGGACCTCGTGATCGGCTCGATCTGCGGACTCGTCTCGCTCGTCCTGGCCTTCATGCTCGTGTGGGACAAGGACCGCCAGGAGCTGTGGGACAAGATCGCCGGGACGATCGTGGTCGACGACCCGGACAACGTCCTGTCGAAGGACAGCCCGACCGGCTGATCTCGGCGACGACCCCGAGCGCGCTCGGAGGAGGCCCCGCCTGCGGGCGGGGCCTCCTCGCATCACGAGCAGACGCGCGGGCGTGGCGCGTAGGGTCCCTCACGCCGCGGGCACCAACCAGGAGGCACCCCGATGATCGCCGTCTACATCAACCCCGACTCGATGACGAAGGCGCAGTACGACCAGATCGCCGCCAAGGTGATGGCCGGCGGTCCGCCGCCGGCCGAGCTGAAGCACCACTCTTGCTTCGGCGAGGAGCCCAAGCTCATGATCTACGACGTCTGGGAGTCCCAGGCGGTCTGGGACGGGTTCTGGCAGCGCTTGCAGCCTCTCTTCGACGAAGCCGGTGTGAAGGACGCGAACCCGTTGACCATGCCCGTCGTGGACATGATCCAGCCCTAGCCGTCGCACGACGCGCACCCGATTGACCGCCCCGCCGTTGACGGCGGGGCGGTTCTATCGTGGCGTTAGGGCTGACACCACCAGCTGGTGGAGCGGCGATGAGCGACGAGGAGCGCGCCGACGACGACGCGTTCGGCGCGTGGGGGCCCGCGGTGACGGTGCGCATCGAGCGCTCGGCCGCGTGGGCGTTCGCGGGGGCCGTCTGCGACGACAACGCCCGCTACGCCGTCGGCGGCGGGGCGGTCCCGCCGACGTTCAGCTTCGCCTGGCTGTACAGCTGCGCGATCGCGTCGCCGCAGGGGGGAGCGCCGTCGCTCATGCCGCCCGGCGCCGACCTGTTCCGGCGCGGCGCCGCCCCCAGCGGCGTGTTCCTCCAGCGAGGCCGATCGGCTCTGGCTCGAGGTCACCGAGACGGTCCTGATGGAGGACGCCGACCACATCGCGTCCGCGCTGAAGGAGCTTCGGGCCGTCGGCGTGCACCTGGCGATCGACGACTTCGGGACCGGTTACTCGTCGCTCGCGTACCTGAAGCGGTTCCCGGTCGAGGCACTGAAGATCGACCAGTCCTTCGTGCAGGAGCTCGGGTCGGACCCCGAGTCCCAGGCGATCGTCGCGGCGATCGTCACGCTCGCGCAGTCGCTGCACCTCCTCACGATCGCCGAGGGGATCGAGACCGAGGACCAGCTCAAGCGCCTGCGTGAGCTGGGCTGTGACCTGCTCCAGGGCTACTTCCTCGCCCCGCCGAAGGCCTCGCACCTCATGTACCTGCCGCGGCGCGGCGAGAAGCTGCCGCCCGCCCCGGTGGGGCCGCTCGCCGGTTGATCAGCGCAGGTCGTAGGCCGCGAGATCGGGGCCGGCCATCTCGGCGCGGAAGCGGTCGAACGAAAACGGCCACACCGCCGGCACGCCCCGGTCGTCGAGGTACCAGCTGCGACAGCCCGTCATCCAGATCGTGCCCTTCGCCGCCTCGGTGCGCTCGGCCTCGAGCGCGGCCGTCGCCTCCTCGGTCGGGCTGACCTCCCGGCACTCGCCGGCGCGCAGGCGGTCCACGAGCTGGAGGACGTAGCCGAACTGCAGCTCGGCGACGTCGATGAGCGAGAAGTTGCCGACCGGGCCGTTCGGGCCGTTCAGCATGAAGAAGTTCGGGAAGTGGGGGATCGAGATCGACAGGTACGCGCTCGGCCGCTGCTTCCATTCGTCGGTGAGCGTGTGCCCGTCCCGCCCCACGACCTCCAGGGGCCGCATGAACGCGTGGGCCTGGAAGCCGGTGGCGAGCACGAGGACGTCGAGCTCGTGGAGCGACCCGTCGCGGGTGCGCACCCCCCGCGCCTCGATGCGCTCGATCGGCTCCGTGACGAGCTCGGCGTTCGGGCGCTGGATCGCGTCGTAGAAGCGCCCGGAGACGACGAGGCGCTTGCACGCCGCCCGGTAGTTCGGGCGGAGCCGCTCGCGCAGCACCGGGTCGTGCACCGCGTCCTCGAGATGCTCGCGGCACAGACGCTCGACGAGCTGCATCTCGGGTGAGTCGGCGTGGACGATCGCGTTGGCGAACACGTCGAACTGCTCGCAGAGCTTCTCGTGCAGGCCGCGCAGCTGCGTCGGGTCGTCCCGGAACTCGGCGCGCTCCTCGGCGGAGTACGCCGGGTTCTCCTGGGGCATGATCCACTGCGCGGTGCGCTGGAACAGCGACAGGTGCGCCGCCTCGTCGACGACCGCCCCGACGATCTGCACGGCGGTCGACCCGGTGCCGACGACGCCGACCCGGGCCCCGTCGATGGCGACCTTGTGGTCCCAGCGCGAGCTGTGGAACGCCGCGCCGTCGAAGTCGTCGAGTCCCTCGAGCGCGGGGACGTGGGGATGGTGGAGCACGCCGGTCGCGGCGACGACCACGTCGACCTCGTCGTGGTGGCCCGACGCGGTCGAGAGGTGCCAGCGGCCGTCCGCGAACGCGCAGCGGGTGACCTCGTCGCTGAAGCGGGCGTGGGCGTCGAGGTCGTGGTCGCGGGCGACGCGCTCGAAGTAGGTCTGGATCTCGGGCCCCGGCGAGTAGCGGTGCGTCCAGTCCGGCGTGAGGGCGAACGAGTACGAGTAGAGGTGCGACGGCACGTCGCACGCGAGCCCGGGGTAGGTGTTCTCGCGCCAGGTGCCGCCCGGCCGGTCGGCCTTCTCGTAGACGGTGAAGTCGGTGTAGCCCGCCTCGGTGAGCTTGATGGCGCTCAGGATCCCGGCCATGCCGGCGCCGATGACGGCGAAGCGCAGGTGTCGTGGCTCGGCGGCGACCGCCATCAGGCGTGCTCGCAGGCGCGGATCGCGGCGTCGGCCGCGCGCTCGGTGGCGAGCTTGGCGCCCTTCGCCATGCGCATCATCGCCGGCAGCCGCCCCGGGTGGCGGAGGAAGAACCGCAGGACCGCCCCGCCGTTCGGCGTGCCGTCCTGGTTCGACAGGTGGAAGACCTCCTCAGTGACCGTCCCGTCGCTCGCGCGGTCGCTGATCGCGCGGAACACGGACCAAGGGATGCCGCGGCGCTCGGCCACGTCCGCGATCGCCGCGGTCTCCATGTCGAGGCAGACCACGCCCGCGTCGCGGAGCCCGGCAACGACATCCCCGTCGGTCGTCAGGTCATCACCCGTCCACATCTTCCCGTTTGGGGTGCCCTCGCCGAGCCGTGCCGGGCGGTGCTCGGTCCTCGTCGCGGCGTCCACGACGACCTCGGGGAGCATGAGCGTCCCGATCGGCGTCTCGTCCTCCACGGCGCCCGTGATGCCCACGACGACCACGCGGTCCACGCCGACCGCGTCGAGGAGCCGCTCGGCGCCGTCACGCGCCAGCGTCGTGCCCATCCCGGTGACGACGGCGACGACGCGCCGACCGTCGAGCGTGCCCTCGTGCGCGGGCGAACCGCCCAGCTGGGTCCGGCGCAGCGCCAACCGGCGCACGAGGGGCTTCACCTCCATCGGCATCGCGCAGATGAAGGCGAGCGCCTCGTCGCCGTCGTTCACCCGTCCAGTGTGGCGGACGGCCGCGGCGCCGGGCCAGACGACCGCGACGCCGAGCCGGTCGCGCGCGGCGCGCGCGTGCGGCTAGTGGCCGTCGAGCTGCGTGCGGGACTGCGCGTCGTCGCGCCGCTGCTCGCGCTTCTGGCGCTTCGCCGCCCGCTTCTCGACGAGCGACTTCCCTTGCTTCTTGTCGTTCGCTCGTTTTGGGGACTTGTCTCCCATGGGGACCCCTCTCGGACCGGTGCCGCGACATCATGGCCGACCACGCCGCCCGATGCGGGCATGCCGCCGCGGGGCCTCATCAGCTGTTGCTGTCGAGGAGCCCGGAGATGTCTCAGGCCCAGGGCCCGAGCGCGGGCAGGTCGGGGCGCGCCAGGCGACCGTAGAGCCAGGCGAGTTCGGCGCGGGCGTCGAGGCGTCCGGGCTCGGGTGCCGGCGTGCCGGCCGGGAGGCGCCCGGGGAGCGTGGCCCGCATCGGCTCGAGCCACCGGGCGACGAACGCGTCGTCCCAGTCGGCGGCGCTGACGCCGAGGCCGAGGTCGACGACGTGGACCGCCAGCTCCTGCCAGCGGCGCGCCGGCAGCGTGCGGAGGGTCCGCTCTTTGCCGCTTACGTCGCGGCTGGTCTGGTTCCACGCGCCCGCCGGCACGCGGTCCCACGCCGCTTCGAGCGCGTCGGCCGACGCCACGACGTCGGCGACGAGCGCGGTGGCGGGCCGTGCCGCGCCAGCGTCAATCTCGGCCGTGCGGGCCGGGAAGCCACCGGGGTACTGGTCGACGACGCGGCCCTCGATCGCCGCGTCGGCGCGGCGCCGGTGGCTGTCCGCGTTGCGGGCCACGTGGGTGAGGACGTGGCCGACGGACCAGCCGGGCAGCGCGCTCGGCCGTCGGGCCTCCTCGTCCCGCAGGTCGGCGATCGCCGCCTGGAACCGACCCTGTGCGGCGCACACCTGCGCTCGGTCGTCCTCGAGGCCCACCGGACGACGGTACTGAGCGGCGCGCCACCGGCCGCGGGGTTTGCCGATGGTCGCTACGGGCCGCGGCAGCAGCCCGGGCCCTGGGGCAGGGTCTGGAGGCGCGACGCGAGCTGGCGCAGCTGCGACTGCAGCAGCGTCAGGCCCTCCACGACGGTGGAGGGGAGCGTCGTCGAGCGTGGCGTGACCGGCCCGGGCGGCGGCGTGAGCGCCGGATGGCGGGGCGCGCCGAACCACGCGGCCACCGGCGTCACGGATGGCCCGACACGTGCCGGGGCGCTCGCCAGCGCGAACCGCCCGACGTTCGTCCCACCGTGCGCCGGGTCGCTCCACAGCAGCGTCCGCCCGCTCGGGTCGAAGTAGAACTCGGGCACGATGCCGTTGCGGTCGGTGAGCCGGCGGATCGCGCCGCTGGCGAGGTCGCGCTCGTACAGGTCGGTGTGGAACCCCGGGTCGCTGATCGTGAGCTCGAACATCGGTCCGAAGGTCTCGTTCTGGAGGGGAGGGTCGAACCCGATCTGGCGCGCCGCGGTGATCACCGTCTGGTACCAGGTGGGAGAGCCGCGGCTCGACATCCACACGACGTCGCGCATGTCGGGGGTGAACACCGCCTGCTCGTCCCACGCCGGGCTGTCGTCAGTCAGGTGGACGATCTGGGGGTGCGCGAACGACGCGCCGTGCCCGGACAGGCGCAGGTAGTAGAGCTCGAGGTTCAGCCAGCCCGACTCGCCCTGGCCCATCGCGGTGTAGAGGAACCCGCTCCCGTCCGGGGCCCAGACCTGGGTCTCGTAGCCGCTGTCGATCGCGGGGCCGACGACCGTCGTCGGCCCGAGCCGTGGCGTGCGGCCGCCCGCGAAGTCGGCGACGAGCATCGTCCATTGCGTCCCGCCCGCGCTGAGCGGCGCGTAGCCGACGTGGGTCCACACGATCCGACGGCCGTCCGGCGACCAGGCCGGGTGGTAGTTGTCGTAGACGACACCGGTCGGCTCGAAGGCCTGGCCCGGCGCAGTGAGCCGGGTCACGTCGGTGCCGTCGGGGCGCATGACGTACAGGTCGGTGCCGACGCCGCCGAGGCACGGCGCGCCGAACGTCACGGGCGCGCCCCGCCACGAGCAGAACAGGACCCAGTCGCCCTGGGGGCGCTCCTGGGGGAAGCCGTTCGGCCCCGGCTGCCCGCACGTGAGGCAGTGCCGGTCGGCTCCGGCGAGCGTCGAGACGTACACCTGGTCGGTCCCCGCGCCGTCGGGCTCGTTCGACAGGACGCGCCCGTCGGGCGTCCAGGACGGGTCCTGCCCGAACGCCACCGGGTTGGAGCGCAGCGTGAACGGCGACTCGAAGTACGGGGTCGACCCCGCCTCGGGGACCGCCGACGCCGCCGGCAGGCCCACGAGGGTGAGCGCGAGGCCGAGGGCCAGCACGCCGAGCGCACGCGCCGAACGCGAGCAGCGCACCGGGCGCGTCACGGGGTGCCCACCGGGACGTCGCGCGTCACGTAGCGCAGCGCCGCGTCGAGGTTCTCGGCCGCGGGACGCGTCGCGTCGAGCACGAGGCGCGGCTCGGCCCACGGCGTCGTGCGGGCACGGACGTCCTCGACGTCGGTCCACGTGAGCTCGTCCCAGTCGGGGATGCCGCGGTCGCGCCCGACCACCCGTCGGCGGTGCAGCGCCGCGTCGGAGCACACGCACTCGATCAGACGGAACCGCGCGTCGGCGTCGTCGGCGAGCGTCCGCCACGCCGCGCGCGACTCCGCCGGGCGCGCCACGGTGTCGAGGATCGCCGACTGCCGGCGACGCAGCTGCCGGCCGGCGAGCGTCGTGAGGAGATGCTCGGCGACCCGCCACGAGTCGGGGCCGGGGGTGATGCCGTCTCGGCGCAGCGACGCCTCGATCCAGTCCTTGTTGAACACCGGGACGTCGAGGCGGGCGGCGAGCCCGTCCGCGAGGGTGCTCTTCCCGGTGCCGGGCAGCCCGCCGACGACGACGAGGGTCGGATGCACCCGAACGCCTACTCCGGGTAGAGCCGGAAGCCGGGCAGCCGACGGTGGGTCATCGACGCGTAGAAGCCCTCGGCGGCATCCTCGGAGAGGAGGTCCACGCGTTGCCCACCGGCCCGTCGGAAGGCCTCCAGCACGAGCGTGCGCGCGATGCCCCGACGCCGATGCGGCGCGGCGACGACGAGCAGAGACAGGTAGGCCTGGATCTCGCCGTCGCTCAGCATCGTGGCGAACCCGAGCACCTCGACGTCGTCGCACGCCACGACGGTCGTCACGCCGGGTGCGACCAGCGCACGCGCCGCGCGCGCCGGGTCGGCGGGGAAGGACGGCCACCCCTCGGCGGCACACAACGCGACGATGGCGTCGAGCTGTGACGCGTCGAACGGCGCGTACCGGACGCCCATGCGAGGACCCTACCGGCGGGGGCCCGCCGTGGGCGGGGCGGTGCCGTCCAGGGTCGGCGGCCGACCCGTCCGGGTCTACGGTGCGGGCATGACTGCGACCACCCCATTCTTCCTGTCGGGCAACTTCGCGCCGGTCACCGACGAGGTGACGGCGACCGATCTGGCCGTGACCGGCGCGCTCCCACGCGAACTGGTCGGGCGCTTCGTGCGCAACGGCCCGAACCCCCACACCGGCGTGTCGCCGCACTGGTTCCTCGGCGACGGGATGCTGCACGGAATCGAGCTGCACGAGGGCGCCGCCCGCTGGTACCGGAACCGCTACGTGCGCACCGGCCAGCTCAGCGGCGACGGCACCTACGTGGACGACCAGGGCCACGTCGACCTGACGGTCGGGCCGGCGAACACGCACGTGATCGGCCACGCCGGCCGCATCCTGGCGCTCGTCGAGTCCGGGTATCCCTACGAGGTCACGCCCGAGCTCGACACGGTCGGCGCGTTCGACTTCGACGGCCGGCTGCGCACGGCGATGACGGCCCACCCCAAGCTGGATCCGGGGACCGGCGAGCTGCACTTCTTCGGGTACGGCTTCCTCCCGCCGTATCTCACGTACCACGTCGCCGACGCGGCGGGGGAGCTCGTCCGCAGCGAGCAGATCACGGTGCGGGGCCCGACGATGATGCACGACTTCAACCTCACCGAGCACCACGTCGTCTTCATGGATCTGCCGGTTGTCTTCGACCTTGAGCTGGCGGTGCAGGGCACGATGCCGTACCGCTGGGACGACGACTACGGCGCGCGCCTCGGCGTCCTGCCCCGCGGCGGCACCGACGCCGACGTCCGGTGGTTCGAGATCGACCCCTGCTACGTGTTCCACCCGATGAACGCCTACGACGGCGACGGGACGATCACGCTCGACGTGGCGCGCTACCCCACGCTGTGGGCCGGGTCGAACACCGAGTTCGACGACGGTGCCCACCTGACCCGCTGGACGATCGACCTCGCGGGCGGCGGCGTGAAGGAGGAGCAGCTCGACGACCGCGCCACCGAGTTCCCCCGCGTGGACCCGCGCGTCGTCGGCCGACACCACCGGTACGGCTACGCCGTGGAGGCCCCTCCGGTGAGCAACGCCAGCGGCGTGCTCGTGAAGTACGACCAGGTCGAGGGTCGGTCCCAGCCCCACGACTTCGGGTCCGGACGGGAGGCGGGTGAGCCGGTGTTCGTGCCCGCGGCCGAGGGGCGCGCCGAGGACGAGGGCTGGGTGATGACCTACGTCTACGACGCGGCCCGCGACACGAGCGACTTCGTCGTGCTCGACGCCACGGACTTCGACGGCCCGCCAGTGGCAACAGTCCCGCTCCCACAGCGCGTCCCAGCTGGCTTCCACGGCTCCTGGATCCCCGACGCCTGAGGGCGCCCGGACGGGGCCCCGCGTCGCATCTAGGCGCACGACGATCGTGGCCCGCTCGTCGCCCACCGCGCTCGACCGAGCCCTCGACGAGCTGTACGCGGCGTCGCCCGAGGAGTTCGTGCTCGTGCGGGCGCGCCTGGAGCGCGAGCTGCGCGACGCCGGCGAGGCGGACGCCGCCGCCGACGTTCGGGCGCGCCGGCGCCCGAACCTCGCTGCGTGGGCGTGCAACCAGCTGGCCCGCACGAACCCCGAGGGTGTGGCGGCGCTGCTCGACGCCACCCAACGGGTCGTCGACGCCCAGGCGCGCGCCGGGCCCGGCGCCCTCGCCGCCGCTCTCCGCGACGCGGCGCGGGAGCGCAACGAGCTCGTCGACCGGCTCACCGACGCAGCCGTCGGCGGCCTGCGCGGTCGCGTGCCGCAACCCGACGGCTACCGGGCCAGCATCGCGGCGACGCTCGACGCGGCCTCCCTCGAAGCTGAGCACGCCGACGAGCTCCGCACCGGTCGCCTCACGCGCGCGCTCGCCGCGCCGGCCGGCTTCGGTCCGCTCGGCGTGCCACGCGCCGCGGTGCCGGCCGACGACGAGCGCGGCGCGGCCGAGCGCGCGCGGGAGGCGCTCGCCGTCGCCAAGCGGGACGCGACAGCCGCCGCCAACGCCGCCAAGACGGCCGCGTCCGAGCTCACGAGCGCGACGCTGCGCGCCGACGCCGCGACGGCCCACCTCGAGGAGGTCGAGCGGGCGCTCGAGCGCGCCCGGGCGAACGTCGCCCAGACCGCCGAGTACGCCCGCACGGCCGGGGCGCGCGCCGGGGAGACCCGCGCGGCCGCCGAGGCCGCCGCGGCCACGTTCCGAGCCGCCGAGCAGGCCGCCCCCAAGCGTCGCTGAGGTGCGCGCGCCCGCCCGCAGGCGGCGCCGTCCCGGTACCAATAGAGTTGGCCTGTGGTCATGACCCCCACGACCGATCTGACGGTCGACGCGATCGACTTCGGTGACATGTCGCTCTGGGAGCGCACGGACTGGCCGGGGATGTTCGCCGCGCTGCGCAGGGAGCGCCCGGTGTCCTGGCACACCGAGCCAGAGATCCCGGGCCTGACCATGGGGGCCGGCCCGGGCTTCTGGTCTGTCGTCCGCTACGACGACGTCGTCCACGCCAGCCGCCACCCCGAGGTGTTCCTGTCCGGCAAGGGCACGAACATCCCGGACTTCCCACCCGAGGTGTACGAGTTCCTCGGCTCCATGATCAACATGGACCCGCCGCGCCACACCCAGTTCCGGCTCATCGTGAACCGCGGCTTCACGCCCCGCCAGGTCGGCCTCATCGAGCAGAGCGTCCACGACCGGGCGCGCGCCATCGTCGACGGCGTCGCCGAGAAGGGCGCCTGCGACTTCGTGAGCGAGATCGCCGCGGCCCTGCCGCTCCAGATCATCTGCGACATGATGGGCATCCCCGAGTCCGACTACCACTGGGTCTTCGAGAGGACGAACGTCGTGCTCGGCGCCGGCGACCCCGAGTACGGCGTGGAGATCACCGCCGCGTTCCTCGCCGCGCAGGAGCTCTGGCAGTACGCCCAGCAGCTGCGCGCCGAGCGCCTCGAGCATCCCCGCGACGACATCACGACCGCGATCTCCCAGGCCGAGGTCGAGGGGCACAGCCTCACCGCGGAGGAGTTCGGGTCGTTCTTCGTGCTGCTCGTCGTGGCCGGCAACGAGACCACCCGCAACGCGATCAGCCACGGGATGCTCGCCCTCACCGACAACCCGGCGGAGAAGCGGCGCTGGCTCGACGACTACGAGCGCGTCGCGCCGACCGCGGTCGAGGAGATCATCCGCTGGTCGACGCCGGTCATCCACTTCCGCCGGACGTGCGCGGGCCAAGACGTGGAGCTCGGTGGCCAGCGCATCGAGGAGGGCCAGAAGATCGTGCTCTGGTACAACTCGGCGAACCGCGACGAGGCCTACTTCGACGACCCGTACCGCTTCGACGTCACCCGCGAGCCGAATGAGCACCTCGGCTTCGGTGGCGGGGGACCGCACTTCTGCCTCGGCGCCCACCTCGCGCGACGCGAGATCCGGGTCATGTTCGACGAGCTGCTCAAGCGCCTCCCCGACATCGAGGTCACCGGGGAGCCCGAGATGCTGCGCTCGAACTTCATCCACGGCATCAAGCGGATGCCGGTCGCGTTCAGCCCGGCCTGAGCAGCCGCCGCGGCAGCTCCTCGGCCACGCCGGCGCCGCGCGCTGCGTCGGTCAGGCGGGGGCGAACTCCACGGGGATCGTCTCGTACGCGCACGCGAACGCGCTCGGGACTCGACGCGGCTCGGCGCCCTCGGCGAGGCGCCACTCGGGGATCCGGCGCACCAGCTCTTCGAACAGCACGCGGATCTCGAGGCGGGCGAGCGACGCCCCCAGGCAGAAGTGGGCGCCGAACCCGAACGCGACGTGATGGTTGTGCTGTCGGGTCACGTCGAGCCGGTCGGGGTCCTCGAAGGCCCGCTCGTCGCGGTTGGCTGACGAGTACATGAGGAGCAGCTCGTCGCCGGCGTGGATCTCCTGGCCGTGGAGCTGGTGGTCGTCGGTCGCCGTGCGGCGCATGTTGAGGATCGGCGTGACCCAGCGGATGAACTCCTCGACACCGGTGTCGGCGAGGATCCCGGGGTCGGCGGCGAGCAGGGCCCGCTGGTCGGGGTGGCGGGCGAGCTCGAGGCACATGGTGCCGATCACCGTGCGTGTCGTCTCGGCGCCTCCGTCGAGGAGCAGCAGCGCCTCGTGGACGATCTCGTCGTCGCTCATCGGCCGTGTCGTCCCGTCGGGGAACGTGACGTCGGCGTGGGCCCAGACCGACAGCAGGTCGTCGCGGGGCGCGGCGCGGCGCGCCGCGAGCGTCTCGAGCGCGGCGTCGGCGAACTCGAGGACGGCCGTCATCGTCGCCTCGCCCGGCTGGGGGCGCGCGCCGTCGACCGGGTAGGTGCCGCCCGACAGCATCGTGACCTCGGACCACTGCTGGCAGCTGGGCGCGAGGTCGGCGGAGAAGCCGAGCATCTCGCAGATCACCCGAGCAGGGAGCGGCGCGGCGAGGTCGTGGACGACCTCGCACTCCCCGCGGGGGGCGACGCGGTCGAGCAGCGTCGTGACGACGTCGCGGACGCGCTCCTCGTGGGTCTTCACGGACCGGGGCGTGAACCGGCGGGCGACGAGGCGGCGCTTGTTCTGGTGGAGCGGGTCGTCGTTGTTGATCGACGACACGTCGCCGACGATGCGAGGCCGGGAGCCCTGCGACGAGGTGTACCGGGCCGGGTCCTTCTCGACGTCGACGACGTCCTGGTAGCGGCTGATGCCCCAGATCCCGTTGACGGCGTCCCGGTAGACGGGGGCCTCGTCGCGCAGGCGCCGGTAGGTCGGGACCGGGTCGTCGGCGTAGAAGCGGCCGTCGAGCAGGTTCACGTCGAGGCCCATGACCCTCCCGGCGTCGGCGTCTCGGGCGGCAGGGTACCGTGCCCCGGCGTGACCGCCGGGTGGGAGCCACCGCCGCGCGTCGACACGCGACTCAGCGTCCTGACGTGGAATCTCTGGTGGCGCTTCGGCCCGTGGGCCGAGCGCCAGCCCGCCATCGCCGCGACGCTCGCGCGTCTCGCGCCCGACGTGGTCTGCCTCCAGGAGGTGTGGGCGTCCCCGGACGGGGAGCGCCAGGCCGAGCAGCTCGCGGCCGCGCTCGGCGGCCACCACGTCGCCGAGGCGGCCGGCGTCGGCTTCGACCTCGCCGAGCACAGCCTCGGCAACGCCGTGCTGTCCCGCTGGCCGATCCGGGCGGTCGAGGAGCGGCGCCTGCCCGCACCGGCCGGCCTGGACGAGCTGCGGGTCGTGCTGCGGGCCGAGCTCGACGGCCCGCGCGGCCCGGTCGAGGTCTTCACGACGCATCTGAACTTCCGCCTCGACCAGAGCGACGTGCGCCAGGACCAGGTGCGCGCCGTCTGCGAGTTCGTCGCCGAGACGACCCCGTCCCGGACCTTCCCGCCCGTGCTGTGCGGCGACTTCAACGCCGAGCCCGGCGGCGACGAGATCCGGATGCTCACCGGGCTCGCCGCCGTCCCGGTGCCCAAGCTCGTGTTCCTCGACGCCTGGCTCGCGGCGGGCGACGGCGGGCCCGGCGCCACGTGGCGCAACGCCAACCCGTTCGCCGCGGCCGACTGCGAGCCGGACCGCCGCATCGACTACGTCCTCGTCGGCTATCCCCGGGACCACGGCACCGGGCAGGTCGTGACCGCCCGCCTCGAGGGCCGGGACCCGGTCGACGGCGTGTACCCGTCGGACCACTGCGCCGTCTACGCCGAGCTGCGCTATTGACCCGGAAGTCGACTGGCCGGTGTTGGAGCCCGTCGGGCAGAATGGGCACCCTGATGGGCATCGAGAGCCGCGATTCCGTGTCCCTGAAGCCGGCCGAGCTCGACGAGCTCGGCCAATTCGTTGCCTCGATCGGCCTGCCGGTGTCCGACCAGGCGCTCGACCACCACGTCGAGCAATTCCCGCTCGTGGCGCTCTGCAGCGAGGACGACGACCTCCACGGCTTCATGTTCGGGTCCCTCGAGCGCATCGGCGGCACGCCGTGCGTCCTCTGGGGCCTCGGCGCCACGAAGAAGGGCCGCACCGCCCGGGCCACCCTCGAGGCGCTGGCCGGCGAGCTCTACCGCCGGGCCGCGATCTCCTTCCCCGACGAGGACGTCCTCGTCGCCGGGCGCGTCGCCCAGCCGGCCGCCTACGCCCTCCTGCTCGACCTCGCCGACGTCTGTCCCCGCCCCGGCTACACCCCCAACGGGGAGGAGCGGGCCTGGGGACGGCGGCTGGCCCGCCGCTTCGGCTGCGACAGCAACTACGACGACCGCAAGTTCAAGGTGAAGGCGAGCGGCACCTCCCAGGCCGTGCTCGACTCCCGCCACGTGAAGCTCGGCGGGAAGGCCGCCACCGACCTCGTCGGGACCGTCCGGCCCGAGAAGGGTGAGGCGCTCATCGCCTACGGCTGGGCGATGGCGGAGGCCCTCGCCGGCGACCTCGGCCGCCGCCGCTAGGTCAGCGCGGCGCCGCCACCGCGGCGTCGAGGGCGCGCCGCAGCGCCTCGGGGTCCGTCACCGGCGCCTGGCACGCGAACCGCTCGCACACGTACGCGGTCGCCGCGCCGTGCAGCAGCGGGCGGTCGGCGAGCAGCGGTGACCGGTCCGCGCCGACACCGGCCGGCGCGCTGAGCGTCACGGCGTTCGGCAGCAGCCGGCCCCACACCTCCCGACGCAGGGCGTCCAGGTCCGGTCCGTCGCCGACGAGCGCGACCTCGAGGGGCGGCGCGAGCAGCCGCTCGAGCGCGCCGAGCAGGTACGGGAACGCGCTCGCGTGCTCGTCGAGCAGCGGTCCGAGGGTCGTGAGCCACCGGCGCGCCGGCTCGGCGTAGCCCTCCTCGCCGGTCAGCGCGGCGAGTCGCAGCAGCCCCGACGCGGCGAGGGAGCTCGCGGCCGGCGTCGCCCCGTCCTGGAGGTCCTTCGGTCGGACGATCAGCCCCTCGGCGTCGCTGCCTGTCGTGAAGAAGCCGCCGTCGGGGTCGGCGAAGCGCGCGACCAGGTCGTCGGCGACGACCCGCGCGTCCTCGAGCCAGGCGACGTCGTCGGCCTCGGCGAGGCTGACGAGCCCCGCGAGCAGCGCGCCGTAGTCCTCGGCGAAGCCGAGGCCCCGCGCCGCGCCGCCTTGCCAGCCGTGCAGGAGCCGGCCGTCGGCGCGGCGCAGCGCGTCGAGGACGAAGCGCGCGGCGTGGCGCGCCCCGTCGAGCCAGTCGGGACGGTCGAACGCGCCCGCCGCGTCGGCCAGGGCGTGGACGAAGAGCGCGTTCCACCCGACGATGACCTGGTCGTCGAGTCCGGGCCGCGTCCGGGTGGCGCGCGTGGCGAGGAGGCGGGGGAGGGCGCGCCCGACGGCCGCCGGCGGGTCCTCGGTGCGGTCGACGACGTGGAGGATGTTGCCGCGCACACCGGTGTGCGGGTCCTCGAAGTTGCCGTCCGCGGTCACCCCGAAGTAGCGGACGACCTCGTCGGCGTCGTCGCCGCACACGGCGCGCAGCTCCTCCTCCGACCACAGGTAGAAGAGGCCCTCGACGCCCTCGCTGTCGGCGTCCTCGGCGCCGTACCAGCCGCCGCCGGGGTGCGCGAGGTCGCGGGTGACGTACGCGACGATCCCCTCGGCGACGCGCTGGTAGCGCGCCTCGTGGGTGACGAGCCACCCGCGCGTGTACGCGCCGAGGAGCAGCGCCTGGTCGTAGAGCATCTTCTCGAAGTGGGGCACGAGCCAGTACGGGTCCGTGGAGTAGCGGTGGAACCCGCCGCCCACCTGGTCGTGCATCCCGCCGGCGGCCATCGCGTCGAGGGTGACCGTCGCCATCGTGCGGGCGTCCTCGTCGCCGTCCCGCACCGCGGCGCGGAGCAGCACCTCGATCGTGCTCGACGGCGGGAACTTGGGCGCCCGCCCGAACCCGCCGAACCGCGGGTCGAACCCGGCGGCGAGGCCCGCCCGGGCGCGGGCGAGGGTCGCGCCGGACAGCTCGGCGCCGCCCGGGAGCTCCGGCGCGGCGGTCCGGGCGATCAGCGCCCGCAGCCGCGCGCCCTGCTCGACGAGGTCGCCCCGGTTCGCCTGCCACGCCTCGTCGACGCGCTCGAGGAGGCGAGGGAAGCCGATGAGCCCGTGGCGGTCCTGGCGCGGGAAGTACGTGCCGCCGAAGAACGGTGTCCCCTCCGGGTCGAGGAACACGGTCATCGGCCAGCCGCCGCCGCCGGTGAGCGCCTGGACGGCCTGCATGTACACGGCGTCGACGTCGGGTCGCTCCTCCCGGTCCACCTTCACGCTCACGAACCGGGCGTTCATGACCGCGGCGACCTCGGGGTCCTCGAAGGACTCGTGGGCCATCACGTGGCACCAGTGGCACGACGAGTAGCCGACGGAGAGCAGCACCGGGCAGCCGCGCCCACGGGCGGCGTCGAAGGCCTCGTCCCCCCAGGGATACCAGTCGACCGGGTTGTCCGCGTGCTGGCGCAGGTAGGGCCCGAGCTCGTCCCGGGGCGTGTCGCGCAGGAGCGGGCTCACGAGCCGTCCGGGTCGCTCGGGGCTCGCCGCGTCCACACCTGGAAGATGCGGGGTCCGCTGACGAGCGTCGTCGGGTCGGCGGTGAACGCCGCGAGGTCGGCCAGCGCGGCGTCGACCTCGCCCGCCGAGGCGACGTGCTCGGCGACGATCGCGTCTCGGGTCGCGTCGAGCGTCGACCAGGCCAGCGTCTTCTCGTCCCCGTCGAGGTGCGCGGGCTGGACGAGGCGCACCTCGGGCGGGGCGATGCCACAGGCCAGGAAGTGCTCGGCCATCCGGAGGCCGGCGCGGTGGTCGCCGCCGCGCCGGCGCAGGACCTCCGCGTAGCTGCGCACGAAGAAGTCGAACCCCCCGTTCGGCGGGTGACAGACCCAGCCGTCGAAGTCGGTGTCCTCGACGAGGAGCACCCCGCCGGGCCGGACCGCGGCCCACATCCGGGCGAGGAGCTCGACCGGGTGGCTGAGGTGCTGCAGCAGGAACCGCGTGTACACGACGTCGTAGGCCGCCGGCTCGTCCCACCCGTTGACGTCGACCATCCGGAACTCGACGTTGTCGATCGCGCGCTGCTGGGCCTCCTGGTGGGCCAGGTCGAGCTTCACCGGGTCCATGTCGACTCCGGTCGCGCTGCCCTCCGGCCCGACGAGGTGGGCGAGCTCGAGGGTGACCTCGCCCCCGCCGCAGCCGAGGTCGACGCAGCGCATCCCGGCACCCACGCCGGCGCGCGCGAGGAGCGCCGCGGTGTCCGGCCAGCGGTCGCGGGCGAGGAGGCGCAGCCGGTCGTAGCCCTGGCGGCCGCCCCGGATGACGTACTGCTCGGGCAACGCTACGACGCGTCCCGCGCGACGCGACGGGCCCAGCGATAGTCGGGCTTGCCCGAGGGCGAGCGCTCGATGTGGTCGACGAGGACGAGGCCCCGCGGCACCTTGTACCCGGCGACGTGTCGGCGGGCCTCGCCCGCGACGTCCTCGAGCGTGACCGGCTGGCCGTCGCGCGGCTCGACGACGGCGACGACCCGCTCACCCCACCGCTCGTCGGGGACGCCGACGACGACCGCGTCGAACACGCCGGGGTGCGCCTTCAGCGCGCCCTCGACCTCCTCCGGGTACACCTTCTCGCCACCGCTGTTGATGGAGACCGACCCGCGTCCGAGCACGGTGATCGTCCCGTCCTCCTCGCGACGCGCGTCGTCGCCGGGGACGGACCAGCGCACCCCGTCGACGACGGGGAACGTCGTGGCGCTCTTCTCCGGGTCGTGGTAGTAGCCGAGCGGCACGTGCCCGCGACGCGCCAGCTTGCCGACCACGCCGACGGGTGCGGGCGTCAGGTCCGCGGTGAGCACCATCGTCTCGGCGTTTACCCGGAATCGGGGCTGCGCGGACGTCGCGTCGGCGGCGCCGACGGCCATCTGGCCCTGGCCGCCCGCCTCGGAGCTGCCGAAGCCGTCCAGCAGGATGGTGTGCGGCAGCCGCGCCGCGAGGGCCTGCTTGACCGGCGGGGAGAGGATCGCCCCGCCGGAGAGGAGCAGGGCGAGCCCCGACAGGTCGACGCCGTCGGGCAGCGAATCGAGCGCCTCGACGAGGGGCCGGCCCATCGCGTCGCCGACGATGACCAGGAAGCTCACATGCTCGGCCGACACGAGCTCCCACACCCGCGTGGGGTCCATCGACCGGTCGGGCGAGATCACGACGGTCCCGCCGCCGTACAGGGTGAGGAACGCCATCCAGTGCGCCGTGCCGTGCATGAACGGGCAGGCCGGCAGGCAGCGCAGCCCGCCGGCGCGAGCGCGCTCGCCGATCTCGTCGGGCGTGGTGATCGGCGTGTCGATCCCACCGCCGCCGAAGGCGCCGAAGAAGATGTCCTCCTGGCGCCACATGACGCCCTTCGGCATCCCCGTCGTGCCGCCCGTGTAGAGGATGTAGAGGTCGTCGGCCGAGCGGGTCCCGAAGTCACGCGTGGGTGACGCGTCGGCGAGCGCGGCGTCGTAGTCGACGGCGTCGAGGCCGGTCAGGTCGGCGTCGCTGCCGTCCTCGACGACGAGCCGGGTGCGCAGGCCGGGCAGCGACGAGGCGACGCTCGCCAGCGTCGGCGCGAACGTCCGGTGGAACACGACGGCGTGGGCGTCGCTGTCATCGAGGAGGTAGCGCAGCTCCTCGGCGACGTAGCGGTAGTTCACGTTGATCGGGACGGCCCGGATCTTGTAGGCCGCCAGCATCCCCTCGAGGTACTCGGTGCCGTTGTAGAGGTAGAGCCCGACGTTGTCGCCGGGCCCGATCCCGCGGCTGGCGAGCGCGTGCGCCAGACGGTTGACGCGCGCGTCAGCCTCGGCGTACGTCAGGCGCCGGGGTCCGCACACGAGCGCCTCGTGGTCGGGCACCGCGTCGACGACGCCCTCCCAGAGATCGGCGAGGTTGAACTCCATCCGTCGATCGTACGGCCCGCCGCGCGCCAGGCCCGAGGCCGGCTACGCGGAGAGCTGCGCGGCGAGGTGCGCCGCGGTGAGCGGCTCGCCGGTCGCCGTCTCGACCAGGTGGTCCCATCGCCGGGAGGCGCCCGGCGCGAACACGGCCTCGGTGAGCAGGCGCCCCGCGGCCGGCCGGTCGACGAACCCCCCGGCCCGCTCGCGCAGCGTGTGCTCGAGCTGGGAGGCGAACAGCTCCCCGTAGAGATAGTTCTGGTAGTAGACGGGCACGACCGCGAGATGGATCTTCGCGGCCCAGTCGGGCTCGTGGCGGCCCGCCGGCCGGCGGACCTGCTGGTAGCGCTCCACAAGGTCCCACCACAGGGTGTCCAGGTCCGCGTCGGGGTCCGCGTAGAGCGCCCGCTCGAAATGTGTCACGACGAGCACCCAGCGAGCGAAGACGAGCAGCGCCGCGCGGCGGGCCTCGCCCAGTGGGACACGGAGCCGGTCGAGCTCGTCCCCGCGCACGCCGGCGACTTGCTCGAGCCACTCGGGCGAGCGCACGAGACGACCGCACAGCATCGCGACCCCTTCCGTCGTCAGCGCGTGCGCCGCGTCGCGCACGAGCCACGGCAGGTCGCGGTCGACGCCCTGGTTGTAGATGGCGTGACCGAACTCGTGGAGCATCGTCTCCATCCACCGCTCGCTCCGCTCCACGTTGCACAGCACCCGGACGTCGCCCTCGCGATCGATGTCGATGCAGAACGCGTGCTGGTTCTTTTCGTCGCGTCCGTACAGATCGCTGTTCGCGAGCATCGAGCGCACGTCCAGCCCCAGCCCGTCGTACGTCCGGATGGTCAGCGCCTCCAGGTCGGCGTCGAGGAACAGCGGGTCGAGGTCCACTGCGCCGCCCGCCGGCGGATCCTGGAAGAACGGGTCGTCGAGATGCCACGGCGCCAGCTCGTCGCGGGCCACGCCGAAGCGGTCGGCGAGCGCCTCGTCGAGCCCGTCCTTCCAGCGGCGGAACGGGGTCGCGGTGTAGCGGTCGACCTCGTCGAGGGTGGCGAGGAGCCGCCCCTCGTCCATCTCGCCGACGGCGAGGGAGAGGGCGAAGTGGTCGCGGGCGCCCAGGCGGCGCGCCGCCTCGTTGCGCAGCCGCGCGAGGTCTCGGACCCGGCCGGCGACGGCTGCACCCACCTGCTTCGACGCCTCCCACGCCCGTCGGCGCTGCTCACCGTCCTCGCTCGTCCGGAGGACCTCCAGGATTGCGTTGTCCGCCATCGCCTCGCCGTCGACCTCGGCGCGAAACGACGTGAACGTCGCTTCGACCTCGGTCTCGAGCTCGACGAGCTGGCGCTGGAGGTCCTCCGGGACCTGGTTGGGGAGCATCGCGTCATGGAGGAGGTCGAGCTGGCGCGCGACCTGCCGGTCGGCGGCCCCGTCGTTCTGGGCGGCGTGCACCGCGGTGAAGGCGTCGTGGTCGGCGAGCAGCCGCCGGCGGGTCAGCTCCAGGTCGGCTTTCCGTCGGTTCGCGTCCGCCGACGCGTGCGTGCTCGCGGTCCACCACGCCCGCGCGAGCTCGACCTCGACCGGTCGGAGCCGGCCGACGAGCTCGCGGGCGAGGCCCTCAGCGTCAGGCACGTTCGACGGCTAGGAGGGCTGGTGATGCGCGAGCACCTCGAGCCACAACATCCGGGTCGGCGCGGGGAGGCCCGCCTCCTGCAGCGCCGGACCGAGGCGTTGCTCCATGAACCGCTCCTGGTGCGCCTCGCTGTCCCACACCTCGGTCACGATCAAGACCCCGTCGCCGCTCAGCCCGGCGGTGTGATTCCGCATCCCGGCGGGCCAGTCGCCCTTGCCGGTCTTCATGTCGATGCCCAGCTTCTGGTTGACGGTCTCGTAGTCCTTCTGGGTGACGCCCTCGAACTCCAGCAGGAGTCCAGCAGCCACGAGATCCTCCTCGTGTCGCGGCCGTCCAGGCCAGACGGCGCTCGGTCGTCCGCGAAGACTCGCGGAGGCGTCCCGGCCCACGCAACCGTGTCGCACCGACCGGCCGAGCAGGAGTGGTGAGGCCATGGCGGAGGTGACACGACGCGTGACCGGCCGCGTGCTTCGGCTCGGGGCGCTCGCCACGCTCGGCACCTGCCTGACCGCGGCCAGCGCCCGCGCGGCCGGCACGACGCGGCACTGCTACTAGGAGCGGACCCGAACTCACGAGTCGTCGGAGGGCATCCGCAGCGCGTCCGCGAGCCGCGGACGGCTGGGCGCGGGCAGGCTTGGCGGGGCGCCCGGTACCAGCACCGACGGAGCGGACCCGCGCACGAGTCGTCCGAGCGGTCCGGGGTCGTCGGCGAGGACGGGCGCGGCGCACGCGCCGACCAGGATGCAGATGGCGGCGCCGCTGAACCACGTCACGAGCGCGAGCGACACGCCGAAGAACCCGAACTGCGTCTGGTTGCGCGTGACGATGGTGGGCATCCAGAGCGTCGCGGTCGCCGAGTAGACCGTCAGCGCAATGCCCGTGAGGACGCCGCTGGCCAGCACGACCCGTCGGCGCACCTTGGCCTGGAGCATGAGCCAGGCCGTCATCCACCAGAAGATGATCGAGGTGGCGAAGCTGACCGCGACGAAGACCACCGTCCCCAGCCCGCTCGGGACCAACGCGCGAACGCCGCCGACGACGGCGAAGAAAGCGAGCAGGGTGGCCATCCACAGGAGCCCACGGGCGTTGTTCGCGACGTCGGAGCCCAGTGGTCGGCGCCATGCTCGTAGGTAGACGCGCTGCAGGGCCGTGTAGAAGGAGTTCGCGTAGAAGGCTGTGAAGATCAGGCCGAGCAATCCCGTCGCCCGGCGGACGTCGTTCGCGCTGGTGAAGGAGGACTTCGCCGTCACGAGGGCCTGCCCGTGGATGCCGAGCCGCGACGTCACCGTGGTGAGGATCGACGTGCGGATCCCGTGCGGCATGAAGGCCGCGACCACGATGACCACGGGGAAGAAGGACACGAAGGCCTTCGCGGCCAACGCGACGCTGCGGTCGACGAATTCGATCTCGAGCATCCGATCCCAGACCTGCCACACGATCGTGGTCTGGGCCCGGGTCCGGGCTGCGGCTCCTCGAGCGCGCCCCGACTCGATCGTCGTGCGCGCGGCGCGCACCCAACCAGGCTCGGACATCGGCTCGTCCTCCCTCGTCGACGGCGACGCTCGATTGTGACGTGTCCAGGAAGGGCGTGCCCCGGTCACGCAGGAGCCGAGCGGGCTGGCATGCTCAGCCTGAGCACCACAGACGCAAGGGAGTGGCACAGTGGTCGCAGGCATGACGCGCGACGAGCTCGTCCGCGGTTTGGTCCGGATTGGCGAGAAGCAGTTGACCGGCGAGGACAAGGCGGAGGTCGACGCGTACTTCGCGCCCGACTTCCGGTTCCATGGCCCAGGCGGGCGGGAGTGGGACTACCGGGGTGTCAGGGATTACTTCGGGGCGCTGCGATCGGGCTTCGGACGACCTGACGATCACGCGAGGCATCGTCGTCGTGGAAGGTAGCTACGTCGCCTGCCAGACGACGATTGTCGGAACATTCGTGCGGGAGTTCACGCACTCGCCCGTTGGACCGTTGCCCCCGAACGGGAACCGGGTCGCGTTCGAGCTGACCAACGTTTTCCGCTACGACGACGCCGGCCGTCTCGCCGAGGAGTGGATCCAGACGGACAACCGCGTCGTTCTGCGCCAGCTCGGCGTCGCGGATGGCTGACGATACGCCGGCGCGCGACCGATCCTCGGTCCATGCGAGTGCCGGTTACTTGAACCAGATCCGCAGGTAGTCGCGACTCTCCGGGTGGAGCAGGAGCACCACGAGGGCGCCGTCGAAGAGGAGGTTCAAGATGAGCGGGAAGTCGAGGACCTGGCCGCCGGCGACCGCGAGGAGGCCACCGACCTGGAGGACCGCGGCGAGCACAGCGACGCCGTAGCCCCACTTCTTCTCGTTGGCGATCCCGAAGCCGCCGAGCGCGAGGCCGATGATGGTGACGAGCGCCAGGATCGCCGAGGTCGTGATGACGCCGCCGAGGAACCCGAAGACGGCGTCGATGTAGCAGAACAGCGTGGCGATGAAGAGCGTCTGGGGCTGGTGCTGGTTGAGGAACCGGTAGTCCTTCACGGCCCCATTCTGCTCGACGCGGCACCCGGTTCGGGCCTCACCGCCAGCGTCGTGAGCTGACCGCACGCCGCGTCGATGTCACGGCCCTGGGTGCGCCGCACCGTGGCCGTGACACCCCGCGCCTGCAGGCGGCGTGCGAACTCGCGGAGCCGGCCGGGCGAGGCGGCCCGGCCCGGATACTCGGCCGTGGGATTCAGGGGGATGAGGTTGACGTGCGCGCCTCCCACGCCCGGCCACGTCGACAGGAGGCGACCGAGGGCCTCGGCCTGGTCGAGGCCGTCGTTGACCCCGGCGATCCCCGCGTACTCGAAGGTGACCCGGCGGCCGTGAGCGCCGGCGACGTCGGCGGCGGCATCCAGGATCTCGGCGATCGGGTAGCGGTGGTTCAGGGGAACGAGGCGCGCCCGGAGCTCGTCGTCGGGGGCGTGGAGCGAGACCGCCAAGGTGACGGGGAGCGCCTCGCGGGCGAGCCGGCGCATCCCAGGGACCACCCCGACGGTGCTGACGGTGAGCCGGCGGGCCGACAGGCCGAGGTCGTCGTGCAGGCGGGTCACCGATTCCCAGACGGGCTCGTAGTTGGCGAGGGGCTCGCCCATCCCCATGTAGACGACGTTCGTCACCCGCTGGTCGGTCGCGTGCTGGGCATGCAGGACCTGCTCGACGATCTCGGCCGCGTCGAGGTGACGCTCGAAGCCCGCCTGACCGGTCGCGCAGAACGGGCACCCCATCGCGCAGCCCGCCTGCGACGACACGCACACGCTGGCGCGCCGTGGCGTGCGCATGAGGACGGTCTCGAGCTGCGCGCCGTCGTGGGTCGCCCAGCGCCACTTCGACGTCGCCTCGTCGCGCGAGGTCGCCTGGACGAGCGCCGTCAGCGCGAGGGGGAGCGCGGCGTCGAGGCGCGCGCGCAGCTGTCCCGGGAGCTCGGTCGCGTCGGCGAGCGGGACCCGCCGCCGCCAGAGCGCGTCCCACACCTGCTCGACCCGATAGCGGGGCTCATCGCCCAGCAGGGCCTCCAGCTCGGCACGGGTCGCCCCGTAGCGCGTCAGCCCTCCCATCGGTACGCCCGGTCGACGCGCGCCAGCGCGAACCCGATCGATCGGTAGAGCGCGACCGCGGCGCGGTTGGCCCGGTCGACGTGGAGCATCCCCCGGAAGACGTGGTGGCGCTCGTGCAGGTTCGTGAGTCCGGCGACGACGAGCGCGCGCCCGAGACCCGTGCGCTGGCGGTCGGGGTCGACGCCGATCACGTAGATCTCGCCGAGCGCGAGCGGCTCGATCGGCGGCGAGGCCAGGTGCACCTTCGTCCAGCAGAACCCGGCGAGGCCCTGGTCGTCGAAGGCGAGCAGGAAGCCCTCGGGGTCGAACCAGGGCTCGTGCTCCCGCTCGCCGAGCACGGCGCGGTCCCAGCCCCCCTGATCGGGGTCCGCGACGAACGCCCGGTTGTTCACCGTGAGCCACGCGTCGTCGTCACGCCCCGGCTCGAAGGGCCGGACGGTCAACCCCGCGGGCCACTCGGCCGCCTCGCGGACGGGCAGCCCGATGCGCAGCTGCCAGAGCTCGCGCGCCGGTTCGAGGCCGAGCCCGGCGGCGACGTCGTCGGTGCGACGGTCGGCGCCGAAGAACCAGAGCTCAACGGGACCGCCGCCGCGCCGGCGGCGGTCGTCCAGCGCAGCTGCGACCAGGTCGTGCAGGGTCTCCTCGAAGGGCGCGTCGGGCAGGATCGCCACTGCGAGCCGGTCCCCGCGGGACGCGTCGCCCTCGGTGGCGTCGAGATGGAGGATGCCGAGCGGCACCTCGCCGTCCTGGGCAAGGATGATCGCCGAGTCGGGTGACGGCGCCGCGACGTCGCGCCACACCGAGTCGCCCAGCAGCACGTGGCCCGCGGCACGCTCCGCCGCCGACGCGATCCGTCGCAGCGTGTCGACGTCACCGGGCGCGACCGGGCGCCGCACTTCGACCTCCCGCACGAGTCGACCCTACCGGGCGGTTGTGGCCGGTCTGGCGACGACGGCGACGCACGGCGTCCGATCGAGCCGGTGGCCCGCGGACTACGTTGCCGCCGTGGCACTGCCGCGTGGCGCGCGTCAACGCGCCGAGGTGGTGCTCGAACGCCTCCGGGCCGAGTATCCGCAGGCGCGCTCCGCGCTCATCCACCACAACGCCTTCGAGCTGCTCGTCGCGACGATCCTGTCCGCCCAGTCGACCGACGAGACGGTGAACAAGGTCACCCCGGCCCTCTTCGCGAAGTACCCGACCGCCGCGGACCTCGCGGCCGCGAACCCCGACGAGCTCGAGACGATGATCCGGTCGACCGGGTTCTTCCACTCGAAGGCCCGCAGCCTGCTCGGGATGGCCGACGGGCTCGAGGAGCGCTTCGACGGTCAGGTGCCGAGCGCCCTCGAGGACCTCGTGACGCTGCCCGGCGTCGGACGCAAGACCGGGAACGTCGTCCGCTCGGTCTGGTTCGACCTTCCCGGCCTGCCCGTCGACACCCACGTCGGGCGGCTGTCCCGCCGGCTCAAGCTCACCGCCGAGACGGACCCCGTGAAGGCCGAGCTCGACCTCAACCGTCTGATCCCGGAGGAGGAGCGGGGCCGGTTCTCGCTGCGGCTCATCGAGCACGGCCGCACGGTGTGCTTCGCCCGCCGTCCCCGCTGCGACCGCTGCGTCCTCGCGGACATCTGTCCGAGCGCCTTCAAGGTGTGAGCCGCGAGATCGCGCGGTCCATCGTCCGCGTGGCGCCGACGAGCGAGCGCTCCACACCGAAGAGGTCGGCCGCGATGGCGGAGTCGGGGGTGTCGTAGCGCTCGGCGACCGCGACGACGCGCGCGGTGAGGTCCTCGAGCTGGGCTCGGAGACTCGACAACTCGGCGAGATCGGACGTGCTCATGGTGTGCAGCCTGTCGTGGGCGCGCACGCGGGGCAAAGCGCCGGGCCCGGCCAGGACCCACGGTTACCATGACCATCACGCTGCTCGACCTCGTTGACCTGCGCGCGTTCACCGGCGACCTCGAGTCGGCGCTGCCGGCGCCCGTCGACGCGCCCGGGCCGGTCGACGCGGTGCGCGACATCATCGCCGCGGTCCGCTCGCACGGCGACGCCGCCCTCCGCGAGCTGACCGAGCGGTTCGACGGCGTGACGATCGACGAGCTCCGCGTCGCGCCGAGCGCGGTGGCGGCCGCGTGGCGCGACACGCCGCCCGCGCTGCGGCGCGCTCTGGAGCACGCCGCCGACGCTGTCCGGGCGTACCACGACATGCAGGACACGACCCCGCCGAGCTCGGACCGGGACGGCGTTGCCGCGCGGGAGCTGGTCCTGCCCGTCGGGCGCGCCGGCTGCTATGTCCCCGGGGGGCGGGCCGTGTACCCGTCGACGGTGCTGATGACGGCCGTGCCGGCCCGGGTCGCCGGCGTCGACGAGGTCGTCGTGTGCGTACCGCCCGGGCCCGACGGGTCGGTGCCGGCCCCGACGCTGGCCGCGGCGTCGCTCGCCGGCGTCGACGAGGTCTACCGGGTCGGCGGTGCCCAGGCGATCGCCGCCCTGGCCTACGGCACGGAGACGATTCGTCCAGTCGACGTGATCGTCGGCCCGGGCAACGTCTACGTCGCGCTCGCCAAGAAGGAGGTGGCGGGGCGGGTCGGGATCGACGGACTCGCCGGGCCGTCCGAGGTGGTGGTCGTCGCCGACGAGACGACCGACCCGGAGCAGGTGGCGGCCGACCTGCTCGCGCAGGCCGAGCACGGGCCGGGCGGCGTCGCCGTGCTCGTCACGTGGCACGAGCCGCTTGTCGCCGCGGTGGAGGCGGCGATGGCGCGACGCCTCGCGGTCGCGCCGCGGGCCGCGGACATCGACGCGGCGCTGCGGACCGGCGGGCGCGCCGTCCTCGTCACCGGACCGGACGCGGCGCTCGACGCCGTGAACGTCATCGCGCCCGAGCACCTCGAGCTCCTGACCGCCGATCCCGACGCGCTCGTGCCCGCGGTGCGCAACGCGGGCGCGGTGTTCTGTGGGCCCTGGACTCCCGCCGTCGTCGGCGACTACATCGTCGGCGTGAATCACGTGCTCCCGACGGCGCGCACTTCCCGCTTCGCGAGCGCCTTGCGGGTCGACACGTTCCGCAAGCACGTTCACGTCGTGCGGGCCGACGAGGCGGCGCTGCGTCGCCTCGCGCCGGACATCACCGCGCTCGCCGACGCCGAGGGCCTGACCGAGCACGCCCGCGCCGTGACGCTGCGCGTCGATACCGTGCGGGAGCGCGCGTCGTGACGCTGCCCTCCCCGCGACCGGACCTTGGCGTCCTCGAGCGCTACCACTCGCCGCAGCTCGACGTCGCGGTGCGGCTCAACACCAACGAGAGCCCCTACCCGCCGGTGCCGGCCTTCGTCGAGGCCTGGCTCGCCGCGCTGCACGGGATCGCGCTGAACCGCTACCCCGACCGCGAGGCCCGGGCGCTGCGCGGCGCGCTCGGGGACCGGCTCGGCCAGCCGGCGTCCCGGGTGTTCTGCGCCAACGGGTCGAACGAGGTCCTCCAGACCCTCCTGCTCGCGTATGGCGGTCCGGGGCGCCGGGCGCTCGTCTTCGAGCCGACGTACGCGCTGCACGCGCACATCGCCCGCATCACCGGGACGGCGGTCGTCGAGGGCTCCCGCGGCGAGGACTTCGCCGTGTCGCCGACCGAGGCGACGATGCTCATCGCCTCCGAGCGACCCTCGGTGGTGTTCCTCTGCAGCCCCAACAACCCGACCGGGACCGTCGAGACGCAAGCGACCGTCGAGGCGCTCCTCGGCGCGGCGGGTGAGCACGGACCAGGGCTCCTCGTCGTGGACGAGGCCTACGGCGAGTTCGCCGGCTGGAGCGCCCAGTCGCTCGTCGGCGACGACGTCGCGATCGTCGTGGTGCGCACCTACTCGAAGGTCTGGTCGATGGCCGCGCTGCGCCTCGGGTTCGCGGTCGCCCCGCCCGCGGTCGTCGAGCAGCTCGAGCGCGTCGTGCTCCCGTATCACCTCGCCGCGCCGACCCAGCTCGCCGGCGTCGAGGCGCTGACCTTCGATGCCGAGATGCGCGCCCGCGTCGACGCGCTCGTCGCCGAGCGGCACCGGCTCGTGGGCGCGCTGCAGCGCCTGCCCGGCCTCACCGTCTACCCGTCGGGTGCGAACTTCGTGCTGGTGCGCGCCGACAGCGGCGGACACACGCTCTGGCAGCGTCTCGTCGACCGGGGGGTACTCGTCCGCGACTTCTCGCACGTCCCACGTCTCGAGGACTGCCTGCGCATCACCGTCGGGACCCCAGCCGAGGACGCCGAGCTCCTCGCCGCGCTGCGAGAATCGCTCGAGGAGGCGGCATGACCACGGCACGCCGGAGCGAGCAGCACCGCACGACGACCGAGACCCGCGTCGAGCTGACCCTCCTCGTCGACGGCGCGGGCGACGCCCACGCCGAGACCGGGATCCCCTTCTTCAACCACATGCTGGAGCAGCTCGGGAAGCACGCCGGCTTCGACCTCACGATCGACGCGGCCGGCGACCTCGCCGTCGACCTCCATCACACGGTCGAGGACGTCGGTCTCGCGCTCGGCGCCGCGCTGCGCGAGTCCCTCGGCGACAAGGCGGGCGTCCGCCGCTTCGCCTCGGCGCTCGTGCCGCTCGACGAGGCGCTCGTGCAGGTCGCGCTCGACCTGTCCGGGCGGCCGTTCCTCGTCTACGAGATCGACCCGGTCGTCGAGTGGATCGGCACCTTCGACCCGCAGCTCTGCGAGGAGTTCTGGCGCGCCTTCGCGTTCTCCGCCGGGATGACCTTGCACCTGCGGTCCCTGTCGGGGCGCAACGGCCACCACGTGATCGAGGCGTCCTTCAAGGGCGTCGCCCGGTCGCTGCGCGACGCGGTGCGCATCGAGGGGACGGCCGTCCCCTCCACGAAGGGCACCTTGTAGCGGGTGCTGCACCTCTACCCGGCCATCGACGTGCTCGCCGGCCGGGCCGTGCGGCTGCTGCGCGGCGACTTCGACGCCGAGACCGTCTACGCCGACGACCCCGTCGCCGTGGCGCGCTCGTTCGCCATGGCGGGCGCGACGTGGATCCACGTGGTGGACCTCGACGCGGCGCGCACCGGCGAGCCGGCGAACCTGGCGGTCGTCGGCGCCATCGCGTCAGCCGTGCCCTGCCTCGTGCAGGCCGGTGGTGGCGTGCGCAGCCTCGACGCCGCGAGCGCGCTGCTGCTCGCCGGAGCGGCGCGGGTCGTGGTCGGCACGGCGGCGCTCCAGCGTCCGGCCTTCGTGGAGGAGCTCTGCGCCGCCCACCCGGGGCGCGTCGCGGTCGGCCTCGACGCACGCGGGACCGAGCTCGCGACGGCCGGCTGGACCGAGGCGACCGGGCAGGACCTCCTGACCCATGTGCGACGGCTCGACGCCGTCGGCGTCGCCGCCCTCATCGTGACCGAGATCGGCCGCGACGGGACGATGGAGGGGCCGGCCCTCGACCAGCTCGGCGACGTGCTCGCGGCCACCGACCGGCCGGTCATCGCCAGCGGCGGGGTCGGCCGCCTCGAGGACCTCGACGCCCTCGCCGGGCTCAAGGTTGCCGGCCGCGCCCTGGCCGGCGCCGTGGTGGGCCGGGCGCTCTACGAGGGCCGCTTCACGGTGGCTGAGGCCCTCGCCCGGGTCGCCCCGTGAAGCGCGGCCGCGGCTCGGGTACCGTCCGGGAGAGCCGAGCCAAGGGGGACGCGCGTGGACGAGGCGGCGACGATCGACGATTCGTTCCTGCGGCGGTACCGGGAGCTCCTCGACACGGAGGACGAGGCGTTTGACGCCCTAGACCACGCGTTCGAGGACGGTGACCGTCGCACCTTCGAGGACCACCTCACCCGGTGGCGCAGCGCCGTCGAGCGCCGCCACGCCTTCTTAGACCGGCACGGGTTCGCGTCCGTGCTCGCGCACTAGCTCAGCGCGGCGACGCGCTCGGCCACCGCGCGGGCGCGCGCGACGACCTGGTCGGTGCGCCCCACGAAGAAGTGGCTGGCGCCGCCGATCACGGCTACGTCGGTCGCCCGCCAGCCGGCGACCACGTCGGCCACCTCCCCGGGTGGGCGGAACTCGTCGTGCTCAGCGAGCACGAGCGACTTCGGTCGCACGTCGGCGCCGACCGCGTCCGGGTCGGCGACGAACCGCAGCGGCGGCGCGATCGCGAGCCAGGCGGTGAGACGCGGGTCGAGCACCGACAGGGCGACGTCGGCGCCGAACGACCAGCCGGTCAGGACGAGCGGCACGGTCGCACCGACCCGCGCCGCGACGGCGTCGATCGCCGCGACGACGTCGAGGCGCTCGCCCCGTCCCTCGTCGTAGGCGCCCTCGCTGCCCTCGACCCCGCGGAAGTTGAAGCGCAAGCAGGTGACGCCGACCGGTGGCAACCCGGCGAACAGCGCGCCGATGACGATCGAGCGCATCGTCCCGCCGTAGCTCGGGTGGGGATGGCAGAGCACCATCGCGACGCGTTCGTCCGCGGCCGGTGCCAGCTCGGCCTCGAGTGTGTGACCGTCCTTGGTGACGATCCTCTCGGGCGTGGGCGACGGCACGAGCGCAGGGTAGGCCGGGCTCGCCGGCCGGGGTGTGGGCACCCTTTCCCTTCCGGCCGCACGCGGACATCATCTGCGCAGTGACGAACGAAAGGGGAGCGCCGTGACCCTCCAGGGAGCAGGGACGACCGAAGGGGTCGTGACGAGGGCCAGCCCCCGGGGCGTCGAGGAGACGCTCGAGCGCCTGACCGGCCTGATCGCCGAGAAGGGCCTGAAGCTATTCGCGGTGGTCGACCACAGCGGCGAGGCGGAGCAGGTCGGGCTCGACATGCCCAACACCCAGCTCGTGCTGTTCGGGAGCCGCGCCGCGGGCACGCCCGTCATGCTCGAGGCGCCGCTCGACCTGCCGCTGAAGGTGCTCGTGCAGGCCGACGCCGACGGGGCCACGTGGGTCTCCTACAACCGTGGGTCCGCACGTCGCTCGCTCTCACGACCGCCGGTCTCGCCATCAGCCAGCTGGTCCCGCCCTTCGGCTTCGCCGGCGGGCGCCGCGTCGTCGGGCTCCCGCTCATCGTGCTCGGCGTCTGGGCCGCCGCCGTCGCCTACCGGACGTGGGCGCTCAACGAGCGCGCCATCGAGGACGGTCGACCGCTCGTCCGATCGCACCTGGCGCTCGTCGTCACGGCCGGCATCGTCGTGGTTGGCGCCCTCGCGCTGGTGCTCGCCGCGATCGGCAACGTCTCATGAGCCCCGACGCGGCACCGACCGCCGGCCGGACACGGGAGCAACCGCGCGGCGAGCGCGCCGAGCTCGCGTGGCAGCGCAGCGGCCTGGCGTTCGCAGCCATCGGCGTCGTGCTGCTGCGCCGCGTGCTGCCCAACGTGCCGGTGCGACCCGGGCCCGCCGTGACGCTCATCGCGGTTGGCGTGGTTGCCGCGCTGCTGGGCGTGCTGTACCGGGAGGGCCACCGCCGTCGCCCGGTCCGGCGCCGGACCGAGCTGCGCTTCGCCGCGGCGGGCGCGATCGGTCTCGGGCTGGCCGCGCTCGCCGTCAGCCTGGTGGCGTGAGCCCGACCGTGTCGAGGACGAACGCGAGCACGAAGGCCTCCTCCCGCCACGCGTCGTAGCGGCCGCTCGGGCCGTGGTGCCCCGCGCCGAGCTCGGTCTTGAGCAGGATCGGTGCGTCGCTCGTGGTCGCGGTCCGGAGCCGCTGGACCCACTTCGCGGGCTCCCAGTACTGGACCCGTGGGTCGTTGACGCCGGCCGTGGCGAGCACCGCCGGGTAGGGGGCGGTCGAGACGTTGTCGTAGGGCGAGTAGCTCTTCATGTAGTCGTAGATCCGGGCGTCGGTCGCCGGGTCACCCCACTCGTCCCACTCGGTGATCGTGAGCGGCAGCGACGCGTCCAGCATCGTGGTAAGGCAGTCGACGAACGGCACCTCGGCGACGACGCCGCGCCACTGCGCGGGCGCGAGGTTCAGCGCCGCCCCCATGAGGAGGCCGCCGGCGCTGCCGCCCCGGGCGACGAGGCGGGACGGGGCGACGTGGCCCTCGGCGACGAGGTGGCGGGCGCAGGCGACGAAGTCCGTGAACGTGTTGCGCTTCTGGGCCAGCTTCCCCTCGTCGTACCAGCGGCGGCCGAGCTCGCCGCCCCCGCGGACGTGCGCGATCGCGTAGGCGACGCCGCGCTCGAGGAGGCTGAGCCGGCTGACCGAGAACGTCGGGTCGATCGAGATCTCGTACGCGCCGTACCCGTAGAGCACGAGCGCGCCGGAGGCGTCGCGGGCGGCGCCGCGCGGCCGGACGAGTGAGATCGGCACCGCCGTGCCGTCGTCGGCGCGAGCCCACAGCCGCTCCGTCTCGTAGCGGTCCGCGTCGTAGCCGGGCACGCGCTGGCGCCGCACGAGCGACGGCGTGCCGCTCGTCAGGTCGACGTCGTAGTCGCTCGCCGGGGTGACGAGCGACGTCGCCACGACGCGGACCGTCGTCGTGTCGTAGTCCGGCGTCGCGCCGAGCCAGGTGGTCGCGACGTCGTCGCCGGTGTGCAGCACGCGCTCCGCGCCCGTTGCGAGGTCGCGGGACCGCACCCGCGACAGCCCGTCGGCGCGGTCCGAGATCACGACGTGCCCGGCGAAGGCGTCCACGCGGTCGATGCGCACGTCGTCGCGAGGGGCGACGAGCACCCGCCAGTGGTCCCGCCCCGGCGTCGCCGCGTCGGCCGTCACGACCTGGAAGTTCACGGCGCCGTCGGCGTTCGTGACGATGAAGAGCCGGTCCCCGTCCGGGCCGCGGTGGTGCTCGACCCGGTAGTCGACGCCCGGCTCCCGGGGGGCCACCACCGTGGCGGGCGCGGTGGGTTGCGCCGGGTCCACGAGCCAGGCCTCGGTCGTCGTCTTCGACTCGGTCTCGACGACGAGCGCGCCGCCCGACCGGGCGCGGTGCACCGACACGTAGAACCGCTCGTCGGCCTCCTCGAAAACGAGGGCGTCCGTGTCGGGCGGCGTGCCGAGCGTGTGGCGCCACACCTGGTACGGCCGCAGGGTGGGGTCCGGCCGCACGTAGAAGACGGTGTCGTCGTCGGCCCACGCGAGGCCGTAGTAGGTGTCGGGTATCTCGTCGGGCAGGTCGACGCCGCCTCGCAGGTCGCGGAAGCCGAGGGTCGCGAGCTCACCGCCCGTGCGGTCGACGGCGAACGCCAGGCGGTGCTGGCCGGGGGAGACGGCGAGCCCGCGCAGCGCGAAGTAGCCGCCCGAGGCGGCGCGGGCGTTCTCGTCGAGCAGGACCTGCTCGTCGGGGGCACCGCCGGGCGGGTCGTCCGCGGTCGGCCTGCGGCGTCCGACGGGCTGGCGGCAGTGCCACGCGTACTGCGCGCCCGCGACGGTGCGGCTGAAGTAGACGTAGCCGCCGCGCCGGACGGGGGCGCTCACGTCGGTCTCGACCACCCGACCCCGGATCTCCTGGTACAGCGCGCCTCGGGCCGCCTCGAGGTGTCCGAGCACGGCGTTCGTGTACGCGTTCTCCGCCTCGAGGTGCGCGGTGACTGCCGGGTCGTCGCGGTCGCGCAGCCAGTACCAGTCGTCGACGCGGACGTCGCGGCCATGGCGGAGCTCCGTCGGGCGTCGAGGTGCGCGCGGTGCGTCAGGCTGGCCCCTCATCCGGCGGGCGAGTCTCGCGCGTCATCCATTCCGGCCCGGGATCGCACGGGCCCGGCGCTACGCTCGCTCGTGATGCCGCCGACCGTGACGCCGGTGACGGTCCGCGACGAGGACCTGGCCGAGATCAAGTGGAACGACGACGGGCTCGTGCCCGCGATCGTCCAGGACGCCACGACGCGCCAGGTGCTCATGTTCGCCTGGATGAACGAGCCGTCGCTGCGGCGCACGCTCAGCGAGGGCCGCACGGTGTTCTGGAGCCGGAGCCGCCAGGAGCTGTGGCGCAAGGGGGACACCTCAGGGAACCGCCAGTGGGTCCGCGAGGCGTACTACGACTGCGACGGCGACGTGCTGCTCTTCGTAATCGACCAGGAAGGCGACGGGGCCTGCCACACGGGCGCCGCCAGCTGCTTCTACCGGCGATTCGGCGGCGACCCGACGTGACCGCCGGGGCCGTCCGGCCGTCCCGCGACGACTTCCGGACCCTCGCCGCCCGTCACCGGGTGGTGCCCGTCTGGCGCGAGGTGCTCGCTGACCTCGAGACCCCGGTGTCGGCGTTCGTCAAGCTCGTCGGCACCGATCCGGGTGGCCGGCCCGGGTTCCTGCTCGAGTCGGTCGAGCACGCCGAGCGCTGGGGCCGCTTCTCGTTCCTCGGGCGCGACCCGGCGCTCACGCTCGTCGCCCGCGGCCGCCAGGTCTCGGTCGAGGACGGCGCCCCGCCCGCGGGCGTGCCGCTCGACCGGGGCGCGCTCGCCGCGCTCGAAGGGCTCCTCGCCGCCTACCACGCACCCCAGCTCGACGACCTCCCCCCGTTCCACGGCGGCGTCGTCGGCTACCTGGGCTACGACGTCGTGCGCGAGGTCGAGCACCTCCCGGCCGTGCCGACCGACGACCTCGGGCTGCCCGACGCCGTGCTGTCGCTGACCGGCCACGTCACCGCGTTCGACCATCTCCGCCAGCGCCTCTACCTCATCGAGAACGTGTTCCTCGACGCCGAGCCGGACGTCGACGCGGCGTACGACGCCGCCGCGGCGCGCCTCGACGCGCTCGTCGACGACCTGGCCCGGCCGTTGCCCTACGTCCCGTCGCCCCCGCCGGCGGACCTGCCCGCCGACCCGCCCGCGGTGCGCTCGTCGATGCCGGGCTCGCAGTACCGCGACGCGGTCGAGGTCGCCCGCGAGTACATCCTCGCCGGCGACGTGTTCCAGGTGGTGCTCGCGCAGCGCTTCGACCTCGAGGACGCCGTCGACCCCTTCGACGTGTACCGCGTGCTGCGCCAGGTGAACCCGTCGCCGTACATGTACCTGGTCCGCCATCCCGCGGTGACGCTCGTCGGGTCGTCGCCCGAGCCGATGGTGCAGGTCCTCGACGGCCGGGTCATCAGCCGTCCGATCGCGGGGACCCGCTTCCGGGGGCGCAACGAGGAGCACGACCGGCGTCTGGCCGCCGAGCTGTCCGAGAACCCGAAGGAGCGCGCTGAGCACGTCATGCTCGTCGATCTGGCCCGCAACGACGTGGGGCGTGTCGTCCGCTACGGCACCGAGCAGGTCGACGAGCTCATGACCCTCGAGCGGTACTCACACGTCATGCACCTCACGAGCCAGGTGTCGGGGATGCTCGCCGAGGGCCGCAGCGCCGTCGACGTGCTGCGCGCCACCTTTCCGGCCGGCACGGTGAGCGGCGCACCGAAGGTGCGCGCGATGGAGATCATCGACGAGCTTGAGCCGGTGAAGCGCGGGCCCTACGCCGGCGTCGTCGGCTACCTCGACTTCTCGGGGAACCTCGACACCGCGATCACGATCCGCACGATGGTGTGGGGACCGGAGGGGCGCGCCAGCGTCCAAGCGGGCGCCGGGATCGTCGCCGACTCGGACCCGGCCGACGAGGACCTCGAGTGCGCGAACAAGGCGCGGGCGCTCCTCACCGCCGCGGCCGCGGCGCGTGGCCTCGACCGGCTCGTCGCGTCGTGACCCGCTTCGCCGTCGACCGCTCACCGCACGGCCTCGTGGTCGTCACGGGCCCGGACGCGACGTCGTTCCTCCAGAGCCTCGTGTCCCAGGACCTCGAGCCGGTCGCCGACGGCGACGTCGTCCCCACGCTGCTGCTCACGCCGCAGGGCAAGCTCGACGTCGTGCTGCGCGCCTCGCGGGTGGGCGACGCCTGGTGGCTCGACACCGATGCGGCGTACGGGCCCCGGCTGGCGGCCACGCTGACGCGCTTCCGCATCCGGGTGAAGGTCGAGCTCGACGACCGCACGGCGACGACCGGGCTCGTCTCGCTCGTCGGGGCTGACATCGAGACGCCCGCGGGGGTGAGGGTGCTCCCGACCCGGTGGGGCGAAGTCGCGGGGATCGACCTGCTCGGGCTACAGGATGCGGTGTCGGGGGCGCTCGCCGCGCTCCCCGCCGACGTGCCCCGCTGGACCGCGGCGCGCTTCGAGGCCTTTCGCATCGAGGCGGGTGTGCCGCGCTTGGGCGTCGACGTCGACGACGCCACGATCCCCCAGGAGGCGTTCCTCGAGCGCGACGCCGTGTCCTTCACGAAGGGCTGCTTCCTCGGCCAGGAGCTCGTCTGCCGCATCGATACGCGCGGCCACGTCAACCGGTACCTGCGCCGCCTCGAGGTCTCCAGTGGGGCGCTCCCGCCGGCCGGTGCCACCGTCGTCGTCGACGGACGCGAGCGCGGGGTCGTCACCAGCGCGGCGGCCGACCCGGACGCTCACCGGGTCGTCGCGCTCGCGATGGTCCGCCGGGAGGTCGAGCCGCCAGTGGAGGCCCGCCTCCAGTGGGACGGCCACGACGAGCCGGTCGAGGTGCAGGCCCTCTGAGCACCGCGCTCTTCGTGTTCGGCTACCCGACGTCGATCGCGGTGATCGCCCGCTGGCTCCCCGTCGTGCGGGAGCGCCGCACGGCCTGGTTCGTCGCCCATGAGGTGGCGGTGGCCGCCATCGTCGCGGGCTGGGCACTGAAGCACGACACGGGCGCAGTCGCGATCAACGGGTCGTGGCTGGTCGTCGCGGCCGCCTGGTACCTCGCGGCGGGCCGTCAGGCGGCGCGCCGCTGAGCCGGCCCGCTCGACGGCGTCGCGGAGGATCGCGTCGTGGCGCGCCAGCGCGACCTGCATCGCCTCGGGGTGCTGTTCCCACAGGCGCGTCGAGCCCTCGAGGTCGGTGAACAGGAACGTCACCGTGCCCGTCGGTAGTCCAGCCATCCCCACCCCCGCTTCAGTACAGCATGACGTCGACGCGTCAGGCGGGAATGGTGACCGTGAAGCGCGTGCCGCCTGGCTCGAGGGGCTGCACGGTGGCGTCGCCGCCCATCGCACCCGCGAGCTCGTGGACGATGGCGAGCCCGATGCCGGTCCCGACCTTGCGGCCCGGCGCACCACGGGTGGTGTAGAGGCGCTCGAAGACGCGGTCGCGGTCCGCCGCGGGGATCCCTGGGCCGTCGTCGTCGACGCGCACCTCCACCTGGCCGTCGCGGCGGTCGACGCCGACGCGCACGGCGCTCTGCGCGTACTTCAGCGCGTTCTCGACGAGGTTGGCGGTGATCTGCGCGAGCCGCTCGGGGTCGACGTCGGCCGGCGTCGGGTCGCCGCGCATGACCTCGAGGCGCAAGCCCCAGTCGCGTGCGGAGGGCACGAAGCCGGCCACGGCGTCGTAGACGACGTCGCGGGCGTCGACGTGCTGCGGGTTGAGGGAGAACTGGTGCGCGTCGAGGCGCGCGAGGTCGAGGAGGTCGGCGACGAGGCGCTCGAGGCGGCGGGCCTCGGCGGCGATGATCGACCCGGCCCGGTTGCGCTCGGCCGGGTCGTCGACGAGCCCGTCCCGGATGGCGTCGGCGTACCCGCGGATCGAGGTGAGCGGCGTGCGCAGGTCGTGCGACACCGAGAGCAGGAAGGCCCGCTCGTGGCCGCGGGCGGTCTCGAGCTCGGCGGCCATCGCGTCGAGGCTGCGCGCCAGGCTCTGGAGCTCGTCGTCGGGACCGTCGGTGGCCGCGACGCGCGCCGAGAGGTCACCGGCGGCGATGCGCTGGGCGGTATCGCGCATGGCGGCGATCGGCTTCGTGAGCCGCCGCGCGAGGTAGGCCGAGACGAGGCCGGCGACGATGAGCGCGATCGCGCCCGTCAAGAGGAGGTACGGCCCGGCCCGGCCGAGCGGCTGGGTCTCGACGCTCTGGGTCAGCACGACGACGGGCGTGATCGTGCCGACGGGCGGGAGCGGCTCGGCGACGAACGCGGTGCCGTTCACGACGCCCGAGGACTGCTGTCCGACGAGGAGGAGGTCGACGTCGAGGTCGCTCGGCTGGAGATTGCGGGACAGCTGGACGTTGCCGGTGTTCGCGCAGGTGCTGCCCAGCAGCGGGGCCACCCCCTCCTCGACCGTGCCGTTCGGCGTGACCTCGACGACGCTCGTGCCCGAGATCCGCAGCACGCCCGCGATGACCCGGCACAGCGCCTCGGAGTTCGTGCTCGCCCGGGTGCGGCGGAACTGGCGCCCGAGGGCGTCGATCTCGTTGGCGACGCTCGGCGCCTCCTTCTGGAGGCTCGCCACCGCGGCCGACGACGCGGTCGAGCGGGCGATCGCGCCGGCGCCGACCGCGGCGAGGACCAGCACGCCGAACGCGATGGCGACCATCGCCACGAGCAGGCGGGTGCGGAGGCGCCGCCGGGGCCGTGTGCGCGGCCCGGGGGCCGAGGTCATGCGCCGGTGGCGCGCGACTCGAGGCGGTACCCGACGCCCCGCACCGTGTCGATGACGAGGGCGTCGCCGAGCTTCTTGCGCACCTGGGCGATGTGGACGTCGACCGTCCGGGCGTCGCCGAACCAGTCGTAGCCCCACACGCCGTCGAGGATCTGCTGGCGCGACATCGCGAGCCCGGGCCGCTCGGCGAGGAACTTCAGCAGGTCGAACTCCTTCGTGGTGAGCTCGACGGGCGTGTCGTCGACGCGGACCTCCCGTCGGCCGGCGTCGACCGTGACCCGCCCGGCCTGCACGACCTCGGGCGCGGGTGCGCCGTCCGTGCGACGCAGCACCGCCTTCACGCGGGCGACCAGCTCCGCGGGGGAGAAGGGCTTCGTCAGGTAGTCGTCGGCGCCGAGCTCGAGGCCGAGGACCCGGTCCACCTCGCCGTCGCGGGCGGTGAGGAAGATGATCGGCACCTGGGAGGTCTGGCGGATCTGCTTGCAGACCTCGAGGCCGTCGACGTCGGGGAGGCCGACGTCGAGCACGACGAGGCGGGGCCGGTGGCTGCGGAACGCGTCGAGCCCGGCGCCGCCCGTCGCTGCCTTCAAGACCCGGTACCCCTCCCGCTCCAGGTACAGGCCGACGAGGTCCGCGATGTTGTCCTCGTCGTCGACGACGACGATCGTCCCCTTCTCCATCTCGACCATTCTGGCCCCCACGCTCCACGCGAGCGTCGACCGTCCGCGTGAGGGGACGGTGAGGGGCCGATGATCAGTCGACGCGGTTCGTGCGGGCGACCTCGCCGAACCAGCGGCCGCTCGGCTTCAGCGTCCGGACCTGGGTGTCCCGGTCGACGGCGACGAGCCCGAACTTCATCCGGTAGCCGAAGGTCCACTCGAAGTTGTCGAGCAGCGACCAGCAGAAGAAGCCCCGCACGTCGAGCCCGTCGGCCACGGTGCGGGCCACGCCCTCGAGCGAGGACCGCAGGTAGCGGATCCGCTGCTCGTCGTCGTCGGTGCCGATCCCGTTCTCGGTGACGTACACCGGCGTGCCGGCCACCTCGGCCGCGTGGCGCACGGCGGCCTCCGCGGCCGACGGCCAGTACTCGTAGCCCATCGGCAGGACCTCGACGCCCGGCTCCGGGCCGAGCACGCCGTCCGTGCCGACCCGGTTGCGCGAGTACGCCTGGACGCCGACGAAGTCGTCGCCGCGCGCCGCCTCGAGGTAGGAGTCCTCGTGGTGCGCCCGGTACTGGGGGACGAGGTGCTCCGAGCCGGGCTCGGCCGCCCACTCGCTCATCGACAGCGTCAGCCCGACCGGGAAGTCGCCCGGCCCCGCCTTCAGCGCGTCGTAGGCCTTGCGGTGCGCGTCCTGCAGGTTCGCGGTGACCTGCAGGTAGCCCTCGAAGTCGTCGCGCGTGCCGGGCGGGAACATCCCCATGAGCCAGCCCATGAGCGACACGATGTTCGGCTCGTTGATCGTGCACGCCATCCCGAGCTCGTCACCGAAATGGCCGACGGCGCGCTCGCAGAACGCGGCGAAGCGGTCGGCGGTCGCCGGGTTCACCCAGCCGCCCTCGGCGTCGATCCAGAGCGGGTTCGTGAAGTGGTGGAACGTGACGACGGGCAGCAGGTCACGGTCGCGGCACGCGGCGATCATCCGCCGGTAGTGATCGAGGTTCGCGGTCGAGAACTCGCCGTACTCGGGTTCGATGCGCGACCACTCGAGCGAGAACCGGTACGCGCCCAGCCCGAGCCCGGCGACGAGGTCGAGGTCCTCGGGGTAGCGCCACCAGTGGTCGCAGGCGTCGCCCGACACCTCCTCGCACGCCGTGTCCTCGGCGTGCTCCCACCCCCACCAGTCGTTGTGCCAGTTGCCGCCCTCGACCTGGTGCGCCGCGGTCGCGGTTCCCCACATAAACCCGTCGGGGAACGACGCTGCCACCACGACGGGGATCCTGACACACTCATGGCGGATGAGCGTCCTGGCCGAGATCCTCGCCGCCAAGCGCGACGAGGTCACGCTGCTGCACCAGCCGCAGACACGCGACGCGATCCACGCCGCCGCGCTCGCGGCCGCGCCGCCCCGCGACTTCACCGCCGCGCTCCGGCGTGGCGACCGCCTCGCCGTCGTCGCCGAGCTGAAGCGGCGCTCCCCGTCGAAGGGCGACCTCGCGCCGACGCTCGACGCCTCCGTCACCGCCGCGGTGTACGCCGCGGGCGGCGCCGCGGCGCTCTCGGTGCTCACCGACCAGGTCTTCTTCGGCGGCACCATCGACGACCTCCAGCAGGCCCGCGCCGCCGCGCCGGCGACCCCGGCGCTCCGCAAGGACTTCGTGATCGACGCCGACCAGGTCTTCGAGACCCGCGCCATCGGCGCCGACGCGATGCTGCTCATCGTCGCCGCCGTGCCCGACCGCGGCGTGCTCGCTGAGCTCCACCAGCTGGCCCACGAACTGGGGCTGGCCACGCTC
>DATDGU010000382.1:0-2674 GCA_036521915.1 Acidimicrobiia bacterium | reverse complement strand
CAGCTCCTCCCACACCCGCCGCTGGAACGCGGTGCCACGCACGTCGAGGGGCAGGCTCCCCGCGGGCGGTCGCCCGTCGATGCGCCCCACGACGTCCTCGACGACCGCGGCGAGGCCGGCGTCGTCGCGGACGAGCGCGGCGCCGTGGAACTCGTCGGCGAGGCTCGCTTCGAGCTCCCCGGCGTCGTCGCCGATGTCGATCTTGCAGAGCCCGCGATCGGTGGCGCCGACCAGCAGCGCGCCGAGCGGCGAGTCGGCCACGGTGTACGTGATCGTCGCGCCGGCGCCGCCTGCCTGGTACGACGCCGGGGTCATCCCGAGGTGGTCGTGTGCCCCCTCGTAGAGCCGGCTCGTTGATCCGTACCCGGCCTCGAACAGCGCGCCCGTGACGTCGGTGCCGCCGCGCAGGCGCTCACGGAGCCGCTCGCGCCGCAGCGTGTCGCCGTACTGGCGGGGCGTGACGCCGAGCACGCGGGTGAACGCCCGCCGCAGCTGGTCGGGGGAGACCGCCAGCGCCTGGGCGAGCTCGGGCGCGGTCGGGACACGGTCGTCGGTGGCCTCGATGAGGCGGCAGGCCTCGGCCACGAGCGCGGTGGGCATGCCATCCATTGGACGCCCGTCCGGGCGAGCGCGCTATCCGTTTCCGGCGTGGCTGGCGGTCCAGGCCCGCAGGGCGTCAGCGGTCCACGTGTTCACGATGCGCTCCGTCGGGATCCCGGCGACGGCGGCCCGGTGCGCGCCGTACACCTGCCACTCGAGCTGCCACGTGGCGTGGGCGTCGGAGTCGATCGACACCTTGAGTCCCTGCTCGGCGACGCGCGCCAGGAGCCGGCTCGGCGGGTCGAGGCGCTCCGGCCGGGCGTTGATCTCGATCGCCTTGTCGTGCGCCGCGGCGGCGCCGAAGACGGCGTCGGCGTCGAAGCGCGACTCGGGGCGACCCCGGCCGACGACCATGCGCCCGGTGCAGTGCCCGAGCACGTCGACGTGGGGGCTCTCGAGCGCGCGGACCATCCGCGTCGTCATCGGCGCCTCGTCCATCCGCAGCTGCGAGTGCACGCTCGCGACGACCAGGTCGAGCCCGGCGAGGAGGTCCTCGTCCTGGTCGAGCTCGCCGTCGGCGAGGATGTCGACCTCGATGCCGGTGAGGATCTGGAAGGGCGCCAGCTCGGCGTTCAGGGCGGCGACCACGTCGAGCTGCTCACGGAGCCGGTCGGCGGAGAGCCCGTGCGCGACCGACAGCGAGCGGGAGTGGTCGGTGAGCACCAGGTAGTCGTGCCCGAGCGCGGCCGCGGCCCGTGCCATCGCCTCGATCGTGTGCCCACCGTCGGACCAGTCCGAGTGCGCGTGCAGGTCCCCGCGCAGCGCGGCGCGGATCGGCCCGGCGCGCTCGGTGGGCGGCGCGTGGTCGGGGGCGGTGTGCTGCACGTTCGTCAGGTACTCGGGCGTCTGGCCGGCGAGCGCCTGCTCGATCACCGTCGCGCTGCTCGAACCCACGCCGGGCAGGTCGGTCAGGCGCCCCGCGGCCGCGAGCGCCGACAGTTCGTCGGTCGGCATGCCCCGGATGGCGTCGGCAGCCCGCCGGAACGCCATGACCTTCGGGCGGGCGGTGCGGACACGCGCCAGCGCGTCCGCGATGCGCTCGAGTGCCTCGACGGGCTCCACGGGATCGACCGTAGCGTGGCGCACCTCCAGCCCGTCCCCGGACCGCAACGTCGACCGAGACGATGTCAGCGAGCGCCCGCGAGCGTCGCTCGCGGGCCGACCGCCTCCATGTCGCGCGCCGTGACCCACTCCCCGCACCCGGGGCAGGCGAGCTCGGGTTGGACGATCTGCCCGCACCCGCGGTGGCGCAGCGTGATCGGCAGCTCGTCGTCGTCGGACATCCAGCGGTCCCCCCAGCGCAGCAGCGAGACGAGGACGGGGTAGAGGTCGACGCCCTTCTCGGTGAGCCGGTACTCGAAGCGGTCCGGGCGATCCGAGTACTGGCGTCGCTCGAGCACGCCGTCGTCCACGAGGGAGCGGAGCCGCTCGGCGAGGACGGGGCGGGGCGCGCCCGTCCGGGCCTGGAAGTCCTCGAAGCGCCGGGTCCGGAAGAAGGCCTCCCGGAGCACGAGCAGCGTCCAGCGGTCGCCGACGACCGAGAGCGCTCGGGCCACCGAGCACTCCTGGGTGCCGATCTCGCTCCACCGCACGAGCCGTGACGATAGTCACCTTGCGTTCGAAAACCAAACTCACTAGGTTCCGAAACTGAACTATGGATGTGGCGACGGCCGATGACCCGATCAGCGGGGTCGAGCTCCTCCGGGCCCTGCAGGCACGCGGCCCCGATGGCGGCGTCGGGGGCCTGCTCGGGCTCTCGATCGACGAGGTCGAGGCCGGCCGGGTCCGCATGAGAGTGCGCACCCGACCCGACTTTGCCAACCCGCACGGCGGGCTGCACGGCGGGATCACTGCGACGCTGCTCGACTCGGCGATGGCGTGCGCCGTGCTGAGCGCCCTCCCGGCGGGGGCCCGTTCCACGACCGTCGACCTGGCCGTGACGTTCTTGCGGCCGGTGCCGCTGGACGGCACGCGGCTGACGGCCGACGGGGAGGTCGTCCACGTCGGCCGACGGATCGCGACCGCGCGGGGCCGGGTGCGCGACGACGCCGAGCGCCTCGTCGCCACGGCGACG
>DATDGU010000381.1:0-5913 GCA_036521915.1 Acidimicrobiia bacterium | reverse complement strand
TTCTTGCACATGTGCCGGGTCTTCTACCACGGCGCCTACAAGGCGCCCCGGGAGTTCAACTGGGTGATCGGCGTCATCCTGCTGACGCTGACCCTGCTGCTCTCCTTCACCGGCTACCTGCTCCCCTGGGACCAGCTCGCGTTGTGGGCGGTCACCGTGGGGACCAACATGATGGGGTACACACCGGTGTTCGGGAACAGCGTCAAATACGTGCTGCTGGGCTCGCAACAGATCGGAGATCAGACGCTGCTCCGATGGTATGTGCTGCACGTGTTGCTGTTGCCGTTCGTGATCGTGATCTTCATGGCCGTCCACTTCTGGCGTGTCCGGAAGGACGGCGGCATCTCGGGTCCGCTGTAGGCGAGGGAGGAGCACGACGTGGCTGAGGTCCCCGAGCACCTGCTGCGGCGGTCCCTCGAGCGCCGGAAGGCGCTCGGACTGCCCGTGCCGGGCGAGGAGGGCGAGGCGTCCGAGGCGGCCCCGCCGGCCGGCGAGGAGCCGCCGGCCGCGGTCGACGCGGGTCCCACCGCGGGCGGCGGCGGCGAGGGCGACGCCGGTGACGGCGAGGACGTCGAGACCGCGGGCGGCGGGAAGATCCCCGCGCACCTGCTCGAGCGCTCGAAGCGGCGCCGGGCCACGGTCGGCGGGGAGGCCCCCGCCGCGGCGGGCGTGGGCGGCACCGCGACCGCGGTGGCCGCGCCGCCCGCCCCGACGGCGACGGGGCCGGGGGGTCACACCCAGCGGCTGCTCACCGTCGTCAAGTCCGGGTCGATCCAGCAGACGCGCGCCGAAGCGCAGGACAAGGTCCACGTCTGGCCGCACCTGCTCGTGATCGAGTTCGCGTCGATCCTCATCGTGATGGCCGCGCTCACCATCTTCTCCGCGGTCGTGAAGGCGCCGCTGCTGGGCCTCGCCGACACGAACAAGACACCGAACCCGTCGAAGGCGCCGTGGTACTTCCTCGGCCTCCAAGAGCTGCTGACGATGTTCCACCCGATGGTCGCCGGGGTGACCATCCCCGGCGTGGCGCTCGCGCTGCTCGCGGTGACCCCGTTCGTGGACAAGAACCCGTCGCATGTCCCGAAGGACCGCAAGTTCGCCATCGCGATCTTCACGATGTTCATCATGCTGTGGGCGGTGCTCGTCATCATCGGCTCGTTCTTCCGCGGTGAGGGCTTCAACTTCGTCTTCCCGTGGAACAACGGAATCTTCTTCGAGCTGTAGGAGCAACCGTGGCAGCCATCATCGTCGGCGTCCTCGTCCTGCTCGCGCTGGCCGGTCTCTTCGTGATCGGCAGCGCGCGGCGGCGGACCACGGGGCGCCTGAGCCGGGAGACGCGCCGCGCCGACGCGTCCGAGCCGGACGCGGCGGTCCAGCCGGCATCCCCCGTCGCGGCGGACGCCGAGGCGGGCGAGGACCCGCGCCAGCGGGCGGACGACTCCCGGCGCGCCATCGAGAGCGGCGGGGCCGTCCCCGTCCCGGCCGGCCCGCGCGGGGTGACCCGCTACGAGCCGGTCGACGAGGAGGAGCTCGGCATCACCCGCCGCCAGTTCTTCAACCGGGGGATCCTCACCGGCATGCTGCTGGCCGTGAGCGGGTTCGGCGCCGCGGCGCTCGGGTTCCTGTGGCCGCCGGCGTCGAGCGCGGGTGGCTTCGGCAGCAACGTGAACATCGGCAACGTCACCGACATCAACACGACGATCGCGATGAAGATGCCGTACTACAACGCCACCGCGAAGGTGTACATCAACCCGTACCCGAAGTCGGGGCTGCCGAAGGCCGCGAAGGTGTACACGTCGATCATCCTCGCGGGGATGGCGCTGGGCTACGTGGCGCTGTACCAGCGCTGCGTGCACCTCGGCTGTCGCGTGCCGTGGTGCCAGACCTCGCAGTGGTTCGAGTGCCCCTGCCACGGGTCGAAGTACAACCGAGTCGGTGAGAAGCGCGGTGGCCCGGCGCCGCGGGGTCTCGACCGGTTCCCGTTCCAGATCTCGGGCGGGGCGATGACGGTGGACACCGGCACGATCATCATGGGCCCGCCGATCGGCACGGACACGACCGGCCAGGCCGCGGAGGGCGCGCTCTGCGTATGAGCCTTCACCTCCCGATGCTGGCGATCAGCTTCGAGAACGCGATCGTCCTACTCAACGTCGTCTTCGCGCTGGTCATCGTCGGCTACATCCTCTACCGGGTCTTCAGCCTCCGGCGGAACCCCGAACCCCGGCCGCCGGTCAACCTCGCGCCGGGGATGCCCGACGCCGTCCTCGAGGGCCGCAAGCTCGAGCGCGTGCTCGGCTGGGCGCTGCTGTTCACGATCGTCCTCGCCGTCGCCCTGCCCATCTACTTCCTGGTCGAGCCCCAGCGCCAGGCGAAGGCGAACGACACGTTCCTGAAGCAGTCGATCGTCCGGGGCGCGACCCTCTTCGCCAACAACCAGAGCCCGTACTACGACGCCACCACGTCGCTGCTCTGCGCCAACTGCCACGGCGTGCACGGGGAGGGCGGCTCGACGACGTTCACGCTCCAGCCCGAGGCGGACATCTGCCAGCTGAAGCAGAACCAGAGCAACCCGAACGTCCCGGAGTGCCTGCCCGAGCAGGTGGTGTGGGTGGCCCCGCAGCTCAACAACGTGCTCTACCGCTTCGACACGTCGCAGCTGAGCGACGTCATCACCTACGGGAGGCCGGGCACACCCATGCCCGCCTGGGGAGTGGCGAGCGGGAAGGGGGTGCTCGGCGACCAAGGGATCCAGGACCTCGTCAACTTCTTGCAGAGCATCCAGATCCCCCTGAAGCAGGCGCAGAAGGAGGCGACCGCCGCGATCGGCGCCTACAAGGCCCAAGCGCAGGAATACGTCACCTCGGCCCAGGGGAACCTGACGTCGGTCCAGCAGGCGCTGACGACGGGGGAGGCGCAGAACCTGCCGGCCGCGACGATCGCCGCCGAGCAGGTCCAGGTGGCCCAGGCGCAAGCCGCGCTGTCGTCGGCGCAGGCGAACAACACCCAGGTCCAGGGGCTGAGCGACGGCGCCGTCCTCTTCCGGGTCAACTGCGCCCGCTGTCACACCCAGAACTGGTCGTTCTTCGATCCGACGAAGACGAGCCAGGCCCAGCCGTGCAACGCGTCGGCCGGCGCGCCGCCGCTCGAGATCGCGTGTGGCGCGTACGGGCCGCAGCTCAACAACGGCCGGAGCCTGATCCAGTTCCCGGCCGGCGTCGGGCGCACCGAGCAGATCACGTGGGTGACCCAGGGCGTGCCCGCCCAGCAGCAGTACGGGATCCGCGGGATCTCGTCGGGGCGGATGCCGCACTTCGGCAACCTCCTCACCCCCGCGCAGATCGCCGAGATCGTCGACTACGAGCGGGGCCTGTAGGAGCCCCGGGGAGCCCGCCGTGCCGTTCATCCTCGCCCAGACCACGCCCCCGCCGCCGAGCGGGATCTGGTACCCGACGATCCTCGGGATCCTCACCGTCGCGGCCGCCGTCGGGCTGTTCTGCGGGTCCATCTACCTGCTGCTCGGCACGAACCTGGGCGCCCGCCTCGGCTTCCTGATCGCGTTCACCGCCCTCGCCGGGTTCATGGTGCTGCTCACCACGATGTGGCTGTTCACGGCCTCGCCGCTCAACACGCTGAAGGGCACGACCCCGGCCTGGTCGGTCAAGAAGGTCGTCCACACCCTGGACGACCCGTCGCTGCCACCGGAGATCCAGCACATCAAGAAAGACGGGACGAAGGTTCCGACGCAGCCCGCCCAGGTGCTGAAGGCCGCCGCCGACGCCCGCCTCGTCACCGCCACCCCGGTGCCGAACATCCCGCTGGCGCCCGACGCCAACCAGTACGCGCAGTTCAGCGCGGCCACCGACTACACGGAGACGAACTACTACGAGGTCGGCGGCAGCACACCCATGCTGCTCTCGTGGCAGGCCAGCCACTCGAAGCTCTACGCCGTCGTGCAGTACTGCGCGGTGGTGCCGGTCAACCAGCCGTTCGGCCTGCCGCCCCCCACCCCGGTGTGCGACACCTCGTCGCCGAAGAACGGCTTCGTGATCATGGAGTACAACTACGGCTCGCTGCGCTTCCCGCCGTTCGTCGCGCTGGTCTGCTCGTCGATCCTGTTCGTGCTCGGGCTCCTCGCCCTGCACTGGCGGGAGAAGGACGAGCGGGCCGCCGAGAAGGCGAAGCAGCAGGCCGCCGGAGAGATCGGGCCCGCGGGCCGCGCCGAGGAGCGCGTCCCGGAGCCGGTCGGCTGAGGAGAACCGTCATGTCGCTACGCAGCCTCGCCACTGCCATCCTGACCGCGGCAGCCGTCGCGGTGCTCGCCGCGCCGGCGGGCGCGCAGCAGGTGGTCGACGCGGGTGGTGGTCCGCACAACGGGTCGGGCGGCGTGGCGTTCATCGCCTTCGCACTCATGTGCGCGGGGATCGCCTTCGCGCTCTTCTTCATGGACCGCGTCCGTCGCCGCGCCAGCGACGACGAGCACCGCTAGCCCGCGCCGGCCACCTCCGCCGCGGCCTCGCCGGCCGCCGCCACCGTGGCGTCGACCTCGGCGTCGCCGTGGGCGAGGCTCGGGAACCACGATTCGAACGGGCTCGGCGGCAGGAACACCCCGCGGGCCAGCATCGCCTGGAAGAAGCGGGCGTAGCGCTTCCCGTCCGCTCCCTGCGCGGCGGCGTACGACAGGACGGGCGCGTCCGCGAAGAACAGGCCGCACAGCGTCCAGGCCCGCGGGGTCTGCACGGCGAGGCCCGTCGCGGCCACCGCGTCGCGCACCCCGGTGGCGAGACGCGCCGCGGTCGCCTCGAGCCGCTCGTACGCGGCGGCGTCGAGCTGCGCGAGCGCGGCGAGGCCGGCGGCGGTGGCGAGGGGGTTTCCGGACAGGGTGCCGGCCTGGTAGACGGGGCCGAGCGGCGCGAGCTGGCCGAGCAGCGCGGCCGGCCCGCCGAGCGCGGCGAGCGGCAGCCCGCCGCCGAGCACCTTGCCGAACAGCGTGAGGTCGGGTGCGAGGCCCACGCGGCCCTGGGCGCCGGCGGGCCCGACGCGGAACCCAGTGATCACCTCGTCGAAGACGAGCAGCGCGCCCGCGGCGTCGCAGCGGCGCCGCAGCCCGGCGAGGAACCCCGGCTCGGGCGGGACGAGTCCCATGTTGGCGGCGACCGGCTCGACGAGCACCGCCGCGAGCTCGGCGCCGTGCTCGGCGAACACCGTGTCGAGCGCGTCCTCGTCGTTGTAGGGGGCGACGATCGTGTCGGCGACCGTCCCCGCGGTCACGCCCGCCGAGCCAGGCAGCCCGAGCGTGGCGACGCCGCTCCCCGCCGCGACGAGCAGGGCGTCGAGATGGCCGTGGTAGCCGCCGGCGAACTTCAGGATCTTCGCCCGGCCGGTCGCCCCGCGCGCCAGGCGCACCGCGGTCATCGCCGCCTCGGTCCCCGACGACACGAGGCGGAGCTGCTCGACGGACGGCACCCGCGCCGCGACCACCTCGGCGAGCTCGACCTCGCGGGGCGTCGACGCGCCGTAGGAGGTGCCGTCGGCGGCGGCGCGCTGGACCGCGTCGACGATCACCGGGTTCGCGTGCCCGAGGATCGACGCGCCCCACGACTGGACGTAGTCGAGGTAGCGGCGCCCGTCGGCGTCGACGAGGTACGCGCCCTCACCCCGAGCGACGAAGAAGGGATCGCCGCCGACGCTGGCGAAGGACCGGACCGGCGAGTTCACCCCACCGGGGATGCGGGCCACGGCGCGGGCCCACAGCTCCTCGCTCACCGTCGGGCTTCGGCCACTCGCCGCGCCGCGTACGTCAGGATGAAGTCGGCGCCCGCCCGCTTGATCGCGGTCAGGTGCTCGCGCTGGACGGCGTCGCCGTCGAGCCAGCCGTTCGCCGCCGCGGCCTCGACCATGGCGTACTCGCCGCTC
>DATDGU010000380.1:0-2573 GCA_036521915.1 Acidimicrobiia bacterium | reverse complement strand
GTTGCCGTCGAAGTCGGCGACATTAGCGGCGTAGTAGCCGGGGGCGAAGTATGTGCGGTCGGCTGGCTGGCCTTCGTCGATGCCACCGGCGCTGATCGCGGCCGCATAGGCGGCGTCAACGGCTTGGTTGGTGTCGCACACGATCCCGAGGTAGAGGCCCGTCTCGCCAGGCTTGCGCTGTCGCAGCCAGATGCTTGATCCGACTCCGGTGCCGGCCACATATGTTTGGTCGGCGAGGCCGTAGCTGAGAACTTCGACCGGCGTCGTGCAACAGCGTGCAACGGGTCGAATCGGACCCGTTTCGTGCAACACGCAACGACAAACAGGGCGCAACGGCGAATACCAGCGGACAGCTGCGGTTTGCGTCTAGTGCCCTGACCACAAAGGTTCGCGCGCTTGGCTGATCACGCGGCGCTGCGTTTGGGCTGGCCCCAGCGTCGCTGGGCCTCACCTCGGATCTGGGCCCGGCGTTTGCGCTCGAGGGCGAGCAGCTCGGGATCCTTGGTGTGCGCGTTGCGCCAACGCAGGTAGGCGCGGATGGCCTTGGCCAAGGAGCGATGGTCGGGGTGGTCGCTGTTGGCGATGGTGAACTGGCGCAGGGGCCCGAAATGCGCCTCGATGGGGTTGGCCCATGAGGCATACGTCGGGGTGAAGCACAGCTCGACGCCGTTGTCGGCGCACCAGCGCCGGACATCGGGCCCACGGTGGTGGTTCAAGTTGTCCAAGATCACGTAGACCGGTTCGTCGTCGGGACGCAGGGCCCGGATGGCCTGGAGGGCGCGCAGGGTGGGGGCGGCGCCCTTGTGGGCCTCGATGCGCCCGAAGAGCCGGTCGTCGCCGAGGGAGTACCAACTGAAGAGCTGCCGGGTGCCGTGGGGCTTGTGGTAGTTCGCCCGCAGGCGCTGCGGTTTCCGGCGCGGCGCCCAAGCCGAGCCACCCTCGGGCTTGACGGCGAGCGGGCCGAACTCGTCGAAGGCGAAGGTGCGGTCTCGTTCGTGCTCGAGCAGGTGCTCGATGCGCGCCAGCTTCTCCTCGCGCAAGGGATCGGGCGACTCCTTCCAGGTCTTGGTGGCCTGGAAGGTGATGTGCTCTTCGGCGAGGATCTGACGCAGCCGCTCGGTCGAGATAACGATGCGCTTGCCGCGCTTGGTGGCCAGATAGCCCTGGAGTTTGCGGACGCTCCAGCGGGTGAAGGGCTGTCCGAGAGACTCGGGGCGAGCCGTGGCCGACGAGACGATGAGCTCGCGATCAGTCGTCGTGATCCGGCGGGGCCGGCCACCCGCCCACGCGGGGTCCAAAGAGGTCATCCCCAGCTCGTTGAACCGATGGATCATTTCGCGGACACGGTCCGGAGAGGTCTGGACCATGCGGGCGATCACCGCGACCTCGTTGCCGCCGGCCGAGGCCAGGACAACGAGGGCACGGCGCCATTTCACGACCGAGGTGTCGCTCTTTCCCCCACCGCGCCGCACGATCCGCTGGAGCTGGCGGCCTTCAGCGTCGGTGAGTCTTCGGACCTTGACTGGTTTGGACATGACCCGAGTCTGCGCGACCCCAGCTGAGAAGTGGTGGACGCGAAGGATTCAGGTCAGGGCACTAGCTGGAATCGAACCAGCGACCTCAGCATTATCAGGGAGATCTGCCAAATCTCGCAGCGTCCCGGCACGTACCTGAGCGTGCCATTTTGCTGCTCACGTTGCCCGTGCGATTTCGGGGTTGAGACGCACCGAGACCGGATGGGACGCGTTAGGACCCAATTGTTGGGATGAAGTTGGGAGCGAGAATGCGATTCTCGCATCACGCAGCATCGAAATTGCCGAAGCGATGGCGCACGTCGATTCGTCGAATTTTCGACCAGTCGGATCGGCGGTCATCCGACCGGAACCCGGACGGTTCGCCGGTCTAATAGCGTCAGGTCATGCCGTACTTGGCACTCTTCGCCATTGTTTTTGGCATCAATCTTCTCCCGGCCTTCGGGCCGCCAACGTGGGCGGTTCTCGTGTTCACCCGGCTCCACTGGCACCTCAATCCGGTGGGTCTGGTCCTCGTCGGTGCCATCGCTGCGTCCTGTGGTCGGTACCTGCTGGCACTGGGCGCACGCCACTTCTCCGGCCGTCTGCCTCGGCGAATGAAGAGCAACCTCGAGGATGCCCACTCCATGCTGGAGCGCCGCCCACGTGGCGCCATCGCCATGTTCGCCGTCTTCGTCGTGTCACCGTTGCCTTCGGCCCAGCTCTTCCTCGCGGCCGGGCTCCTCGAACTCAACCTTCTGCTCCTCACGCTGGCCTTCTTCGTGGGGCGGTTGGTCAGCTACTCGATCTACGTCAGTGTGGCGGTGATCGCCGATCGCCAACTCGGAGACGTCCTGGGCCGGCTCTTCGGCTCACCGTGGTCGATCGCCCTGCAGGTGGCGTTGCTCGGAGCGGTATGCATGCTCCCACTGGTGAATTGGCGGAGCCTTCTTGAACGCCGCGCTCACTCCTAGACCGTCTCCGAGCCGCGCACAGCTGGCTTAGATAACCGACGGCTCACGCACGACTCGAGAGTCGTGGCGGCCATCGGTTCACACGAGA
>DATDGU010000379.1:0-13533 GCA_036521915.1 Acidimicrobiia bacterium | reverse complement strand
GGTTGGGCCCGACGTCGCCGCCGCGCTCGACGTCGTCCTCGAGGGCGACCGCCCGGAGGCGGTCGTCGGCGGCTTCGCGCGGGCACCCGTCGCGGCCAGCGCCGCCGCGCTGCTGCTGCGCACGCCACCCGCGACGACGTGGGACGGCCTCGTCCGCGAATCGGCCACGTACTCGATGCTCCAGGGCAGCGAGGAGTTCCTGCGCTGGCGCGCGGCGCGGGCCGTGAGCCGCCCGGCACGCGACCCGGGCCCGCGGGTGCGCGTCGCCCGGCACGGCCGCGTGACCGAGCTCACGCTCGTCCGCGCCGACCGGCACAACGCCCTCGACGTCGCGATGCGCGACGAGCTGCACGCCGCGCTCGACGGTGCTGCCGGCCCGGTCGTGCTCCTCGGCGAGGGCCCGTCGTTCTGCTCGGGCGGCGACCTCGACGAGTTCGGCACGTTCCCCGACCCGGCGCGGGCCCACCTGGTGCGCCTGACCCGCTCCCTCGCGGGCCAGGTCGCGGCGCGGCGCGACGCGCTCGTCGTCGGCCTCCACGGCGCGTGCCTCGGGGCGGGCATCGAGCTGCCGGCGTTCGCCCGTCGCGTCGTCGCGGCCGACGACACCCGCGTCGGCCTCCCCGAGCTCGGTCTCGGCCTCGTGCCCGGCGCCGGTGGGACCGTGTCGCTGCCGCAGCGCGTCGGGCGGCACCGGACGCTCGCGCTGCTGCTGCACGACGGTACGATCTCGGCCCCGGCGGCGCTCGGTTGGGGACTCGTCGACGAGGTCGTCCCCCGCGATCGGCTCCGCTCGCGGTGCCTGGAGATCGCGGAGTCGCTCGCGTGAACATCGCCATGATCCTCGAGATGGCCGCCGACGGCCTCGGCGGCCGCGTCGCGTTCGGGCCCCGCGACGGCGGGGTCACCTACGCCGGGCTGCGCGACGCCGCGACGGGCGTGGCGGCCCATCTCGCTGCGGCGCCCCGCACGGTCGCGCTGCTGAGCGAGACGGCGCCGCTCGTATCCGTCGCGCTCTTCGGCGCCGCCTGGGCGGGCGTGTCGTACGCGCCGCTGAACTACCGGCTGCCCGACGAGGCGCGCCGGTCGCTCCTCGACCGGCTGGCGCCGGCGGTCGTCGCCGAGCCCGCGTGGGTCGACCTGCCGGCCGACGCGGGCCGGGCGTTCGCCGACGAGCCGCTCACTCCGGCGGTGCTGCTCTTCACGAGCGGGACGAGCGCCGCGCCGAAGGTCGCTCAGCTCGCGCACGACCAGCTGACCGCGTACGTGTTCAACACCGTGGAGTTCGCCGCGGCCGAAGACCATGAGGCGGTCCTCGTCTCCGTGCCGCCCTTCCACATCGCCGGGGTCGCCGCCGTGCTGTCCTCGACGTACGCCGGCCGGCGCGTCATGCCGCTCCCCCGGTTCGACCCCCACGACTGGCTCGCGCTCGCACGGCGCGAGGCGGTGACGCACGCCTTCGTGGTCCCGACCATGCTCGCCCGGATCGTGGCGGTCATGGCCGAGGACGCCAACGCCCGCGTGCCGACCCTGCGCCACCTCGCCTACGGCGGCTCGCGGATGCCCGCGCCCGTGCTCGAGCAGGCGCTGGCCCTCTTCCCCGACACCGAGTTCGTCAACGCGTACGGCCTCACCGAGACGAGCAGCACGGTCTGCCTGCTCGGGCCGGACGACCACCGGCGGGCCCACGCCAGCGACGACCCCGCCGAGCGGGCGCGGCTCGCGTCGGTCGGGCGCCCCGTGCCCGGCGTCGAGGTCCGGGTCGTCGACGGCGAGATCTGGGTGCGCGGCGACCAGGTCGCGGGCGACTACCTCGACACCGAGTCCCAGCGTGACGCAGACGGCTGGCTGCACACCGGCGACCGGGGCTCCGTCGACGCGGACGGCTACGTGTACGTCGAAGGGCGAGGCGACGACGTCATCATCCGCGGCGGCGAGAACGTGTCGCCCGCCGAGGTCGAGGACACGCTGCTGCGCCACCCGGCCGTCGCGGGCGCCGCGGTGGTCGGCGTGCCCGACCCCGAGTGGGGAGAGCGGATCGGCGCCATGGTCGTCCTGCGCGCCGGGGCCGCCCTCGACGAGTATGAGCTGCGCACCTTCGTGCGCGAGCGCGTCGGCTCGCTGAAGACACCCGAGCTCGTCGTCGTGCGCGACGAGCTCCCGCACACGCCGACGGGGAAGGTGCTGCGCCGCGCGGTGCGTGCCGACCTCGCCGGCGACGCCTGAGGTCAGGCGCTCGGGTCCCAGTCGGGCGTCGGCACGACCATCGTCGGCATGTCGGGCGGCGGGCCGAGGGCGACCGCGATCTTCGAGAACCCGAGGAACAGCGCCACCCCGGCCGTGAGCTCTACGAGCTCCGCCGGGCCGAAGTGCGCGAGCAGCTCGTCGCGCTGCGCATCCCTCAGCGCATGCGGGTCGGTGAGGATCGTGTCGACGTAGCGCAGCACCGCCTGCTCCCGCGCGGTCAGCGCCGACGTCTCGTAGCCATCGGCGATGAGCGCCACTCGGTCCTCGGTCAGGCCTTCGTCCTTCGCGACCGCGAAGCGGATGTTGCGTCAGTAGCCGCAGTCGGTGATGCGGGCGTTGCGCAGACGGGCCAGCTCCTTCGCCGTGTGGTCGACGAGCCCGTGGCTCCAGAGCAGCCCGTAGAGGCGGTCGAACGCCGCGAGGGACTCGGGCTGGGTGCCGAGCACGTTGCCCTGGATCGGGTGCCGCGGCGTGGGGGTCACGGGAGCGGTCCGTCGGCGCTCGGCGCGGCGACGAGCGTGGGAGTCGACGGCCCGTCGACCGCGAGCACGGTGCGGAAGCGGCAGAACCCGTCGAAGAGGGCGAGCGCCTCACAGAGCGCGACGAGGCCGGCGAGCTCGAGGTGGTCGATGACCGCGTCGCGCAGTCCGTGGTCGACGCCGTGGGGGTCGAGGACGAACTGCTCGGCGAAGGCGAGCGCGGCGCGCTGGGCGTCGGTGAACCGGGGGTCGTCGGGCCATCGGGGCAACGCAGCGAGCTGCGCCTCGGTGAGGCCGGCGTCCCGGGCGGGCGCGTAGCGGACCGCCTGCTCGGTGGCGCAGCCGAGGAGCTGCGCGACACGGACCCGGCACAGCTCCAGGACGACGGGGTCGAGCAGCCCGCGCGTCCAGAACAGGGCGTAGAACGCGCGGAACGCGTCGTAGAGGTCGGGGCGAAGGCCGAAGACCCGGTCGAGGCCGGTGTCGCCCGGCGCGAGCTCGGGGAGCCAGGACATCACAGTCCCATGAAGCTGCCGCCGTCGCATACGACGGTCTGCCCGGTGATGTAGCCGCCGTCGTCGCCGGCGAGGAACGCCGCGACGGCCCCGATGTCACGCTCGGCGTCGCCGACGCGTCCGAGCGCCGTGCGGGCCTCGAGGCGCTCGCGCAGGACAGGGTTGGCCGCGAACGCCGTGGTGAGGGCGGGCGTCTCGGCGACCGGCGCGACGCAGTTGACGGTCACGCCGTGTCGCCCCCACTCGCGGGCGAGGCTCTTCGCGAGGGCCCGCTGGGCCGCCTTGACCGGCGAGTAGATCGGGAGGTTCACGCTGCCCTCGACGCCGGCCGGCGACGTGACGAGCAGCAGCCGGCCGCGCGTGCCCGCGGCTCGGAGGTGCGGCGCGGCGAAGCGCGCGCAGTAGTAGGAGCCCCACACGGCGGTGCGTGAGTTCGTCGCCCAGAGTGCGTCGTCGACGTCCTCGAGGCGGTGCGGTCGGCCGCCGTGGAAGGCGTTGTGCACCATGATCTCGAGCGCGCCGTAGCGGGCGACCGTCTCGGTGACGCAGCGCTGGACGTCCCCGCCCCGCGTGACGTCGGTGACGAGGCAGCAGGCCTCGCCGCCGCGGTCGCGGATCGCCGCCGCGGCGGGCTCGCCCGTCTCGGCCCGCCGCGCCGCCACCACGACGTTCGCGCCCCGGGTGGCGAGCGCGGCCGCGATCCCCTCCCCCACGCCCTGACCGGCGCCGGTCACGACGGCGGTGCGGCCGGCCAGCGGAGCGGTCACGGCGCCATCCAGACGCCGCCGTCCACGCCGATCGTCGCGCCGGTCACGAAGTGGGCGTCGTCGCCGGCGAGGAACACGGCCACCGGCCCGAGATCGTGCTCTGCGTCACCGGGACCGCCGAGCGCGGCGGGCGCCAGCGACACGTCGACGCTGCGCACGCCGATGGGGACCTGCTCGGGCGCGGGGGCGAGGCAGTTCACCCGGATCCCGTCGGGTCCCCACTGGCGCGCCGCCGACTTGGCGAGCAGCCGCTGACCCTCGAGCGCGGCGGCGTAGGGGGCCAGGCCGGGCACGCCCGACATGCCCACGGTCGGGGTGACGAGAAGGATCTGGCCGCCGCGGCCGCGCATCTGCGCGAACGAGGCTTGGAGCACGGCCAGCGCGGCGTGCATCGTGCCCTCCCAGATGGCGTCGAAGCGGTCGTCGTCGACCTCCTCGAAGGGCATCGGGTCGAACGCGGCGGGCTCCATCGCCGTGTGGACGACGACACACACCGGGGCGCCGAGCTCGTCGGCCACCGTCGCGAACGCGGTGGTGACCCCGGCCGCATCGCTGAGCGCGGTGTCGACCGCGGTAGCGCGGGCGCCGCGGGCGTCGAGCTCGGCGGTGACCGCGGCGAGCGCGCGTGCCGCGCCGACCAGCCCGACCGCGGCGCCCGCCGTGCCGAGGGCGAGCGCGAGACCGCGCCCGAGTGGCTGGTCGGCGCCGGTGACGACGGCGACCCGACCGGCGAGGGCGGGCATCGCCGGACCGTAGCATCGGCGCATGGACGCCGATCGGGCCGGGCGCGCGCTGGCGGCACGCTTCTGCGACGCGGTCGCACGCGGGGACGTCGACGCGTGGGCTGCGTGTTGGCGAGGCGACGGCGAGTGGCACCTGGCCGGCGAGGCACCCGTCGTCGGCATCGACGCGATCACCCGGCGGTTCGCGACGGGCCGCGCCGAGTTCGAGCTGTGCGTGCCGGAGCTGCTCTTCGGCTGGATCGACGGGGACGGCGACGCGGCGGTCGGCCGCTGGTACGTCCGCGAGGTCCAGCGGACCAGGACGGGCACCGGACAGGAGCTCGTCGGCTGGTATGAGGACCGGATCGTGCGCGACCGTGGCGAGTGGCGATTCGCGCGGCGCCGCTTCTGGCTGCTCTACCGGGGGCCGCGGTCGGTCGCCGGCGAGGTGTTCAGGCCACCGTCACCGGCATCGCCTTGATGCCGTTCAGGAAGTTCGACCGCAGCCGCTGAATCGGCCCGTCGGCGCGCAGCGTCGGGAACCGCTCGAGGAGCGCGCCGAGCAGGAGGCGCGACTCGAGGCGCGCCAGGCCCGCCCCGAGGCAGAAATGCGGACCGCCCGCGCCGAACGACAGGTGCTCGTTCGGGCTGCGGGTCACGTCGAAGCGGTCCGGCTCGGCGAACGCCGCGGGGTCGCGGTTGGCGGACACGTACCAAATCGCCACCTTGTCGCCGGCCCGGATCGGCTGGTCGCCCAGCGTCGCGTCCTCGCGGGCGGTGCGCCGGAAGTGCAGCACCGGGGTGACCCAGCGCAGCATCTCCTCGATCGCGCCGGGCAGGAGCGCCGGGTCGGCCGCGAGCTGGGCCCGCTCGTCGGGATGGTCGAAGAGGGTGAGCATCCCGCCGGTGATGAGGTTGCGGGTCGTCTCGCTGCCGGCGTTCATCAGCAGCATGAAGAACAGGTCGACGTCGAGGGGGCTCAGCCGCTCGCCGTCGACTTCGGCGGCGAGCAGCACGCCCAGCAGGTTCGTGCCGTCGCCACCGGCGCGTGACGCGGCGAGGCGGTCGGCGTAGGCGAACATGTCGGCCATCGCGGCGCGCGCGTCGGCGGTGGTCCCCCCGAGCTCGGGGTCGTCGAGGCTCATCATCTGCTCGGTCCAGGCGAACACCTGGTGGCGCTCCTCGTCGGGGACGCCAACGAGCTCGGCGATGACCTGGAGGGGCAGCTCCACCGCGACGTCCTGGACGAGGTCGAAGCGGCCCTGCGCCGCGGCCCGGTCGAGGATCCGGTCGATGATCGCCACGACCCGCGGCTCGAGCGTGGCCACCTGACGGGGCGTGAACCCGCGGTTGACGAGCTTGCGGAGCTGCGTGTGGCGCGGCGGGTCCTGGTTGAGCATCAGCGCGCCGGCGCCACCATCCCCCTCGTCGGGGTCCTCGATCATCGTGTTGGGGTTCGACCCGTACTGCAGGGGATGGCGCGACACCTCGACGACGTGCTCATAGTCGAAGACGCCCCAGTAGCCGGGGCCGTGCGGCTCGGGCAGATAGCAGACCGGCGTGTCGGTCCGCAGCCGGCGGAACAGCTCGTGCGGCGGGCCGTCCGCGAAGAGGTCGAGGTCGAAGAGGTCGGCGGTGGCGGTGGTCACACGGACGCGCGGGGTCGCACGGCGCACGCCTCGTCGAGGTCGAGCACCATCGTGAGGCGGCCGAAGGCGAGCCACTCGCCGATGCAGATCGTGAGGTCGAGGATCTCGGGGTCGCTGAACTGGGTCCGCATCCGCTCGAAAAACGCGTCGTCGAGCGAGCGGTGGTTCAGCGCGAACCCCTCGGCGTACTCGATGGCGAGGCGCTCCTGCTCGGAGTAGTCGCCGTCGTCGGGCTCCTCGACGTGGGCGTAGAGCTCCTCATCGACGCCCTGCTCGGCGAGCGCCGGGATGCGCCAGCCGCGGCAGACCGCGCAGTCGTTGACGTGCGCGATCCGCATCCGCGCCGCCTCGCGGACACGCGCCGGCAGCGCACTCTTCGAGTAGACGGCGTAGGAGAGCGCCTGGACGGCCTCGCCCATCTCGGGGCGCAGGCTCCAGACCTTCACGATCTCGGGCTGGTCGCCTTCGGGCAGGTCGAGTCGGGACACGGCGCGCCTCCTCGTCGTGCGCAGCGTACCCGGACGGCGGCTGCCGACCCGCCGAGGCTCAGCGACGGGCCTTACTGCACCAGCTGGACGTAACTGTTCTGGCCGATCGCCTCGGGGTTGCCGCGCCGGCTGGCGGGCAGCATGCCAGTGGGAAACACCCAGGCGGTCATCGCCTGCGCCTTCTGGTTGCTCGAGCCGATGGCGCTCGTGTTCCAGGGGCCGGTGCGAAGTCGACGCCGCACGAGTTGCTGCAGCCGGCGTACACGTCCTCCATGTAGATCGCGCGGAACGCGCTGATGCTGAGGCTGCTGCTGGAGCCATTCGGGGGCGTGCTCTGGAGGAACTGGGGCACGTTACGCGAACCGCGGCGAGTACTGGATGTCGTAGAGGTCGACAGGGACCGACTTCCCGAACGGGTTCGTCTGCGCGCCAAACACGACGCCGGTGTCGTCGCCGGCCTCGTAGTCGTAGGGGCCGACAGGCCCGGCCGGCGGGGCGGGGCCTTAGCTGGGCGTCGTCGTGCGGACGTCCAGGGACTGGCCCGTCACGACCGCCGCCAGTTCGGACGCCAGGAAGACCACCGCGTCGGCCGCCGGGTCACCCGCCGGTTCGCCCACGGTCGAGGCCCCGACGGCGGGCCGGGGCACGATCGTGTTCACGCGGATGCCGGCCGGGCCGAGCTCGCGCGCCAGGACCTGCGAGGCCGTGAGGAGGGCGCCGTAGGCGGCGGCGCGGGCCCCCTGCTGGACGGCCGGCTCGCGCAGCACGCCGGCGCTCACGAACACGATCGAGCCGCGGTCGGCGACGCGCATCGGCGGGATGGCGGCCCGGGCGAGCTGGAGCGAGCCGAACAGCGTCGTGTCGAGCTCGCGGCGCCAGCGGTCGAGATCGGCGGCCGCGAACGGCTCCGGGACATCGACGCCGCGCGGGTTGCTGACCAGGACGTCGAGCTGCCCGAACGCGTCGAGCGCGGCCTGCACGAGGCGCGCGCCATCGCCCTCGTCCGCGAGCTCGGTCGTCACGGTGCGGACCACGCCGCCGCCGTCGACAACCTCCTGCTTGATCATCGCCAAGGCCGCCTCGCTCGGGTCGCCGAGCACGACCGCGGCCCCCTCGCGCCCGAGGGCGCGCGCCACCGCGCCGCCGAGACCGCTGAGACCGCCGACGATGGCCACTTGGCCGCTGAGGAGCATCAGCTGAGCGTGCGACCGCAGTTCACGTCGAGGCTCTGGCCGGTGACCCCACGGGCCAGGTCGCTGGCGAAGAAGACCACTGTCCTCGCGATCTCCTCGGGGGTGGCGATGCGGGGCAGAGCGTTCTGGGCGGCGATCTCCGCCTCGATCGTCGCCGGCGACACGTGGCGCCGTTCGGCGCTCCACGCGAGGTACTCGTCGAGGACGGGGCCGGCGATGTGGCCGGGCGCGACGCAGTTGACGCGGATGTTGTCCGGGCCGAGCTCGTCGGCGAGGACCCGCGACGCGTCCGTCAGCGCGCGCTTCGACGCGGCGTAGCCGGCGAGGAGCGGGATCGGGTTCTTCACCGACAGCGTGCTGATCATCACGACGGCGCCGCCCCGGGCGCGTAGGTGCGGGAGCGCGGCCTGGGTGAGGGTCAGTGAGCCGAGGCAGTTGACGGCCATCGGCGCCCGCCATCGAGCCGGGTCGAACCCGTCGAAGGGCTCGTGCCAGTCCTCCTCGGTGAACGCGTTGTTGACGAGCGAGTCGAGGCGTCCCAGCTCTAACGCGACGGTGTCCGCGAGGCGGCGGCACTGGTCGGGGTCGGTGACGTCGGTGGGGACCGCGCAGCTGCGGCGTCCGAGGTCCTCGATCTCCGCGGCGACGTGCTCGAGTGACGCGGCCCGGCGGGCGCCGAGCCCGACGTCGGCGCCGGCGCGGGCGAGCGCGAGGGCGATGGCGCGTCCGAGCCCGGGGCCGACGCCGGACACGATGGCCACCCGTCCGGCGAGCAGCTCGGCGGTGTCCACGTCGGTTCCCATGGGCGGTCCCCCGTCGTGACGCCTTGCCGGCCGGAACGAGAACATGTTCTACTGCGGCACCGATGGAGTTCAACCTCGCCGACCTCTTCGAGATCGTCGTGGACCAGGTCCCCGAGCGGCTGGCGCTGGTCGCCGGCCGGGCACGTCGGACCTACCGCGAGCTCGACGAGCGGGCGAACCGGGTCGCGCACCACCTCGAGGCCGCAAGTGTCGCGCCGGGGGATCACGTCGCGGTGCTTTCCTGGAACCGCGCCGAGTGGCTCGAGGCCGAGCTGGGCATCTACAAGGCCCGCGCCGCCGTCGTGAACGTCAACTACCGGTACGTGGCGAGCGAGCTCGCCTACCTCCTCGAGAACTCCGACTCGGTCGCCGTGCTCGCTGAGGCGTCGTTCGCGCCGATGCTCGTCGAGGCCCGCGAGGCGGCGCCGGCCCTCCGCCACGTCGTGGTGATCGACGACGGCGCCGACGAGCGCGAGGCGGTGGCCGCGCTCGGCGCCGCCGACTACGAGGCGGCGCTCGCGGCCGTGAGCCCGGCCCGCGACTTCGGGCCCCGCTCGGCCGACGATCCGTACCTTCTCTATACGGGCGGCACGACGGGCTCGCCGAAGGGCGTGATGTGGCGGGCCGAGGACATCTTCTTCGCCGCTCTCGGCGGCGGCGGCTTCGCCCAGAAGCCGATCACCACGCCCGCGGAGCTGGCCACCCGGGTGTCGGCCGAGCCGACGATCGGCGTCGTCAACGCGCCCATGATGCACGGCGGCGGGCAGTGGGTGACGTTCATCACCTTCTATGGCGGTAACACCTCGGTCCTCAACTGCGACCACCACTACGACGGGGCGGCCGTGCTGCGCCTCGCGGAGCGGGAGCACGCCGCATCGATCATGGTCGTCGGCGACGCGATGGCCCGTCCCCTCGCCGACGCGCTCGCCGCGCCCGGCGCGCACTACGACCTGTCCGCGCTGGCCGCGATCGGGTCGGGCGGTGCCATCCTCTCGAAAGCGGTGAAGGAGGAGCTGCGGGCACGTCTGCCCGGCGTGCTCGTCACCGACTCGTTCGGCGCGTCGGAGACCGGCGCGGCCGGCACCGTGCTCGACTTCGACCGCCCGGCCGCGGGCCCTTCCTTCACGATCCGCGACTGGGTGACGGTCCTCGACGACGACGGCCGCCGCGTCGAGCCCGGGTCGGGCACGGTGGGCCGCCTCGCCCGCCGGGGCCACATCCCGCTCGGCTACTACAAGGACGAGGAGAAGACCGCGGCGACGTTCGTCACCGACGCCGACGGAGTCCGCTGGGTGGTGCCCGGCGACTCGGCGACCATCGAGGCCGACGGCACCCTGCACCTGCTCGGGCGCGGGTCGGTGTGCATCAACACCGGCGGGGAGAAGGTCTACCCCGAGGAGGTGGAGGCCGCGCTGAAGGCACACCCGGACGTCTTCGACGCCGTGGTCGTCGGCGTGCCCGACGAGCGGCTGGTCGAACGGATCGCGGCCATCGTCACGCCCCGCGGCGAGGTGCGCCCGACGCTCGAGACGCTGCAGGCCTTCTGTCGGACCACGCTCGCCGGCTACAAGGTCCCCCGCCAGCTCGAGCTGACCGACGACATCCCCCGCACCCCCGTCGGCAAGCCCGACTATCGCTGGGCGAAGCGCCTCGCCGAGCAGGCCGCCGCGCCCGTCCCGTCCGGTTGACTGGAGTCCCTGTGAGCAGCACCGATACCGCCGCGCCCCCCCTCGGGTTCTGGGCCATCGCCGCGGCCCGCCCCGACCATCTCGCCCTCGTGACGCCTGAGGGACGCGAGGTGAGCGCCGCCCAGCTCGACGGCGCCGCCAACCAGGTCGTGCACGGGCTGCGTGAGGCGGGGCTGCGCGCCGGCGACGCGGTCGCCATGCTGCTGCCGAACTCCGCGGAGGTCTTCGAGCTCTACCTCGCGGCGCTCCAGGCCGGCTTCTACCTCGTCCCCATCAACTGGCACCTCGTCGGCCCCGAGATCGCGTACATCATCCAGGACTCCGAGGCGAAGGCGTTCGTCGCCCACGCTCGCTTCGCGGACGCGGCGCGCGCCGCGACCGACGAGATCGACTTCCCGGCGGCGACGAGCCTCGCGGTCGGCGGCGACATCCCCGGCTTCCGCTCCTACGACGAGCTGAAGGCCGGCCAGCCGACGACCGCACCGCCGGACCGCACGACCGGCGCGGTCATGAACTACACGTCGGGCACGACCGGGAAGCCGAAGGGCGTGCGCCGGCCCCTCACCGGCACGGCACCGGAGACCGCCGCGGCCAGCTTCGGCGGCATGCTCTTCCTCTTCAGGCTGCAGCCCTTCGACGACAACGTGCACATCTGCGGCTCGCCCCTGTACCACACGGCGGTCCTCGTGTTCGCCGGCGGCGCGCTGCACATCGGGCACACCGTCGTGCTCATGGACAGCTGGACGCCCGAGGCGATGCTCGAGCTCATCGACCGCTACCGGGTCACGAACACGCACATGGTGCCGACGCAGTTCGTGCGCCTGCTCGGCCTGCCCGACGACGTGAAGGCGCGCTACGACGTGTCGTCGCTGCGCCACATGGTGCACGCCGCCGCGCCGTGCCCTCCCGACGTGAAGCGGGCCATGCTCGAGTGGTGGGGCCCGGTGATCGACGAGTACTACGCCGCGACCGAGGGCGGCGGCACGATCGTTTACGCCGCCGAGTGGCTCGAGCATCCGGGCACGGTCGGGCGCGCCTGGCCGATCTCGGAGGTCGTCATCCTCGACGACGAGGGCAACGAGCTGCCGCCGGGCGAGGTGGGCACGGTCTGCATGCACATGCAGACCGGCAACTTCGAGTACTACAAGGACAAGGACAAGACGGAGCGCAGCCGGCGCGGGAAGTTCTTCACGGTCGGCGACGTGGGCTACCTCGACGACGACGGCTGGCTGTTCCTCCGCGACCGCAAGACCGACATGATCATCTCGGGCGGCGCCAACATCTATCCGGCGGAGATCGAGGCGGTGCTGATCATGCACCCCGCGGTCGCCGACGTCGCGGTGTTCGGCATCCCCCACGAGGACTGGGGCGAGGAGGTCAAGGCGGTGGTCGAGCCCGTCGACGACGCGACGCCGGGGCCCGCGCTCGAGGCCGAGATCCTCACGTGGTCGAAGGACAAGCTGGCGAAGTACAAGACGCCCCGCTCGATCGACTTCGTCGCCGAGCTGCCCCGCGACCCGAACGGCAAGCTCTACAAGCGCAAGTTGCGCGACCCCTACTGGGAGGGCCGAGAGCGAGCGATCTAGATCGAGATCTAGTCGGCGACGGTCGCGAACCGCTCGCTGAGCAGCGCGCCGACCTCGCGGACCGTGTCTGCGGGCGCGTAGGGCAGGTTGAAGATCGGCTCGTCGATCCCCGCGTCGAGGATGGCCGCGACCTGCTCGGTCACGTCGTCGGCCGTGCCGATGGTGGCGCCGGCGGCGAACTCCTCGCCCGCCATGTCGATCAGCATGCGCCGGGTCTCCTCGGCCGCGCTCGGCGACGGCGCGAGGAACAGCGACCCGAGGCGCGTCGTCGTGATCGTGGCCGGGTCGCGCCTGACGTCGCGGCAGTGCTGGCTGAGCACGTCGAGCTTGTGGCGGACGGTGTCGAGGTCACCGGACACGTTGCAGCGGTCGGCGTAGCGCGCCACGAGCGCCAGGGTGCGGCGCTCCCCGCCGCCGCCGATCATGATCGGCGGGCCGCCGGGCCGCAGCGGCCGGGGCACGTTCTGCAGCGCCTCGACGTGGTAGTAGCGGCCGTGGAACGTGACCGACGGCTCGGTGAACATGGCCCGGCAGATCTGCACCGCCTCCTCGAGGCGGTCGAGGCGCTCCCCGGCCGACGGGAAGTCGTAGCCGAACGCCACGTGCTCGATGTCGTGCCACGCCGCGCCGATGCCGAGCACGGCGCGCCCGCCCGAGATCACGTCGAGTGTCGTGAGCTCCTTCGCCAGCAGCGCCGGGTTCCGGTAGGTGACGCCGGTGACGAGCGTGCCGAGCTCGGCCCGGCTGGTGCGCGCCGCGAGCGCGCCGAGCAGCGTGTACGCCTCGAGCATCGGCTGGTCGGCCCCGCCCATGGCCGGCAGCTGGTACAGGTGGTCCATCACCCAGAGCGACGAGAAGCCGGCCTCCTCCCCCGCGGTGGCGAGTTCGAGGACGCGGGGGAAGATCGCGTCGTCCCCGCCGCCGAGGGTGAAGTTCGGGAGCTGCAGTCCGAAGCGCGCCATCGCCGCGACCGTACCGCAGCCGCTCAGACGACCAGCTGGGCGTGCAGGGCGTCGAGCGTCGCGTCGGCGACCCCGATGCCGCGCGCGTAGCCGCGCCACGACCCGAAGCGGTCACGGACGAGGGTGGCGAGGTCGGTCATCGTCGTGGCGTGCGCGCCCAGCATCTCGGGCGGCAGGTGGTCCCAGACGTCGTCGATGTCGGGTCGCGCGGCGCGGGTGCGGGCGTGGATCGCGTCGATGACCTCGTGGGTGAGCACGTAGTCGGCGACGATGGTGTCGTCGGGCACGCCGAGCACGCCGAGGAGCACCGCCGAGAAGACGCCGGTGCGGTCCTTCCCGGCCATGCAGAAGTAGACGGTGGGGCGCCGGTCGGCCTCGGCGAGGAGGTGGAGCGCCGCCGCGTACGCGCCCGCGCCGTGCTCCATCATCATCAGGTA
>DATDGU010000378.1:0-19642 GCA_036521915.1 Acidimicrobiia bacterium | reverse complement strand
GGAGATGACCCCCTGGTCGCCCACGCGCTGCACCCTACCGACGCCCGCGCGGACTGCGGCCCGCACGGCCGCGGTCCACGGTCGGGTGCATTAGGGATGCGCTTGGGTCACCGGGAAGGGGATGTGGACGCAGAAGTTCGGGTGCAGCTGGCAGAACGACTTCCCGGGCGGGCTGGTGGGCGTCGTCGTGCCACCCGACTTCGTCGTGGTCGAGGTGCTGCTCGAGCCGCCCGACGGTGAGAACCCGGAGCTGCCCGAGCCGCCCGACGCTCCGCTCCCGCCGCCACCGGTGTCCTCCGCGAAGAGGCACGAGACCGCCCCGTTCACCTTCACGTTCACCGAGTCGCTCGACAGGTCGACGTTCCCGATGCCGTTGCCGGCGGCACCCGGCACGAAGCAGTAGATCTGCGCGAGGTGGAACCCGGAGGGCGTCTGGGACTGGGTCACCGTGTAGGAGCCCTTCGGGACATGCGTGTAGGAGCCGCACGCCGACGCCGACAGCTGGCCACTCTCGTTGAAGTTGCTCGGCCCGGTGGTCGTGAGCGTGACGTTGGCGCCGGAGGCGAAGCCGGGCAGCACCACGCACAGGTCGAGCGACGTCGAGGGGCTCGAGCTCCTCGCCACGGTGGCCGACGCCGTTCCCGGCATGAGCAGGCACGCCGCCGCTGCGATCGCAGCCCCCAGGAACCTGTATGTCCGCGCCGGAACAGCCACGACGTCCCCCTTCCCCAGCAAGGCTGGTCGTGCCTTGCCCCTCACCAGGCAATCAGGCCGGGCGCCTGACCGCAAGGCCAACGCGGCGCTAGGCACGCCGCGCGTCGTGGTCCGCCCGCACGACGGCGGCCTTCGCCGCGCCCCAGACGAGCTGCGCCGATCCGAGCGTGGCGTCGAGGTCGGCGAACGCTCGGGGGGCGAGGTCGTAGCGATCGTCGGGCGCGATGCGCTCCTCGTGCTCGTCTCGGGCCACCGCCGGCACGCCCGCGTCGGCGAGCACTGCGGTCACCTCGGTGGTCGCGCGGCGCACGATCTGGAGCGGCGTGACGGGCTGCGTCGTGGCCTCCGTCGCCAGGAGCGCCTGCAGCTCGCGCCCGGCCCGGCGGGACCCGGCCGCGGCCGCGAGCCCGACGCGCTCGTCGATGGCGGCGCGATGGGCGAGCTGACCCCAGGCGTCGAGGACGCGCTCGGCGCGCGCCACGAGGTAGGGCGCGAGGTGCACGTCGACGCCGGCGAGGAGCGCGGCCCCGGCCTCGTCGAGGCGGGCCTGCGTCGTGGCGGGGTCGTCGCTCAGGCGTCGAGGCCGACGCGCCGCAGCGCCTCGACCGGCTCGAGGACGAGCCCGGTGTAGAAGGGACCGAAGTCGGCGTAGCGCGCCGAGACCTCGTCGAAGCGCATCTCGTAGACGATGTCCTTCAGCGCGCCCGGGTCGTCGGCGAGGAGCGTGACGCCCCACTCCCAGTCGTCGAGGCCGGTGGAGCCGGCGATGAGCTGGAGCACCCGTCCGGTGTACGTGCGCCCGACGCGCGCGTGGCCGGCCATGAGCCGCTTGCGGGCGTCGAAGTCGAGCGCGAACCAGTTCGCGTCGCCGACCCGGCGCTTCGACATCGGGTAGAAGCAGATCGTCCGCCGGTCCGGCAGCCGCGGGTGGATGCGCTGCTCCCGGTAGTGGGTAATCCGCTCCCGCCAGGCGCCGAGGCGTTCCTCCACGACCGCCGCGTCGCGGATCCCCTCCTCGGTGGCGAGCCGGGCGCGCTCGTCCTCCTCGGTGGCGGCGTACTCCGACTGCTCGGTGAGCGACACGTACGACCAGGTCGGGGTCAGGGGCGCCCGGCGCAGGTCCTGCTCGAAGGTCGCCAGGCGCGCCAGGTCCGGGCCGAGCGCCATGACCCCCAGGTCGGCTTTGTGGCCGAGGACGACGAAGGTGAGCGCCTGGTGGGTGCCGTCGCCCGTCAGGCGGGCGACGGCGTCGAGCACATGCTTCGCGCCGCCCGGCTCCTCCTCGGCCCGCCGCGCGTCGACCGCGTAGAAGAGGTGGAGGACACCCCAGCCGTTCGACGCCTCGACCCGGTCGGTGTCGCGCGCGGTCACGACCCCAGGCTAGGCCGGCGAGTGTGACGCGCCCTCAACGGCTTCGACGGCGACGAGCTGGAATGGGAAGTGCCGGGCCATCACGCCGCGCACCTGCGCGTCGGCCTCCCACCCGGTGCCGTCGACGAGCAGACGGAAGAGGCGACGGAGGAACGCGCCCTCGACGTACGCGCGCTGGATGCGCGGCGGCTCCGGCTCGACGATGTCGTGCATCATCGGCGGGCAGACCGTGACGAGCTCGGCGATAGGGTCCGAGAGCACCGGGTCGCGGAACTCGGCTTCGAAGTCGGCGAACCACCCCGCGGCGAGTTCATCGCGGACGCGCTCGTCGCGGCGGGCCTCGTCCAGGTAGGGCGCCAGGGGGAGGAACCGCACGTGCGTCGACGGCAGCGCCGGCGCGTAGGGGGCCCACTTCGCGAGCACCACCGACTGGATCCGGTCCTCGCGCATCCCGCCAGTCTGGCCGCCGGACGGCGGGGCGCCGCGCACCCGACCACCACGACGATCACCGCATCGTTCACCGGCTGAGCGCCCCGGCGCGACCGGCCGGGCCGCCGCGAAGGGTCCCGACGCACGTACGGCGTCGGTCCGGACGCGACTCGGGGCGCCCTCGCGGGCGCCCCGGATCGTGCTCGCCTGTTGGGACGAAGTTTAGAAGTCCATGTCGCCCATGCCGCCACCGCCGGGCATCCCGGCCGGCATCGCGGGCTTCTCCTCGGGCTTGTCGGCCACGACGGCCTCGGTGGTGAGGAACAGGGCCGCGATCGATGCCGCGTTCTGCAGCGCCGAGCGCGTCACCTTCGCGGCGTCGATGACACCGGCCTTGACGAGGTCCTCGTACTCCTCGGTCGCGGCGTTCAGGCCGTGGTTGCCGGTGAGGCCGCGCACCTTCTCGACCACGACGCCGCCCTCCATGCCCGCGTTGAGCGCAATCTGCTTGATCGGCTCCTCGAGGGCCCGAGCCACGAGCCTCATTCCCGTCGCCTCGTCGCCGTCGGCCTTCTTGGCCGCGTCGAGCACCTTGGCCTGGGCCCGCAGCAGGGCGACCCCGCCGCCGGCGACGACGCCTTCCTCGACGGCCGCCTTCGTGGTCTGGACCGCGTCCTCGATGCGGTGCTTCTTCTCCTTGAGCTCAACCTCGGTCGCGGCGCCCACCTTGATGATCGCGACGCCCCCGGACAGCTTGGCGAGGCGCTCCTGGAGCTTCTCGCGGTCGTAGTCCGAGTCGGTGTCGTCGATCTCCTGCTTGATCTGCTTGATGCGCCCGGCGACGTCGGCCTTCGTGCCGCCGCCCTCGACGATCGTCGTCTCGTCCTTGGTGACGACGATCTTGCGGGCCGTCCCGAGCAGGTCGAGCCCGATGTTCTCGAGCTTGAGGCCGACCTCCTCGGAGACGACCTGACCGCCGGTGAGGATCGCCATGTCCTGGAGCATCGCCTTGCGGCGCTCACCGAACCCGGGGGCCTTCACCGCGACGGACTTGAAGGTGCCGCGGATCTTGTTGACGACGAGGGTGGCGAGGGCCTCGCCCTCGACGTCCTCGGCCACGATGGCGAGCGGCTTGCCGCCCTGCATGACCTTCTCGAGGACGGGCAGCAGGTCCTTCACCGCCGCGATCTTCGAGGAGACGAGGAGCAGGTAGGCGTCATCGAGGACGGCCTCCATGCGCTCCGGGTCGGTCACGAAGTAGGGGGAGATGTAGCCCTTGTCGAAGCGCATGCCCTCGACGAGGTCGAGCTCCATCCCGAAGGTCTGGGACTCCTCGACGGTGATGACGCCGTCGGTGCCGACCTTCTCGAGCGCCTCGGCGATCATCGAGCCGATCTCGGCGTCCGCCGCGGAGATCGCGGCGACGTTCGAGATCTGGGCCTTGTCGGTCTCCACCTTCTGGGACGACGTCTTGATCGACGCCACGGCGGTGTCGACCGCCGCCTCGATGCCCTTCTTCAGGACCATCGGGTTGGCGCCGGCGGCCACGTTGCGCAGGCCCTCGCGGACCATCGCCCAGGCCAGCACGGTGGCGGTGGTGGTGCCGTCACCAGCGACGTCGTCGGTCTTCTTGGCGACCTCCTTGACCAGCTCGGCGCCGATCTTCTCGTAGGGGTCTTCCAGGTCGACTTCCTTGGCGATGGACACGCCGTCGTTGGTGATGGTGGGGGCACCCCACTTCTTCTCCAAGACGACGTTGCGGCCCTTCGGGCCCAGCGTGACGCGCACGGCGTCGGCGAGCTTGTTCATGCCCGACTCGAGCGAGCGGCGGGCACTCTCGGCGTAGGCGATCTGCTTCGGCATCTGGCTCCTCCCTGGCGTGTCAGGGACGGTCGACGGGTCTGGCACTCAACGGGTGCGAGTGCCAGACCAGTTTGGCACTCGCTCTGGTGGAGTGCAAATGACGGGCCGGGCGCCACCGCCGTCGCGGGGCCCTACGCTGCGGCCAATGGCCGAGATGCACGACGCGACCGAGGCCTACCTCGAGACCATCCTCGAGATCGAGGAGGAAGGCGTCACCCCGATCCGGGCTCGGATCGTCGAGCGGCTCGGGCTCTCGGCGGCCGCGGTCTCCGAGCAGGTGAACCGCCTCGTCGAGCACGGCTACGCCGAGCTGCTCAACGACCGCAGCCTGCGCCTCACGACCCGTGGCCGGGCGCTCGCCACCTCGATCGTCCGCCGGCACCGCCTCGCCGAGCGGCTCCTCGTCGACGTCATCGGCCTCGAGTGGGAGAAGGTCCACCGGGAGGCGGACCGCTGGGAGCACGCGATCTCCGCCGACGTCGAGGCGAAGCTCGTCGAGCTCCTCGGTGACCCGGCCACCTGCCCGCACGGCAACCCCATCCCCGGGTCCTCCCACCGGGTCGACACGCCCGCGGGCGTGCCGCTGGCCCAGGCGGCGCCCGGCCCGGTGCGGGTCGCCCGCATCAGCGAGAAGCTCGAGCTCGACGACCGCGCCCTGTCGCTCCTCGCCGCGGCCGACCTGATCCCGGGATCCGAGACGTCGGTCCTCGGACGCGGGAGCGACGGCACCCGGGTCGCGGGGGACGACGGCGAGCGCACCGTGCCCGACGACGTCGCCCGGCTCACGTTCGTCATCCCGCTCTGACCCGTCGCCGATGGGGCCCTCGGCTCGCCCCGGGCAGCCGTCGGGTGTCAGCCGCCGGCCACGGCCGGCACGATGCTGACCACGGTGCCGTCCGGCACCGGGGTCGAGACGCCGTCGAGGAACCGGAGGTCTTCGTCGGCGACGAAGACGTTCACGAAGCGGCGCAGCGACCCGTTGTCGAAGAGCCGCTCCTCGAAGCCCGGGTGCGCCGCGTCGAGCGCCCGCAGCGCGTCACCGACCGTGGCGCCGTCGACGGCGACCTCGGCGGCGCCCCCCGCGAGGGACCGCAGCTGCGTCGGGATCCGGACGGTGACGGGCACGGTCACGCCTCGACGGCGCCGGGGAACGCGGCCCGGAAGGCGTCGATCGTCGGCTCGATCGTGGCCGTCGGGGCGGCCGGGCCGACCGCGTCGAGGGTCTTCAGGCCGTGGCCGGTGACGTAGACGACGACCCGCTCGTCGGACCGGACGACGCCCTCCTCGGTGAGGCGGCGCAGCGTCGCGATCGTGACCCCGGCCGCGGTCTCACCGAAGATCCCCTCGGTGCGGGCGAGGAGCCGGATCCCGGCGCGGACCTCGTCGTCGGTCACGGCGGCGAGCCCGCCGCCGGTGCGGCGCACCACGTCGAGCGCGTAGTAGCCGTCGGCGGGGTTGCCGATGGCGAGGGATTTGGCGATCGTGTCCGGCTTCTGGGGTCGGATCGTGTCGCTCGACTCGGCGAACGCCGTCGCGACCGGCGAGCAGCCCGCCGCCTGCGCGCCGGAGACCCGCACCGGCGCGGCGTCGAGCAGGCCGGCGTCGACGAGGTCACCGAAGCCCTTGTGGATCTTGGTGAGCAGCGAGCCGCTCGCGACGGGGACGACCACATGGTCGGGCGCCTGCCATCCGAGCTGCTCGGCCGTCTCGAACGCCAGGGTGCGGGACCCCTCGGCGTAGAAGGGCCGGACGTTGATGTTCACGAACGCCCACGGCTGCTCGGCGGCGAGCTCGGCGCAGAGACGGTTCACGTCGTCGTAGGTGCCGTCGACCGCGACGACGTTCGCCCCGTACACGGCGGTCGTGGCGATTTTCGCCGGCTCGAGGTCGGCGGGGATGAACACGTAGCTGGGCAGCCCGGCGCGGGCCGCGGCCGCGGCGACCGCGTTCGCGAGGTTGCCGGTCGAGGCGCAGGCGATGGTCTTGAGGCCGAACTCGATGGCCTGGGCGAGCGCGACGGCCACGACCCGGTCCTTGAACGAGTTCGTCGGGTTGCGGGTGTCGTCCTTCACCCACACCTCGCCGAGGCCGAGCTCGGCGGCGAGGCGGTCGGCGCGCACGAGCGGCGTCCAGCCGACCGGGGCGGAGCCGGGGACCTCGTCCACGGGGAGCAGGCCGGCGTAGCGCCAGATCGTGGGCGGGCCGGCCGCGATGCTCTCCCGGGTGACCTGCCGGGCGGCGTCGGGGTCGTAGGCGACCTCGAGCGGGCCGAAACACCACTCGCAGGCATACCGGGGGGAGACGTCATAGGTGCGGCCGCATTCGCGGCAGCGCAGCTCGTGCACGTGCGCCATGTCGGTTCCTCTCTCTGGTGGCTCCTCGCCACCGGTCTCGACGCGCTCTCGAGCGCCTCGAGCGGAGGGACCGCTCTCTGGCTGTCTCATCGGTCAGGCATTGGCACCTGGTCTCCGACCCTTCGGTCGGGAACTGGTTGCCGCGGCGTCAACGGGCCTGTCCCTCAGCCGCTCTGGATGAGCGCGTACTAGGCGTCAATGGTAGCGGCGGGGTCCCGTACGCTTCCAGTCTCTATGGCCCCCGCACCCGAACTCGCGGCGCTCGTCGACCGGAAGGTCCAGCTGGGCCAAGCGGTGTCGGTCTGCCTCCCGGCCCGCGACGAGGCGGGCACGGTCGGCGCCATCGTCGCCGCGGTCCGGGGCGAGCTGGTCGCGGGCGGGCTCGTCGACGAGGTCGTGGTCGTCGACGACGGCTCCCAGGACGGGACCGCCGAGGCCGCCCGGGCGGCGGGCGGGCTCGTCTACGCCGTCGCCGACGTCCTCTCCGACCTGCCGGCGGGCGAAGGGAAGGGCAACGCGCTGTGGAAGTCCCTCTACGTCACGAACGGCGACCTCGTCTGCTTCCTCGACGCCGACGTGCGCAACTTCGAGCCCCATTTCGTGACCCGGCTGCTCGCGCCGCTGCTCGAGGACCCGGCGGTCGGGTTCGTCAAAGGGCACTACGCGCGGCCCCTCGACGGCCAGCCCCGCGGCGGCGGCCGGGTGACCGAGCTCATGGCCCGCCCGCTGCTGAACGCCCTCTTCCCGCCGCTCGCCGGGATCCGCCAGCCGCTCGGCGGCGAGTACGCCGCCCGCCGGGAGCTGCTCGAGGTGCTCCCGTTCGTGGAGGGCTGGGGCGTCGAGCTCGGCCTGCTCATCGACGTCGCCGACCGGTTCGGCGTCGAGGCGATCGCCGAGGCCGACCTCGGGGTCCGCGAGCACCGCAACCGGGACCTCGATGCGCTCGCGCCGCAGGCGATGGCCGTGCTCCTCACCGGGCTGCGCCGCGCCGGCGTGGCCCCCGTCGACGTGGCGAGCACGCTCGTGCGCGTCGACGACACCGGCAGCCCGACGCTCGTCCCCGTGCCGGTGCGCGAGCGTCCGCCGATGGTCACCGTCGCCGCGTACCAGGCGAAGTTCGGGCGCGAGCTCAGCGCGTAGCGCCACGGGCCGCCCGACCCGCCTCCACCGCCGCCTCCTCGACGAGGAGCGCGGCCCGCCCATACGCCTCGCCCGACTGGAAGACGCGGTCGGTGAGCACGAGCAGCTGGGCGGGGCCGTGCACGGTCAGCTCCTCGCGTCCGTCGGCGCTCGCCTGCCCGACGATGACGGCGCGGTGCGCGACGCCGAGCTCGCCGGCCCAGTCGAGCACGCCGCCGACGACCTTTCCCGCGAAGCTGCTCGCGTCGAGCTTGCCCTCGCCGGTGGCCACGAGCGTCGCGTCGTTGAGCGCCTCCTCCAGGCCGGCCTCCAGCGCGACGACCTCGAAGCCGGGTTCGAGGTGCGCGCCGAGCGCGGCGAGCCCGCCCGCCAGCCCCCCGGCCGCGCCGCCCCCTTCGAGGGTCGTCACGTCGACGCCGGTGCGCCGCTGGTAGACGTCGGCGAGGCGCTCGAGGCGCCGGCGCAGCAGCGCGACCTGCGCGTCGCTCGCGCCCTTCTGGGGCCCGAAGCGCGCCGCGGCGTCGAGGAACCCGATCGTCACGTCGCACGCCACGGTGAGGTGGAGCGAGCCGAGCGACCAGCCGAGGGCCTCGAGCGCCGCGAGCCCGCCGTCGGTCGACGCGCTCCCGCCGACGCCGAGGAGCATCCGCTCGGCGCCGCCTCGGACCGCGGCCGCGATCAGCTCGCCGGTGCCGCGCGTGGAGGCGCGGAGCGGATCGTTGCGCCCGACCAGCGCGAGGCCGCTGGCCTGCGCCATCTCGATCACGGTCAGCCCGCTCGGCGTGATGCCGTACTCGGCGTCGACCGGGTCGCCGAGCGGACCCGTGACCCGCGCCCGACGACGGCTGCCGCCGTGGGCGAGGAGCGCGTCGAGGGTGCCCTCGCCGCCGTCGGCGAGCGGGACGACGCGGACCTCCTCGAAGCCGGCGGTCCGCATCCCCCGCGCCATCGCCTCGGCCGCGTCGGGCGCGGTGAGCGTGCCCCGGAACTTGTCGGGACACGCGACGGCGACACTCATCGGCTCTAGATTGGCCTGCGATGCTCGAGCGGGTCCCGCTTCTCGAGAAGGAGCTCGACCAGTACGTCGGGGTCGTGGGCGGCGAGGCCGTCGCCGAGATCCGCGAGGCCGCCGAGCCGCTCCGGGGCGCCCGGGTCCTGCACCTCAGCGCCACCGCCTACGGAGGTGGCGTCGCCGAGCTCCTCGCCACCCATGTCCCGCTGCTGCGCAGCGTGGGGATCGAAGCCGAGTGGCAGGTCCTCCACGGCAGCGACGAGTTCTTCATGATCACCAAGCAGGTGCACAACGCGCTCCAGGGCGCCGACATCGAGTGGACGTCGGCGATGCAGCGCGGGTACCTCGAGCGGATCCTCGACAACGCCCTGCTGCTCGAGGACTCCTGGGACTTCGTCGTCGTCCACGACCCGCAGCCGGCCGCCCTGCTCCACTTCCTCCGCGACCACCCGAGCTTCGGCGCGGGCGACCGGACGCGGTGGGTGTGGCGCTGCCACATCGACCTGACCGACGCCAACCCGACCGTCTGGGAGTTCTTCCGGCCCTTCGTGGAGCTGCACGACGCGTCGGTGTGGACGCTCGAGTCGTTCGTGCCCGCCACACTGAAGATGGACCGCGTCGAGGTGCTCCCCCCCTGCATCGACCCGCTGTCGGTGAAGAACCTCGACCTGGCGCGGCCGTTCTGCGAGGAGCTGACCCGCCAGTACGGCGTGGACACGAAGCGCCCGATCGTGTGCCAGATCAGCCGCTACGACCCGTGGAAGGACCCGGTCGGGGTGATCGAGGCCTTCCGGCTCGTGCGCGAGCGCGTCCCCGAAGCCCAGCTGCTGCTCGCGGGCTCGATGGCGACCGACGACCCGGAGGCGTTCCGCGTCTGGGAGGAGACCGAGCTCGCGCGTGACGGCGACAAGGACATCCACCTCCTCTCGAACCTGCACCAGGTCGGGTCGGTGCAGATCAACGCGTTCCAGCGGATCGCGACCGTGATGGTCCAGAAGTCGGTGCGGGAGGGCTTCGGCCTCACGGTCAGCGAGGCGCTGTGGAAGGCGCGGCCCGTCGTCGGCGGCCGCGCCGGCGGCATCACGCTGCAGGTCATCGACGGCTTCGACGGCTACCTCGTCGACGGCGTCGAGGCGTGCGCGCAGCGGGTCATCGACCTGCTCGCCGACCCGGTCGGCGCCGACGCGCTCGGGGTCCAGGGTCGCGAGCACGTGCGCTCGCACTTCCTGGCGACGCGTGAGCTGCTCGACTGGCTCCGACTGCTCGGCGAGCTGCGTTGATCGTCGTCGTCTCGAACCGAGGCCCGTACCAGTTCCACGACGACGGCGGCGGTGGGTTCACGGCGCGTCCCGGCGCGGGTGGCCTGGCGAGCTCCCTGCGCCCCCTCTTCGAGTCGGGCGCCGCGGGCCCGGACGGGGCGTGGCTCGCCGCGGCGATGAGCGACGGTGACCGCGCCGCGGTGCACGCCGACGCCGTGCAGGTCCCCGGGATCCGGCTCCGCCTGCTCGACCTCGACCCGGGCGACTACCGGCTCGCGTACGACCTCGTGTCGAACGGGACGCTGTGGTTCCTCTACCACGGGCTCTTCGACCTGGTGCGCCGTCCCGGCTTCGACGCTCGCTGGCGCGACGCGTGGGCCGGCTTCGAGGCGGTGAACCGGGCGTTCGCCGACGCCACCGCGGACCTCGCGGCCGACGGGGACATCGTGCTCGTGCAGGACATGCACCTGGCGCTCGTGCCCGGGATGCTGCGCGACAAGCGGCCCGACCTGCGCCTCACGCACTTCACCCACACGTCGTTCTGCGGCCCGAACTCCATCCGGGTGCTGCCACGCGACGCGGCGCGGGCGCTGTGCGGGTCGATGGCGAGCGTCCCGTGCGGGTTCCACTCGGCCCGCTGGGCCCGGGCGTTCGAGGCCTCGGCCCGGGAGGTCCTCGGCGCCGACACGTCGATCGCGCCGACGTTCGTGGCGCCCATCGGCCCCGACCCGGCAGCGCTCGCCGCGCTCGCCGACACCGACGCGACGCGCGCCGCCGTCGCCGACCTCGAGGGCTGGGTCGGTGACCGGGCGCTGCTCCTGCGCGTCGACCGCATCGACCCGTCGAAGAACGTGGTGCGGGGCTTCGCCGCCTACGACCGGCTGCTCGAGGCGTCGCCAAGCTGGCGGGAGCGGGTCGTGTTCCTCGCTCGGATGAACCCATCCCGGGAGTCGCTCGCCGAGTACCAGGCGTACCGCCGGGAGGTGGAGCTCGCCGCCGAGCGGGTCAACGAGCGCTGGGCCCGCGGCGACTGGCAGCCCGTCGTGCTCGACACGAGGGACGACTACGCGCTCACCGTCGCCGCGATGACCCGCTACGACGCGCTGCTCGTCAACCCCATCAAGGACGGCCTGAACCTCGTGGCGAAGGAGGGCCCGCTCGTCAACACCTGCGACGGCGTGCTCTGCCTCTCAGCCGAGGCCGGCGCCTGGGACGAGCTCGGCGACGCCGCGCTCGAGGTGCACCCCTTCGACATCGAGCAGACCGCGGCCGCGCTCGACGCGGCGCTCGCGACGCCCGCCGACGAGCGGGCGGCGCGCGCCGCGCGCCTCCGGGTGCTCGCCGCCGCCCGCACCCCCGCCGACTGGTTCGACGACCAGCTCACCCACGCCGGCTGAGCGCCGCCGCGAGATCCGCGAGGCGGGCGGCGAGCGCGGCCGGGCCGTCCACGACCGCGTCCGCGGCGTCGAGGAGCGCGGCGGGGGATTCGCCCGAGCGCACCGCGACCCGCACCGCCACGAAGCCCGGGTCCGTCCGCGCCCACGCCGCGAGGGCGTCGAAGGCCGCCACGTCGCCCACGTCGTCGCCCGCCGCCGCGCCCGCGGTCACGGCGGCGCCGTCGAGCAGGGCCCGCACCACGGTGCCCTTGTCGACGGGGACGGGCACGAGCAGCTCGGCGGCCTGACGGCCCCAGGCGAGCCGCAGGCCGTGCGACCCGGCCAGCGACTCGAGGGCCTCCCGGCCCGGCGCGTCCTGCGGCGCGCGGCGCCAGTGGACGGTGAACGCCGTCGACCCCTTGCGCTCAACGGTCAGCGTCGGCCACCGGCGCTCGGCCTCCGTCGCGGCCGCAGCGACCGCGTCGAGATGCGCGAGGGCGCGGGGATCGGTGACGACCTCTTCGCCGACCAGCTGCTCCAACCCGTACACGCCGGCGAGCACGATCCCGGGCACCGCCACGTGCTCGCGCAGGTACTCGACCGGCCGACCGCTCACGACCGCGACGAGGCCGAGACGCGGCACGAGCGCCTCCAGGGCGCGCCGTGCCGCGGGGAGGGGACGCGCCTGCGCCGGGTCGGCCACGATCGGCGCGAGCGTGCCGTCGAAGTCGGACAGGAGGGCCGCCGCCGCGGGGTCGACGGCCAGCGGAGCGAGCGGCCCGAGGTCGGTCACGGGCGCGACGCGACGCGCGCTACTTGCCGAGCGTGACGATGCAGTCGGCGTTGTTCGCGTTCGCGGGCACGGGGTTCGGGTACACGCTGACCGTCGCGCCCACCACCACTTCCTTGGCGAGCGTGTCGGCCTCGACGCTGAACCCCGCCCGGCACGCGACGGTCGTGCCCGTCTGGAGCGTGGCCGCGTTCGTCGTCTGGACGATCGCGTAGCCGAGGCCGCGGAGCTTGTTCGCCTCGGTCGTCGCCGCCTGGCTCACGCCCGACGCGTTGTAGACCGCGACCTTGACGTCCGCCGGGTTCCGGCCGGCGAGCCTCGTGGTCGTCGTCGTCCCGGCGACCGCGCCCGTCGTGCCCGTCGTGCCGGTGCCCTTCGCACCGCTCGACGGCACACCCGAGCCGTTCACGATCTGCACGAGCACGATCCCCAGGACGACGGCGGCGCCAACGAGCGCGGCGCCACGCGCCGCGGTGCGCCAGATTCGCGCACCGAAGTCGGGCGCCGGCGCGACCGCGGTCATCGCGTGCCGGGGTCAGCGCGCCGATGGTCGAGGCGGCTGCGCCGGCGGACCTCACGGGAGCGTCGGAGGCGTTTCACAGTGAGCGGGTCGTAGTCGGCGGCGTCGGGCTTCTCGATGAGCTCGCCGAGCACCCGATAGTAGTGACTTGTGGACAGACCGAGCCGCGAGCGGATCGCCGACTCCTTCGGCCCTGGGAAACACCACCAGGAGCGCTCGAAATCGAGGATGGCGCGCTCGTGCGCGGACAGTGACATCGCGCCGAGTATGGCCGCCGGACCCTGCAACGCCGGGGATATGAGCGGGGCGCGTTGGAACCAGCGGCGTGAGGCGCTTCACTGGAGGATGCCGGGGACCGACCAGGAGGGTCGAGCACGTGAGTGAGCACGAGGGCGACGGCCGCCCCCGGCCGACGTCGCCCGGCGGCGCCGCCACGTCGCGCCGTCCCGACGGCTGGTGGTCGTCGCGCAAGAAGTACGGCGTGCTGGCGCTCGCCCTCGCGGTGTTCGCGATCGCCGCAGTCGTCGTCGCCAGCGGCTCGAACCCGAGCAGCGTCGCGGGCAGCGGCGTGAACGTGCACAACCTGCCGGTCGGGCCGCCCCCACCGTCGCTCACCGCCGCGCAGGGCTGGCTGAACAGCGCGCCCCTCACGCCGACCGACCTGCACGGCAAGGTCGTCCTCTACGACTTCTGGACGTACTCGTGCGTGAACTGTGTGCGGACCATCCCGCATCTCGCCGCCTTCTACCAGCGGTACGCGCCCGACGGGCTCGTCGTGATCGGGATCCACTCCCCCGAGTTCCAGTTCGAGCAGGACCGCGGCAACGTCACGGCGGCCGTGCAGCGCCTGAAGGTCGCGTACCCGGTGGCGCTCGACCCGAACATGGCCATCTGGAACGCGTTCGGCGCGCAGTACTGGCCCGAGGAGTGGGTCGCCGACCGGACCGGCCACCTCCGGTACATGGACATCGGCGAGGGCAACTACACCCAGACCGAGGACGTGCTGCGCGCCCTGCTCGGCGTGCCGGCCAGCTCGCCGCGGGCGCCGGCGGTGGGGACCGGCTCACTCGGCGCGCCGCCGGCCACCACCCAGAACATCACCAACGAGACCTACCTCGGCCTCGAGAAGGGCGTCGAGAGCGCCCAGCCCGGCACGAACACCTACCCCGACGTCGGGCCGACGCTGCCCAACGGCGCGGCGACGCTCGTCGGATCCTGGACGGCCGACCAGGAACAGGTGCAGGCCGCCGCGCCGGGCGCGTCGATCCTGCTCGGCTACAGCGCACGCTCGGCGAACCTCGTGCTCGCCACCGGGACGGGCGCGCCGATCCAGGTCCAGGTCCAACTCGACGGGCACCCACTGCCCGCCGCCGACCGCACGGCCGAGACCCAGGTCGACGCGCAGGGCAACACCTACATCACGGTGCAGGCGCCGGACCTCTACCAGCTGGTGCTGAGTCCCGGGATCGAGGGGCACACGCTGCGGCTCACGGCCGAGTCAGCCGGCCTCCAGGCGTTCGCGTTCACGTTCGGCGCGTAGGTGCCGTCCGTCACCGATCTCGTCGCGCTGTTCGGCGCCGGGGTCGCGTCGTTCCTGGCGCCGTGCATCGTCCCGCTGGTGCCCGCGTACCTTGGGATCATCGCCGGCGAGACGGCGGAGGCGCACGACCCGGCCCGTGCCGTTCCCGCCACGGCGATCTTCGTGCTCGGGTTCGCGGTGGTCTTCGCCGCGTTCGGTGCCGCCGCGGGGCTGCTCGGCTCGTCGCTGCACCACGTGCAGACGATCGTCGAGCGCGTGGGTGGCGTGATCATCACCGTGATGGGGTTGGCGCTCCTCGGCGTGCTCCGCGGCCCGTTCCTGCGCGAGCGACGGCTCGTCCAGCACCTCCCGCGGGGTGGTGGCCCGGTCCGCCCCTTCGTGATCGGGGTGGCCTTCGGCGCGGCGTGGAGCCCGTGCGTCGGGCCGCTGCTCGCCGCAGCGCTCACCATCGCGGCGCGCAGCGGTCAGGCCGGACGCGGCGCGCTCCTGCTGCTCGCGTACGCGTTCGGGATCGGGGTGCCGTTCCTGCTCGCCGCGCTCGGGCTCGCGTCGTTCCCCGGGCTCGCGGCGCGGCTCCAGCGGATGGGCCCGACGATCGAGCGCATCGCCGGCGTGCTCCTCGTGATCCTCGGGGTGCTCCTCGCGACGGGCGCGTACGCGTCGCTCACCTCGTATCTGGCGCGCTTCACGCCGGCCGTCGGCGGTCTGTAGCCGGGCGGGTCGCCGGCCACCCCGTCCCGGGATCCCGCCGCTCGGCGTCGACCGCCGCGAAGCGGCGGGAGACCCCCCTCCCTCTCCCAGATGCCGGTGCCGTTCCGGCGGGCCCGGTCCCTCGGCCGCTCGCCTCATCTCGGGCCCCAGGGCCCGTACGGCTCAAGATTGGCCGGGCCGTACCGTTACCAAGGAGATCGCTCGGACTGGGACGAGATGACGATGCCCGGCTCCGACCCGTACCAGCGCCTCGGCGGGTCCCGCCACGCGACCGACGCCGAGATCGCTTCGGCGTCCACATGACCACCCCCACCGAACCCACGGGGACGCGCGGTCCCGGCCGACCGACGCAGCTGACCTCCGCCTGGCGGTCGTGGCGGGCGCGCCATTCGGTCCGTCGCGAGGTCGCGCCGCACCACCAGGTCCAGCTGTTGTGGGTCCTCACCGCCCTGGTGGTCGTCGCCTTGGTCGTCACGGGATCGCTCGCCCTCTCGAGCGCGCAGCGCAACATCAACACCGCCGACACCCAGCTGGTGCCCGCGTCCACCGCGCTCGGGACGGCGATCGAGAACTACGGGGCCGGCAGCACCGCGCTGGAGAACCTGGTGCAGGCACCGCACGCGGGCGCGCTCGCCGCCGGCGCCGACCAGCTGACCACCCTCAACGACGCCGCGGTGTCGGCGTGGAAGAACTACGAGCGCTACTCCGCCAACCTGCGGCGAGGCGAAGCTCCGCGACAAGGTCAACCAGGAGACCGAGCAGATCTCGCAGCAGGGCGTCGCGCTGCTCTCAAACCCGACGCCGAGTGCCGTGGCCGCCTTCGCGTCGCTCTCCGACCAGAAGCAGCAAGACCTGACCGCGATCCAGAACCTCTACCAGACGCGCATCAACGCGGTCGTCGCGAGCACGAACCGCAGCTTCGAGACCCGCACCCACGGCTTGCTGCCCGTCCTGGCCGCTGTGCTCGTGCTCAGCATCATCGCGTTCGGGATCGTGATCGCCTCGATCCGCCGGCGCTACCTCGTCCAGCTCGCTGAGGATCGCCGCAACCAGCTCGAGTCCGGTCTGCAGCGTGCCCTCGAGCTGGTGCGCACCGAGCCCGCGTGCTGCACGCTCATGCAGCACGCGATCGAACGGAACGCACCCGAGCTCCCCTGTGAGTTCCTCGTCGCCGATTCGAGTCGCGCCCACTTCCGTCAGGTCATCACGACGGATCCCGAGGGCGGACCGGCCTGCCCGGTCATGTCGCCCGACGACTGCCCGGCCACGAGCCGCGGCCAGACCCAGACCTGGCCGTCGAGCACGGCGCTCGACACGTGTCCCCATCTCCGCGACCGCGACGCCGGCGATTGCTCGGCGGTGTGCGTCCCGGTCAGCATCGCGGGCAAGACGGTCGGCGTGCTGCACGCCACCGGTCCCGACCAGAGCCCGCCGGACCCGACCACGACCGCCGACCTGGAGCTCATCGCCCGGAAGGCGGGTGAACACATCGGCATCATCCGAGCCTTCAGCCGCACCGAAGCCCAGGCCCGCACCGACCCGCTCACCGGTCTCTTGAACCGTCGCAGCCTCGAAGCCGCAGTCCGCGACCTCACCGCGGAGGCGCACCCCTACGTCGTCGCGTACGGCGACCTCGACCACTTCAAGCTGCTGAACGACATCCACGGTCACGACACCGGCGACCGCGCCCTGCGCCTCTTCGCCCGGGTGCTGCGCGACAGCGTGCGACCCAACGACATCGCCGCCCGGTACGGCGGGGAGGAATTCGTCGTCGTCCTGCCCGACTGCACGATCACCGACGCCTACACGGTGATCGACCGGGTGCGCTCTCGGCTCGCCGACGCGCAGCACGGCGGGGTCGTCCCCTCGTTCACGGTCAGCTTCGGCTTGGCCCTCGGGCAGCCCGACCTCGCGTTCGGCGAGATCGTCGAGCTCGCCGACGCCGCGCTCCTCCGCGCCAAGTCCGACGGCCGAGACCGTGTCGTGCTCGACGCCGCGGCACGCGATCTGGCCGAGGGTCCGGCGTCCACCCTCGAGCCCTCGTCGCACCCCGGCACGTAGGTCCCTCGCGGCCCCGGCGCGTAGGCGGTCGGCGCGGTACCGCGGCGACGTCGGAGCCTGCGGGTAGCGAGCCGGGTGTCGGGATCGAACCGACGACCTCTGCTTTACAAGAGCAGCGCTCTACCAACTGAGCCAACCCGGCGCAGCGCTCAGGTTAGTGGTCATCTTCGCGGCCGAACCGCAACACGCGCGCCAACCCGAAGAACGGCGGGCACGCGATTCCGGACAACTAACCCGGCGTCTGTCGCTGGCGCGCGACCTCGAAGCAGGCGACGGCGGCGGCGGCGGCGACGTTCAACGATTCGGTCGGGCCCGGCATCGGGACGGACGCGACGACGTCGCAGCGTTGGCGCACGAGGCGCGCCAGGCCGGAACCCTCGGCACCGAGGACGAGCACGAGGGGGCGGTCGGCGACGGCAAGGTCATAGACGGTCGTGTCGCCGCGGGCGTCGAGGCCGACGGCCCAAACGTCCGCCCGCTCGGCCTGCTCGAGCGCGCCGGCGATCCCGCCGACGAGCGCCACGGGCAGATGCTCGGCGGCGCCGGCGGCGGCTTTCATCGCCGACGGGGTGAGCAGCGCGGCGCGACGGCGGGGCAGGACGGCACCCGTGGCGCCCGCCGCGGCGGCGCTGCGGAGCACCGCGCCGAGGTTCTGGGGGTCGGTGACGCCGTCGAGCGCGACGAGGAACGCGCCGCGCGCGTCGAGCAGGCCGGCGAGGGGGACCGGAGCGAGCGCGTCGGCGTGGGCGACGACGCCCTGCGCCGCCTCGACACCGGACTCGTCGCGCACCTGGTCGGGGTCGCGCCAGCGGGTCTCGACCCCGGCCGACGTGGCGAGGCCCGCGACCTCGTCGACGGCCGCGCCGCCCCGCGCGAGCGACACCCACCGCACGCGCCGGCGGCGCGCCCGCAGCAGCTCGACGACGGCCCGACGTCCCGGCACCACCCCGCCGCCGAGCTCGTCGGGACGGCGCGTCACGGACGGTGCCAGCGGGTGCCCTGCGGCCCGTCCTCGAGCACGATCCCCCGCGCCGCGAGGTCGGCCCGGACCCGGTCGGCCGCCTCGTAGTCGCCGGCGACCCGCGCCGCGTCGCGTCGCGCGACGAGCGCGTCGATCTCGGCGTCCGCGTCGCCGCCGGTGACGACCGGCACGCCGAGGACTCCGGCCAGCTCGATCACGGCAGCGACGAGGCGCGCGGCGCGGGCGGGTTCGCCGTCGTCGATGGCCTGGTTGGCGGCACCGACCGCGTCGAAGATCGCGGCCAGCGCGCCCGGCGTGCCGAAGTCGTCGTCCATCTCGGCCTGGAAGCGCGCCACGGTCTCGGGGTCAGGTGGGCCGCTCGTGTCGACGCCCGCGGCGACCGCCCGCCGGGGGAGCGCGTCGAGTCGATCGACGGCGCTCCCCGCGGCGCGCAGCTCCGCGTCGCCGAGGTCGGTGGCCTTGCGGTAGTGCGTCTGCAGGACAGCCACCCGGAACCCGCGGGGGCCGTGCTCGTCGAGGGCGTCCGCGAGGGTGCGGAAGTTGCCGACGGACTTCGCCATCTTCTCGCCGCCGACCTCGACCATCCCCGAGTGCAGCCAGTGGCGGGCGTAGGGGTGGCCCGCCGATTCGGCCTGGGCGCGCTCGTTCTCGTTGTGCGGGAACACGAGGTCGTCGCCGGCGCCGTGCACGTCGAAGCCCTCACCGAGCAGGTCGAGGGCCATCGTCGAGCACTCGATGTGCCAGCCCGGCCGGCCCGGGCCCCACGGCGAGTCCCACGCCGGCTCACCCGGCTTGGCCGACTTCCAGAGCGCGAAGTCGATCGGGTGACGCTTCGCGTCGTCGACCTCCACGCGGGCGCCGGCCGAGTCGAGCAGCTGGCTCAGCCGCTGATGGGCCAGCGCGCCGTAGTCGGGGTCGCTGGGCACGTCGAAGTAGACGCCGCGGTCGGGCACCACGTAGGCGTGGCCGTCGTCGAGCAGCTCCGCGATCCGCTCGCGCATCGCATCGACGTACTCGGTGGCGTGCGGCGTGTGATCGGGACGCTCGACGCCGAGACGATCGACCTGCTCCCAGTACGCGGCCTCGAAGCGGTGGGCGAGCTCGGGCGGGCTCGCGCCGGTCTCGTGCGCGCGGGCGATGATCTTGTCCTCGATGTCGGTGACGTTCGACACGAACGTCACCTCGAAGCCGCGCCAGCGCAGGTAGCGGCGGATGACGTCGTAGACAAGGACGGTGCGGCCGTGCCCGATATGGGGGACGTCGTACACGGTCGGTCCGCACACGTACATCGAGAGACGGCCCGGCTCGCGGGGCTCGAGGTCGACCTTGGCCCGGGCGCGCGTGTCGTAGAGCCGGACCACGACGACGAATGTACTGCCCGGTTTTCAGGATCCTCCGGTGACTTCCTCGACCAGCGCGACGGCCCACGCGGCGATCGCCTCTCGATGGCCGACCGCGCCGACGCCCTCCCCGCGCTTGGCCTTCACGCCGACCGGGCCGCGCACGGCGGCCCCGAGCGT
>DATDGU010000377.1:0-1896 GCA_036521915.1 Acidimicrobiia bacterium | reverse complement strand
GAGCGACCGCCCGAGCGCCGCGCCGCCGGCCTCGGCGAAGAAGGCGTGCGGGATCGGCGCGAGGATCCCCGCGCCGTCACCGGACACGCCGTCGGCGGCGACCGCGGCGCGGTGGCGCACGCAGCCGAGGCCCTGGAGGGCGAGCTCGACGACGGCGCGCGACGTGCCTGCGGCGTCGGCGACGAAGCCGATGCCGCAGCCGTCGAACTCGGGCTGGCACAAGCGCTGCGCGTGCGCGTCCACGATCTCCTCGTACCGGTAGGTGGTCCCGTGGCGGGGGCGCAGATTCGGGAGGCGACGCGCCGCCCCACCCGGAACCGGGCTCGAAACTGGGGCGACGTCGATGTCGCGGCGGCAGCGTACCGCGCCCCGCTCCTGGGTCCGCGCAACGATCCGCGTCGGTGCGGCGCCGCGCCCGCCCCGGGCGGACGCGCCGTGCGGTAGAACGCGGGGGTGGCGCGGCCGGGACCCCTCGTCGGTGTGCTCGGCGGCGGCCAGCTCGGCCGGATGCTCGGGCTCGCGGGGGTGCCCCTCGGGCTCCGGTTCCGGTTCCTCGACCCGACGCCAGAGGCGCCCGGCGCCGCCGTGGGCGACCTGCACGTCGCCGCGCTCGACGACGAGGCGGCGGCCGGCGCGCTCGCCGACGGCTGCGACGTCGTGACCTACGAGTGGGAAGGCGTGCCGGTCGCGACGGCCCGGGCCGCCGGGGCGCGGGCGCCGGTCCGGCCCGGTCTCGAGCCGCTCGGCGTGGCGCAGGACCGGCTCGCCGAGAAGACGACCCTGTCGCACCTCGACATCCCCGTCGCGCCGTTCGTGCCGGTGGACGACGCGGCCGCGCTGCCGGCCGCGCTCGAACACATCGGGCTGCCGGCCGTGCTGAAGACGCGGCGCGGCGGCTACGACGGGAAGGGGCAGCGCGTCCTGCGATCAGCCGAGGAGGTCGACGGTGCGTGGGACGCGCTCGGTGGTGTCCCGCTGCTGCTCGAGGCGCTCGTCGCGTTCGACCGGGAGCTGTCGCTCGTGGCCGTGCGGGGCCTCGATGGCGACACCGCCTCCTACCCGCTCGTGGAGACCGAGCACGAAGGTGGGACCCTTCGGGTGGCGCGCGCGCCGGCGCCGGGCGTCAGCGCGGCCCGTCAGGCCGAGGCCGAGGCGATCGCCAGCCGGCTCCTCGACGAGCTCGAGTACGTCGGCGTCTTGGCGGTCGAGCTGTTCGAGCGCGACGGCGCGCTGCTCGCCAACGAGGTCGCGCCCCGCGTCCACAACTCGGGCCACTGGACGATCGAGGGCGCGGTGACCAGTCAGTTCGAGAACCATCTCCGGGCGGTGCTCGGCTGGCCGCTCGGCTCGACCGCGGCGCGCGGCCACAGCGCGATGCTGAACGCCATCGGCGCGCTGCCGGACGCCGCGGCGGTGCTGCGCGTCCCTGCCGCGCATCTCCACGACTATGGGAAGGCGTCACGCCCCGGACGCAAGGTGGGCCACGTCACCGTCACCGCCGAGACCCCCGAGGTACGGGACGACCGCCTGACCGTGCTCCGCTCGATCGTCGAGGGCTGGGCCTGACGCCTCAGCGGATGGCGCCGGCCTCGTGCAGGGCCCGCAGCTCGTCGGCTGTGAACCCCCAGTCGGTGAGCGCGCGGTCGGTGTGCTCACCCGGCTTGGGTGCCGGGCTGCGGAGCTCGGCGCTCGTGCGCGAGAACCGGGGCGCCGGCGCGGGCTGGAGCACCCCGTCGAACTCGACGACGGTCCCGCGGGCCTGGATGTGGGGGTGCTCGGCGGCCTCGCTCATCGTCAGGACCGGCGCGAAGCAGGCGTCGCGCGCCTCGAGGAGGGCGCACCACTCGTCGCGCGTTTTTGTTCGTACGATCGCGGCCACGCGCTTCTTCATCGCTG
>DATDGU010000376.1:0-5541 GCA_036521915.1 Acidimicrobiia bacterium | reverse complement strand
GTCCAGCTCCAGGAGGCGCTGTGCGTCGAGCGGGCCGAGCCCGGCGAGCGCGCACGCCTCGAAGGACGCGCGGACGGGATCGTCGGCGAGCGCGACGTCGACTCCACCCACGGGCTCGCCGAGCTCGGTGCGCAGCGCCAGGCTGTGCTGCAGGACCTGGGTCACGCCCGCGACCTGGTCGCGCGCGTCGCCGTCGGCCTGGTCGGTGAGCGGCTCGACCTCGGCGCGCGGGTAGGGCGCGTCGGGGAGCCACCGGCGCACCCGCACGCGGTGCTCGCCGACGGTGACGAGCACGTAGCGGCCGTCGTCGAGGCGCGCCGCCTGCAGCACGCGAGCCAGCGTGCCGACGTCGAAGCGCAGGTCGTGACCACCGACCTCGCTGCCGCGCTCGATGAGCACGACACCGAAGGTCGAGTCGCCGGCGAGGCAGTGCTCCATCATCGTTTGATAGCGCGGCTCGAAGACATGGAGCGGGAGCAGCCCGTGCGGGAACAGGACCGTCCCGAGCGGGAACATGGGCAGCTCAAGCACCTCAGTTCGCCCGGGCGCGCAGCCGGGTCGCGTCGTCGCGCGCGCGGGCCGCGCCCGCGTCGTCGAGCTGATCGGCGAGGTCGTCGAGCGCGGCGGCGGCCTCGCGGAAGCGGCCGAGGCTGCCGAGCAGCGCTGCGGCGTCCCGGCGCTCGCCGGGCGCGACGCCCGGCACGGCGAGGCGCAGCTGCAGCGCCCAGACGGCGTCGGCCGGCGAGCGGTCCACGTAGGTGTGCACGAGGTTCGAGAGCATCCGCACGAGGATCGCCCGCGCCCCGACGGGGCGCAGGTAGGCGTCACGCCATGGCGTGTCGGGCATGAGCTGCTCGAAGCGCGCCCGGGCTCCGGCCCGATCGAGGACCGCCCCCTGGTGGAATGGGTCGACGAAGCGACCGTCGTCGCCGCCCACGAGGAAGTGGGCGGGCATCCCGACGCCGTGGAGCGCCTGCGCCCGGCGCCGCCCGACGTCGAGCATGAGGACGCTGAGCGTGATCGGGATCCCGAGCCGGCGTTGCAGCACAACGTCGAGGAAGGAGTTCGCGGGGTCGGCGTAGTCGAGCTCGTTGCCGGCGAAGCCCTGGTCGACGAACAGGTAGCGCGCGAGCCCGGCGAGGTCGTCAGGCGCGTCGGCGGCGAGCCTCTCGAGACGCTCGAGCGCCGCGTCCTCGTCGACGTCGTGGTCGTGCGCCGCGATGAGCAGCGCGGCCTCGGTGAGCGGGATGGCGTCGTCACGATCCCGCACGAGGCGCGCGAACCGCTCGGTCGGGTTCATCCGGACCGACGGTACACTCGCCGCCGTGATCGACGACCTACGGGAGACGGTCACGGCACGATTGCGGCGGGTGCACCAGCGCCTCACGCGCAACCGCGCCGCCATCGTCGACGTGCTGGCGTCGTCCTCCCGCCCGATCACGATCCCCGAGCTGCTCGACGCCGGCGACGGGCTCGCGCAGAGCAGCGTCTACCGCAACCTCGTCGTGCTGGAGCAGGCCGGCGTCGTGCACCGCATCGTCACGAACGACGAGTTCGCGCGCTTCGAGCTCGCCGAGGACCTCGTCGGGCACCATCACCACCTCATCTGCTCGTCGTGCGGCACCGTCGAGGACGTGCCGCCGAACGCGCGGCTCGAGCAGTCGCTGCGCCACGCCGTCGACCAGATCGCCGCGGCCACCGGGTTCCGGACCGAGGCGCACCGCGTGGACCTCGTCGGTCGCTGCCGCCGCTGCGCGTGAGGGCGGCCGGCGCCGGGCGTGATGCCCGGGGCCGAGGGGTCCGTCGGTAGGGTCGCGCGCGGTGGACGACCTCACCGGGCTCCTGCTCGCGGCCGGCGACGGTGACCGGTCGGCGTTGCGGGCGTTCGTCGAGCGGACCCAGGGCGAGGTGTGGCGCTTCGTCGCCCACCAGGTGGGCTCGAACGACGCCGACGACGTCACCCAGGACGTGTACGTGCGGGCCTGGCGGGCCATGCCCGCGTTCCGTCGGGAGGCGTCGGCGCGCACGTGGCTCCTCGCCATCGCCCGGCGGGCCTGCGTCGACGCGCTGCGCCGCCGGGGACGGCGCGCCCGGCTCGGGGCACGGCTCGCGGGCACACCGCTCCCCGACGCGCCCGACCCGGCCGACGGGCAGGCCCTCGATTCGCTCGTCGGTCAGCTCGAGCGCGGTCGTCGGGAGGCGTTCGTGCTCACGCAGCTGCTGGGCTGCTCGTACGAGGAGACGGCGGCGGTGTGCGGCGTGCCCGTCGGCACCATCCGGTCGCGCGTCGCGCGGGCCCGCGCCGACCTGATCGGGGCGCTTGCCGACGAAGCCGCGAGCTGATGCGGCTCCGCCACCTGCTGCTCGTCGTCGTGCTCGGGCTCACGACCGTCGTGGTCTCGCCCGACCCGGCCGGCGCGCACGGCGTGGCCGGCATCCAGCCGAGCAACTACCAGACGCGCGTCCTGCGGATCGTGCCCGCCGTCGCCGGGCTGACGGTCAAGGTCGACGACCTCGGCAACAAGCTCGAGCTCGACAACGGGACGGGTCGCGAGATCACGGTGCTCGGCTACGACAACGAGCCGTACCTGATGGTCGGCCCGCTCGGCGTGTACCAGAACGCCCGCTCGCCGGCCGTGTACCTGAACCGCACCCGCACAGGTACCACGCCCGTCCCGAAGTCGGCGAACGCCGCCGCGCCGCCCGAGTGGCAGCGGATCGGCAGCGGCACGGTGGTGCGCTGGCACGACCACCGCGCGCACTGGCTCGGCGCGGGCAACCCGCCCGAGGTCCAGGCCCACCCGGGCGCCTTCCACGAGGTCCTGCACTGGACGGTGTCGCTCGTCCGGGACGGCACCCCGATCGCGGTGCACGGCGACGTCGTCTGGGTGCCCGGACCCTCGGCGTGGCCGTGGGTCGCGCTCGCGCTCGCGTTCGCGCTGCTGATCCTGGTCCTCGCCGCGACGCGCCTGGCGCGACCGGCGGTCGCAGCCGCGCTCGCCGCGATGATCGTCGGCGAGTCGGCGCACGTGTTCGGCGTGTGGGCCGGCACCACGGTCGGCGGCGCGACGAAGCTCGCCGCGAGCGCCTACGCGCTCGGCGGGATGGCCGTCGGCGTCCTCGCGCTCATCTGGGTGGTGCGCCGCGGCGTGTCCGCCGCCGCGCCGCTCCTGCTCCTCGCCGGGCTGTTCCTCGCGCTCGCCGGCGGGCTCGCCGACGTGACGGTCCTCTACCGGTCGCAGCTGCCGACGACGCTGCCGCACACGTGGGCCCGCTTCGAGGTCGCGATGGTCATCGGGCTGGGCGTCGGGGTGGCCGCGATCGGCGGCTGGCGCCTGCGCGCCACACCCCGTCGCGTCCCGGCGTCCCGGCCGGCGCGCACCCCGGTCGGGGCCGCGACCCGCTGACGCGCCGCGGACCGACCCGACGCACGGGGGTTAGGGTGCCCGCCCGTGCGCCTCGCGGGAGAGATCGCCCTGGTGACCGGGTCGACTGCCGGAATCGGCGAGGCGATCGCGCTCGAGTTCGGGGCCCAGGGCGCGCGGGTCGCGGTGCACGGGCGGGACGCCGGACGCGGGCACGCGGTCGTCGACCGCATCACCGCCGCGGGCGGCGAGGCGTGCTTCGTCCCCGGTGACCTCGTCGAGGAGGCGACGAGCCGGGACCTGATCGCGGCGACCGTCGCGCGCTTCGGCGGCCTCACGGTGCTCGTGAACAACGCGGTCGCCACCACCGGCACGTACGACGCGGCCGTGGGGGACCTCACGACGGAGGGCTGGGAGCGGGCCGTCCGGGTGAACCTCACGGCGCCGATGTGGCTGTGCCGCGACGCGATCCCGCACCTGCGGGCGGCGGGCCACGGCTCGATCGTCAACGTCTCGTCGCGGCAGGCCGAGCGGCCCAGCCGTGGACTCGCCGCGTACGCGGTGAGCAAGGGCGGGCTGAACGCGCTCACCCGGGCGGTCGCCGTCGACTACGCCGCCGAGGGGATCCGCTGCAACACGATCAGCCCGGGCTACGTGCTGAACACCCGACGCGACGCCGAGCTCGCCCCGGAGCGCCGCCAGCGGCTCGAGGCGATGCACCTGACCCGGCTGGGGGAGGCCCGCGACGTCGCCTACGCCGCCGTGTACCTGGCGAGCCGCGAGTCCGAGCTGCTCACCGGGATCAACCTCCAGCTGGACGGGGGGAGCAGCGTCGTGCGCGCCGCGTCGCTCGGATGAGCGACGCCACGGACGGCGCGGTGATGCACCCGCGCGTGTCGCTCAGCGCGATCTCGACCTTCCGGTGGTCCCTCGACGAGGACCTCGCGTTCTACCGGTCGGCGGGCGTCACCGCGATCGGGGCGTCGCTCGCCAAGCTCGAGGCGGCGGGCCTCGAGGACGGGGCGCGCCGGCTGCGCGACGCCGGGGTGCGCGTCACGAACCTGATCGGCATCGGGCCGTTCGTGCTCGCGGACCCGTCCCGGTGGGCGCCCCAGCGCGACCGGGTGCGCCGCGCGCTCGACGCGGCCGAGGCGGTCGGCGCCGAGTGCCTCATCCTGACGACCGGTCCCGCGGGCCAGCTCTCGTGGGAGGAGGCGGCGGACGCGCTCGCTGACGCGCTCGAGCCGCTGCTCGACGAGGCGCGGGGCCGGGGGATCCCCTTCGGGCTCGAGCACACGAACTCGCTGCGGGTCGACGTCGGCTTCGTCCATACGCTGCGGGACGTGGTCGACCTCGCCCGCCGGCTGGGCATCGGCGTGTGCGTCGAGCTGAACGCGTGCTGGGCCGAGCGGGGCGTCGGCGCGACGATCCGCGACAGCGTCGACGTGTTCCGCATCGTCCAGGTGAGCGACTACGCGGTCGGGACGATGTCGACGCCGAACCGGCTGGTGCCCGGCGACGGCGACATCCCGCTCGAGCGGCTGCTCGGCCAGCTCCTCGCCGCCGGGTACGGCGGCTGCTTCGACCTCGAGCTCATCGGGCCGCGCATCGACGAGGAGGGCTACGCCGCCGCGTCGCGGCGCGCGATCGACCGGCTCGGGACGATGCTCGACACGCTCGGCGCCTGACGCGGGCGCGCCACGGTGTGGCGTCGAGGCGCCTACTCGAGGAAGACCGGCCCAAGGTGGAACGGGGCTCGGCCCAGGACGCGGTCCTCACCGCCGGGCCAGGTGGTGAGACGCAACTCGGGCTCGACCGCGGCGAACGACCGGGGTTCGAGGCGCAGCCAGGCGAGCGGCGCGTCGTCGGTGGCGCGGGCACCCGCCGACTCGAGCGCGGCGCCGAGCGCGGCGATCGTGTCCGCGTCGCAGTATTGCAAGACGATGGAGTGCTGGACGACGGTCACGCGCCCCGGCGTCGGGTCGGCGAGCTGCGCGGGCAGCCAGGACAGGAAATCGGCCCGCTCGACGGTGGCGGGGACCCGCGCGGCGACCTCGAGGGCGGCGCGCAGCAGCGCGAGCCGGTCACCCTGGTCGGGCCACGTGTAGCCGAGCAGCGCGAGGCGCCCGGCCTCGCTCGTCGGGGCGTTCGGGGTGGGGTCGCGGCCGGCGCGCGG
>DATDGU010000375.1:0-19968 GCA_036521915.1 Acidimicrobiia bacterium | reverse complement strand
TTCCCGTCCGAGCGCGAGGACGCCCTGCTGCCAGTCCACCTGCTGCACCTCGTGGACATGGGCATGACCCAAGGGCAGAACTGGAACCTCGAGGAGCTCGCCGTCGACTGCGCGAGCGACGGCCGCTACGCCTTCTTCCTCGACGCGTCGCCGCAGCCGTTCACGCACGCCGTCGGGAGCCCGGTGAACCCCATTGTGGTGAAGTAGCCCGTGGGCCGCTTCGACGACCGGGTCGTGGTCGTCACCGGTGCGGCGTCGGGCATCGGGCAGGCCACGGCGCGCCGCTTCGGCGCCGAGGGCGGCGTCGTGGCGTGCCTCGACGTCAACACGATCGGCGCCGAGGCGACGGCCGTGCTCATCCACGCCGACGCCGGGCGAGCCCGGCCGTACCACTGCGACGTGAGCGACGCCGCGGCCGTGGACGCCGCGATCGGGCGGGTCGTCGAGGACCTGGGGCCCCCGTCGGTGTGCTGCAACGTCGCCGGGATCGGCAAGTTCGCGCGCTCCGAGGAGGAGCCGGTCGAGGAGTTCGAGCACATCATCCGCGTGAACCTCGTCGGGACCTTCGCCGTGTCCCGCGCGTGCCTCCCGCACCTGCTGCGAGACGGCGGGGCGATCGTGAACGTGTCGTCGAGCGCCGGCCTGTTCGGCCAGCCCTACAACGCCGCGTACTGCGCCTCGAAGGGTGGCGTGTCGCTTCTCACCCGGTCGATGGCGGTCGAGTTCAACAAGCGCGGCGTGCGGGTGAACGCGGTCGCGCCCGCCGGGATCGACACGCCGCTTACGAAGCAGTTCGCCTTCGTCGAGGGGACCGACGTCCGCGACTACCAGAAGATGTTCCCGCCGACCGGGAAGATGGCCGAGCCGGAGGCGGTGGCGGCGCTCATCGCGTTCCTCGCCTCCGACGCGGCCGGCTACATCTCGGGCGCCGTCGTGCCCATCGACATGGGTGTCACGGCCTGACTCCGCGTCCGATGGGGTGGCGATGAGCCGGTTCGGGTTCGAGGTCATCGACGCCGACGGCCATGTGGTCGAGACACGGCCTGTCCTGGCGCGCCAGGGCTGGTCGAGCGCCGGGACGGATCTCATCGACGCGCTCCTGTCGTGGACACGGCGGGAAGATTGGGGCGATCGGCTGCGGCCGGAGGTGAACGCCGGGGCGTTCGAGCCCACCGCGCGCCTGCGAGACATGGACCGCGAAGGAATCGACGTCGCGGTGAACTACCCGACCGCGCTGCTCGGCGTCTCCGACTTCCCCGACGTCGCCTCGAGCGTCGAGGCATGCCGGGCGTTCAACGACTGGTTCGCCGGCCAGTACCACGCGGCGGCACCCGAGCGGCTCTTCGCGGCCGCGATCGTCCCCCTCGGCGACGGTGACGCCGCCGCGGCCGAGGTGCGCCGTGCGGTCGGCGAGCTCGGCGCCGTCGGCGTGATGGTCCAGCCCTACGCCGGCGATCGCCATCTCTGCGACCCCGCCCTCGACGCCCTGTGGGCGGCGGCGCAGGATCTCGACGCGCCCATCGCCGTCCACGGCAGCCGCCACACCTGCCCCCCGCACCTGCGCGTCGAGACGTTCCGCAACCAGGCCCGGTTCTACGCGCTGTCGCATCCGTTCCAGCAGCAGGTCGCGATGGGCGACCTCGTGCTCGGGGGCGTGCTCGAGCGCTTCCCGACGCTGAAGGTCGTCTTCCTGGAATCCGGCGTCGGGTGGATGCCGCACTTCATCGACCGCCTCGACGAGGCGTATGCGTCGGTGCGCGAGGACTGGACCGACGGACGCTATGAGCTGGCGCGCCCGCCGCACGAGTACCTGCTCTCCGGGCAGTGTTGGTTCTCGTGCGAGCCGGACGAGCCGAACCTCGCCGCCGCGGTCGGCTACCTCGGCGCGGAGCAGGTGCTGTACGCCTCCGATTACCCGCATTTCGACTGCTCCTTCCCGGACAGCGTCGAGGAGCTCGTCGACGACAGCGGCCTCGACACCGCGGTCGTGCGCAAGGTGGCGGGCGCCAACGCCCGGGCCCTCTACCGGCTCGAGGCCAGGCCGGTCTCGCACGCGAGCCGGTAGCCTCCGGGTCATGACGCAGCAACCGGCCGCGATGGGCCACGGCGTGAAGCAGCGCGACGTGATCCGCATGAACGCCGACGAGATCGACGCGCTCCTCCAGAGCGAGCAGACCATGCAATGCGCCACCATGAACCACGACGGCACCATCCACCTCGTCGCCATGTGGTACGGGTTCCTCGAGGGTGCCCCCGCGCTCGAGACGAAGGCGAAGAGCCAGAAGGTCAAGAACCTGCGCCGCAACGACCAGATGAGCTGCCTCGTCGAGACGGGCGACGCGTACGACCAGCTGCGCGGCGTCGAGCTCGTCGGGCACGGCGAGATCGTCGAGGACCCCGACCGGATGCTCGCCCTCGGGATCAGCATCTTCGAGCGCACCCAGGGCGTGGCCTACAAGGACGAGTTCCTGCCGGCCGTACAGCAGATGCTCAACAAGCGTGTCGTCGTGAAGATCCACGTCGACAAGTACGTGTCGTGGGACCACCGCAAGCTCGGGCTGCCGCCCACCGGGTGACGACCGGCCAGCTCTATGAGCGGATCGGCGGCGGGTACGCCCGCCACCGCCGCAGCGATCCTCGTCTCGTCGCCCAGCTCGACCGCGCGCTGGGTGACGCCCGCACCGTCCTGAACGTCGGGGCCGGCACCGGCTCCTACGAGCCCGGGGGCCGCCGGGTCGTCGCCGTCGAGCCGTCTGCCGTCATGCTCGCCCAGCGCCCCGCGCATGCGCCGCCCGCTGTGCGCGGTCTCGCCGAGGCGCTCCCCGTGGCCGACGACGCCGTCGACGCCGCCCTGGCCGTGTTGACCGTCCATCACTGGCGTGATCTGCGGGCCGGCGCCCGTGAGCTGCAGCGCGTCGCGCGACGGCAGGTGATCCTGCACTTCGTGCCCGGCCACCCGTTCTGGCTCGCCGACGAGTACTTCCCCGAGCTGCGCGATCTCGAGACGACCGGGAACCCGAGCGTCGAGGAGGTCGCCGACGTGCTCGGCGCCTCACGGGTCGAGGTCGTGCCGGTCCCGTGGGACTGCACCGACGGGTTCTTCTCCGCCTACTGGCGGCGCCCCGACGCCTACCTCGACCCCGAGGTGCGCGCCGCGATCTCCTACTTCGCGCGGCTCGACGACGCGGTGCTCGCGCCCGGTCTGGCCCGCCTTCGTGCCGACCTCGAGTCGGGCGCCTGGCGGGACCGTCACGCCGACTTGCTCGGACGCGACGAGTTCGACGGCGGCTACCGCCTCCTCGTCGCCGAGTGACGACGGATCAGACCGGCGCGGCGGTGACCGTCTCGGTGTCGCGCCCCGAGCGCAGCAGCGTGCCCGGGCGTGCGCCGGTCAGCTCGCCGCCGCGGGCGATCTCGACGCCGTTCACGAGGACGTGCTCGATGCCCTCGGCCCCCGCGTAGAGACGTCCCGCGCCGGCCGGCAGGTCGTTGCGCCACACGACCGGCGAGGGCGCGACGCGCTCGGGGTCGAGCACCACGAGGTCGGCGTGCCAGCCCTCGACGACGCGTCCCCGCTCGCGGATGCCGTACAGGCGGGCCTGGCGGTCGGTGAGCAGCTGCACCGCCTCCTCGAGCGGCATGAGGCCGCGCTCGCGGCACGAACGCAGCATCGCCGTGCTGTAGGTGAACGTCGACAGCATGTCGAGGTGCGCACCGGCGTCGGACGCACCGACCACCGCGCGCTTGTCGCGCCAGATGTCGCGCCGCAGCTCCCACGACGCCTCGTCGTTCCCGGCGATCGGCGGCAGCAGCACCGTCCGCAGCTGGTCCGCGAGCACGACGTCGAGCAGCGCGTCGAAGGGCGCCTGGCCCCGCTCCGTCGCGATGTCGCCGACCTTCCGGCCCACGAGCTCCCGGTTCTCCGGGGCGAAGGTCTCGATGATCGTCATGTTCTCCCACGTCGCGAGGCCCCGCAGCATGCCGGCGTCCTTCGACGACGCGCGCTCGGCGAGACGGGTCCGCTCGGCGGGATCGGCGAGGGCCCGCATCTTCTCGTCGGGCGGCAGCGCCATCGTCTTGTTCCACCCCGGGAGCGCGTCGAGCACGAAGCCCGCCTTGAACGTCAGGTGGGTGCGCATCACGTCGGGGACGGTGAGCGCGATGACCCGTCCACCTCGCTCGGCCGCGTAGTCGGACGCCTGGAGCGCCTTCCAGGCGAAGTCGGCACGCGCCGCGTTCGGGACGAGCACGTTCCAGTTCAGCGGCCGGTCGGCGGCCGCCGACATGCGGGCCATCAGCTCGAGGTGGCCCTCGTTGAACCCGCCGACCGCCGGGATGAACTCGAGCGTCGTGCCCTCGTGACGCCCCGCCTCCTCGGCGAGCGCGACGAGCTCTTCGGGCGTCGCCGACCGGGACGGCACGGGGTCGCCGTTGCCGTCGTTGTGGGTCGTGGCCTGCGAGGAGGAGAACCCGAGGCCGCCCGCCTCCAGGGACTCACCGAGCAGGCGCGTCATCGCCTCGACCTGGTCGGGCGTCGCCGGGTTGCCCACGGCGTCGTCGCCCATCACCACGCGTCGGAGCGCGCTGTGCCCGACGAGGAACCCGGCGTTCACCGCGAGCGACCCGTCGAGGCGACCCAGGTACTCCCCAAAGGAGCGCCAGTCGTAGGGGACGCCGGCGAGCAGCGACTCGAGCGGCATGCCCTCGACTCGGGCGAGCATGTGCGTCAGGTACTCGGTCTCGCTCGGCTCCACCGGCGCGATCGTGAACCCGCAGTTCCCGCCGACCACGCTCGTCACGCCGTGGAACGGCGACGGCGTCGTCGCCGGGTCCCAGAGCACCTGCGCGTCGTAGTGCGTGTGGATGTCGACGAACCCGGGCGTCACCACGAGCCCGTCCGCGTCGATCGTCTGGGTCGCGTCCTCGTCGACCGCTCCGATCGCCACGACACGGCCCTCGCGCACGCCGACGTCGGCGTGCCGTCGCGGGCCGCCCGTCCCGTCCACCACCTCGCCACCGCGGATCTTCACGTCGAGCACGGCGCGTCCCCCTCGTCCTGACCGGAGTGTCGAGCAAACGGTAGCGTGCCGACCGCTCGTGCTGATCGGCCGGAAGGGACACCCACGTTGGGAACGATCGCGGTGACCGGCTCGGCGGGCGGGATCGGCGGCGCCATCCGACGGCGCATCGAATCGGCTGGCCATCGCGTCATCGGCGTCGACGTGCGCGACACCGAGGTCATCGCTGACCTGTCGTCGGCGTCGGGTCGGGCCGAGGCCGTCGCGGCGGTGCGCGCCGCCGCGCCGAACGGGCTCGACGGGCTCGTCGTCGCCGCCGGCATCGGGGGCAGCACCCCGGCGCCGCCCTCGATGGTCGTGCGCATCAACTACTTCGGCGCGGTCACGCTGCTCGACGGGCTCCACGTCGATCTCGTCGACGGGCAGCTGCGCGCCGCGGTCGCCATCGCCTCGAACTCGGCCACCGCCGTGCCCCACTCCGATCTCACGCTCCTCGAGCACTGCCTCGCCGAGGACGAGGCGGCCGCCGCCGCGCTCGCCGACACGATGGACGGCGAGATGGTCTACGCGCTCGCCAAGCTGGCGCTCGCCCGCACGGTGCGGCGCCGCGCCGTGACGTGGGCGCCCGCCGTGCGCGTGAACGCGGTCGCGCCGGGACCCGTCCTCACCAACCTCACGCGCGCCGCCCTCGAGCATCCGGTCACCGGTGACCTCATCCGCCAGTTCCCGGTCCCGCTCGACCGGTGGGGCGAGCCCGAGGAGATCGCCCACGCAGTCTGGTTCCTGCTCTCTCGCGACGCCAGCTGGACGACCGGCGCGATCCTCTTCGTCGACGGCGGCACCGACGCGCTGCTGCGCCCGGACGGCATCTGAGGAGGCCCCATGCCCGCGTTCGATCTCCGTCCCGCCGACGAGGGCCGCCACCTCCCCGGCACCGACGAGCTGTGGGGCGAGTCCTGGTACCACGACTTCGCGGCGGCCGACGGTAGCGTCGGCGGCTACCTGCGCCTCGGGCTGTACCCCACCATGGAGGTCGCCTGGTGCTGGCTCGCCGTCGTGCGGCGCGACCAGCCCCTCGTCCTCGTGGTCGACCACACGGCGCCGTGCCCGCCCCGCGACGCGCCGCTCGACGTGGCGACGCCGCGGCTCTCGATGACGTGGCGCTGCGTCGAGCCGCTCATGCGCTGGCACGTGACGGCGAGCGGCACCGGCGTGAAGCTCGCCAACCCCGCCGACGCCTTCCACGGCGCGCAGGGCCCGCCGGCGGAGGTGCGCGTCGACCTCGAGTGGCGCGGCGTCGCGCCCGTGTTCCCGTACCAAGCGATGACGCGATACGAGCAGGCGGCGTGGGTCGAGGGCGAGGTCGTCGTCGACGGGGAGCGGATCCCGGTGCTTTGCCCGGGCGAGCGTGACCACTCGTGGGGCGTGCGCGACTGGTGGCTCATGCCGTGGCTGTGGACCTCGGGGCGCCTCGACGACGGGACCTGGTTCCACGGGGTCCGCTCGCTCATCGACGAGCTCGGCGACGCCAACTTCCAGACCGGTTTCGTCCTCGATCCCGACCTGACCGAGCACGAGGTGACCCAGATCACCTTCACGCCGCGCCTGGACGGCGACGCGCTCCTCATCGACGGCGACATCGACCTGGGACGGCTCGCGCTCCACGTGACGACCGAGCTGCAGGCGCCCATCCTCCTCGAGGCGGAGGACGGCCGCCGCTCCCGCTTCCCGCGGGCGCTCAGCCGCTTCACGACGGCCGACGGGCGCGAGGGGCGGGGCTGGGTCGAGCTGAACTGGCCGGACGGCTGGCCGCGCTGAGCGTCAGCCCATCCGGGCGATGACGCTCGTCGCGAACTCCTCGCTCGCGGCGAGCTTGGCGTCCAACGCCGACCGGTAGTCGCGGCCTTCCTTCATCTCGGCGAGCATCCACGGCGCGCACACCACGTCGGTGACGCCCTGGTCCTCGAAGCGGCGGTACAGATCGACGTCGGGCAGCGCGGCGAGCGCGAGGTAGATCGTGAACGGATCGTCGGCGCGCCCGGCCGCGGCGCGCGCCGCCTGCAGACGGTCGAGGTGGCGCTCGGCGTCCTCGGGCGTGTACGGGCCGGCACCCACCCAGCCGTCGCCGAGCGTCGCGGCCCGCCGGATCGCCGCGTTGCTCTCCCCGCCGACGTAGATCGGGACGGGCTGCTCCGGCGTCGGGTGCATCTGCATCGGCGCCACGTCGTAGTGCGGGCCGTGGTACTCGACCCACCCTTTCCCCCACAAGGCCCGCAGGGCCGGGATCATGTCGTCGAGGCGCGCCCCGCGGTTGTGGAACTCCTGGCCGGTGGCGTCGAACTCCTCTTTGCACCAGCCGACGCCGACACCGAGGCGCACCCGGTCGTGGGACAGGACGGCGGCCGTGCCGACGAGCTTCGCGACCGTCACGAGGTCGCGGGCCGGCGCGATGTAGACGCCGCTCGTGAAGCGCAGCTGCGAGGTCACCGCGGCCATCGCCGACACCAGGCACCACGTGTCCGGCCAGTCGGCCTCGGGCGACCAGATGGGGGAGCCGTCCTCGTGCGGGCTGTACGTGTACCGGCTCGTCAGGCGCTGCGGATAGAAGAGGTGGTCCGACACGTACATGCCGGCGTAGCCCATCTGGTCGGTGGCCCGGCACAGCTCGAGGAGCTGGTCGGTCTCCAGGAACGCGACCGCCTGATGAAAGCGCATCGTCTTCTCCTATGCCGCGTGCGGGACGTCGTCGGGACGGGGTCGGGGCAGGCCGAGGATGGCCGCCGCGTCGTCGCACCCCGCGACGGGCCGGCCGACCTCGCCGCACAGCGCCACGGCCTGGCGGACGAGCTCCTCGTTCGTCGGCGTGCGGCGCGCGGCGAAGTCCTCGAGCCCGACGTGGAGGTGGGCGCCGCGCTCGAGCGCGGCACGGGCGACGGGGGAGGCGAGCAGGTCGCCGCCGATGACCGCGACCGACCAGGGCAGGGCGGCGCCCTCGAGCAGCTCGCAGTACGCGTCGAGGGCCCGCAGCGTGGGCGGCAGCCCGAAGGGCGCGCCGCCGCGCTCCGACCCGGTCGTCGGGTACCCGTGCTCGCCACCGAAGTAGAGCTTCACCATCGCACCGCGGGGGAGGCGACCGGCGCGGTGCCACGTCAGCGCGGCGCGCAGCCACCCCGGCTCGAAGATCGCCATGCTCGGCCCGAGCTGCAGGCGCTCGCACAGCTCGGCCTGGTAGCGGATGTCCCCGAACGAGTTCGCGTAGACGAACCCCGGCGCGGCGGGGAGGCCGTCCTCGGCGACGCCTCCGAGGTTCACCGAGCCGGGGTCGATGATCCCGATGCGCAGGTGGCCCGACTCGGCGAGTGGCGCCATGTGCGCGTACGCGCCCTCGACGCCCGGCCCGAAGTTCGTCGTCGGGTACAGCAGCGCGTCGGGCCGCGCCGCGAAGACCGGCGCCCAGCCCTCGAGGTAGCGCGCCGCGGCCTCGGGTCCCGGGACCATCACCGTGTCGATGTGGTTGTGGACGACCGCCGCGCCCGCCGCGAGGCAGGCGAACGCGTCGGCGGCGATCTCCTCGGGTTGGCGCGGCGCGTGCGGGTTGCGCTCCTTCGTCGTCGTCCCGTTGATCGCGGCCTCGACGATGACGGCGGCCACGGCGTCCCCCTTCCGTCAAAACTGCAACGTGTTGCAGTTCGCTGGCGGGCGACGGTACCGTGCCGCGGCCGGCGAGAAAAGAGGGACGCGTGGACATCGACCTGACGCCCGAGCAGCGGACCCTCCAAGCCGAGCTGCGCCGCTACTTCGCGTCGCTGATGACGCCGGAGCGACGCAGCGAGCTCACCGGCGGCGAGGCGGGCGGCCAGGCCTACCGGGAGCTCGTCCGCCAGCTCGGCCAGGACGGCTGGCTCGGCGTCGGGTGGCCCACCGCGTACGGCGGGCAGGGCCGCACCCCGATGGAGCAGTACCTCTTCTACGACGAGGCGAACCGCGCCGGCGTCCCGCTCCCGCTCGTCACGCTGAACACCGTCGGCCCGACGCTCATGCAGTTCGGCTCCGAGGAGCAGAAGCAGGCCTTCCTCCCCAAGATCCTCGCCGGTGAGCTGCACTTCGCAATCGGCTACAGCGAGCCGGGCGCCGGCACCGACCTGGCCAGCCTGCGCACCCGCGCCGTGCGAGACGGCGAGGAGTACGTCATCAACGGCCAGAAGACGTTCACGACCGGCGGGCACGACGCCGACTGGATCTGGCTCGCCTGCCGGACCGACCCGGACGCGCCGAAGCACAAGGGCATCTCGATCATCCTGGTCCCCACCGACGTCTCGGGCTTCAAGCACACGCCGATCTGGGTCCTGGGCGGTGGGCACACCAACGCGACGTACTACGAGGACGTGCGCGTCCCGGTCAGCAACCGGGTCGGCAACGAGAACGAGGGCTGGAAGCTCATCACCCGCCAGCTGAACCACGAGCGCGTCGCCCTCGGTCCGGCCGGCCGCCTCGAGCGCCACCTCGACGCCGTGCGTCGCTGGGCGCAGGCGACGCGCCTCGCCGACGGGCGCCGCGTGGTCGACCAGTCCTGGGTCCAGATGACGCTGGCGCGGGTCCACGCGGTGTGCGAGGCGTTGAAGCTCGCCAACTGGCGGGTGGCGAGCGACCTCGCGGCCGGTGGTCTGAACCCGGCGGACGCGTCGTCGATGAAGGTGCTCGGCACCCAGGGGCAGGTCGAGTGCCTCCGGCTCCTGCTCGAGGTGCTCGGGCCCGCGGGCTACCTCGCCGGTGACACGCCCGACGCCGTCCTGCGGGGCCAGCTCGAGCAGGCCTACCGCCAGGCTCCGGTCGGCACCTTCGGCGGCGGCGTCAACGAGGTCCAACGGGAGATCATCCAGATGGCCGGCCTCGGGATGCCCCGGGCCCCCCGCTAGGCCGTCGCCCCGACTGCGATCCGCCTCGCCCGCCCGCGCCATACTGGTGGGGAATGGCGTTCCCCGAAATCGACAGGCTCGATCCCTGGCGGGACCGGGCGTTGGCGCGGTCGCTCGGCCCGGCCCGGGCCCGTTCCGTCGACCGCCTGGAGCGACTCGTCGACGCCGCCCGTGCGCTCGCCAACGAGACCGGCAGCGCCTCGTTCACGGTGGCCCAGGTCGCGGCCCGCGCCGGGGTGAACCTGAAGGGCTTCTACCGGTACTTCGCCAGCAAGGACGACCTGCTCGTCGCGCTCCTCGAGGAGGACAGCCGCCTCGGCGCCGAGCTGCTGCGCGCCCAGGTCGACGAGCAGGCCGACCCGGCGGCGCGGCTGCGCGCCGCGGTCACGGGCACGCTCGAGCTCATCACCTGGCCCGGCGCGCTCGGCTACGCGGGCGTGCTCATCCGCGAGCACCGGCGTCTCGCCGAGAGCCGCCCCGAGGAGCTGAACCGGGCGCTCGCGCCCCTCATCGAGGTGCTCGCGGCCGAGGTTCACGGCGCCGTGGACGCCGGCGTCGCCCGCCCGTGCGACCCGCACCGCGTCGCCCGCACGATGTTCGCCCTCGTGCTCGAGGCCATCCACGACGTGGTGCTCGGGCGCGCCGAGCCGCTCGCCGAAGCCGAGTTCGTCTGGACGTTCTGCTGGCACGGCGTCCACCGCGACGTCACCCCCCGCACCGTCTCCGAGGAGCAGCGATGACACCCAAGTCCGACACCATCGACCTGGAGACCGCGCTCTTCGACCCGCGCCACGCGGACGCGCCGCAACCCATGTACGCGGCGCTGCGCGCCGCGGGCGCGGTGACGCGGGGCATCGGGCTCGAGGGGGTCCCGACCGTCTACGTGACCCGCTACGAAGAGGCGGTGTGGGCGCTCCGCCACCCGGAGGTGTTCTCGTCCGCGGCGGAGGCCGTCTCGATCGGACAGGACCAGCCGCTGATCCCGTTGCAGGTCGACCCGCCCGACCACGCGAAGTACCGCCGCTTCCTCGACCCCCAGTTCTCGCCGAAGCGCATCGGCGAGCTCGCCGCTGACGCCCGCGGCATCGTGAACGGGCTCATCGACACGTTCATCGAGCAGGGCGAGTGCAACGTGCACGAGGACTTCGCCACGCCGCTGCCGTCCGCGATTTTCCTGCGGCTCATGGGCCTGCCGCGCTCCGACCTCCCGCAGTTCCTGCGGTGGCGGGACGACACGATCCGCCCGAAGGTCGCGCCCGGCGACATGGAGGCCGCGGCCGCGATTCGCGAGCGGGCGGGCAGCGACATCACGGCCTACTTCAGCGCGGCGCTCGACGAGCAGGCCCGCACGCCCGGCGACGGGCTCCTGGCCACGATCGCGACCGGCCAGGTCGACGACCGGCCGCTCACCCGCGCGGAGCAGCTCGGGATCTGCCATCTCCTGCTCCTCGGCGGGCTCGACACCGTCACGGCGACGCTCGACTGCGCGCTGGCCTACCTGGCCGGCAACCCCGAGCAGCGTCACCAGCTGCTCGACAACCCCGACGGCGCGGGCGGTGCCGTGGAGGAGCTGCTGCGCTGGGAGACGCCGGTGATGATGGTGGTGCGGATCATCAAGACCGACGCCGAGCTCGCCGGCGTCCAGCTGCACGCCGGGGACCACGCGGTGATCCTCCTCGGCTCGGCGAACCTCGACGAGGAGTTCCCGGACGCCGACCGGGTCGAGTTCGCGCGGGAGACGAACCGCCACCTGTCGTTCGGCGCCGGGCCGCACCGCTGCCTCGGGTCCCACCTCGCCCGCCTCGAGCTGCGCGTCGCGCTCGAGGAGTGGCACCGCCGAATCCCCGACTACCGCATCCCCGACGGAACCGAGATCCACTACTCGCCGGGCATCCGCCAGGCGAACGCGCTGCCGCTCGCCTGGAGCTGACCGCCGCTCAGCCCACGACCGCGGGAGCGAGCTCCCGCCAGGCGGCGCGGGGGAGCCCGCGCGGATCCGTCGAGAGCGCCTGCAGGCACACGTGGTCGGCGCCCGCGGCACGGTGCTCGTCGATGCGTCGTGCCACGGTCTCGACGTCGCCCCACGCCACGAGCGCGTCGACGAGCCGGTCGCTGCCGCCGGCGGCGACGTCATCGGCGTCGAAGCCGAGGCGTCGCCAATTCCGCACGTAGTTCGGCAACCCCAGATAGATCGCCAGGTGCTGGCGCGCCACCTCGCGGGCGACGCGAGGATCACGCTCGACCACCACCGCCTGCTCCGGCGCGAGCCACGGTCCCGGACCGAGCGCCGCCCGCGCCTCCGCGGTGTGCTCGGGCGTCACCAGGTAGGGGTGGGCGCCGGCGCTTCGCCGGCGGGCGAGGTCCAGCATCCGCGGGCCGAGCGCGGCGAGGACCCGCTGCTCGACCGGGACGGGCGGCGAGGCCTGGTCGAGCGCGTCCAGGTAGCGGTCCATCACCTCGAGCGGTGCCCGGTACCGGCCGGGTGCGTCGTGGTCGATGAGGGGCTGGTGGCTCACGCCGAGCCCCAGCACGAACCGCCCCGGGTGGGCACCGACGAGCCGCGCGTGCGCCGCCGCCGTCTCACCGGGCTCGTGCATCCAGACGTTCAGGATGCCCGGCGCGACCACCACGCGCGTCGTCGCGTCCAGCAGCGACGCGCACGCGTCGAAGATCGGCCCGCCGATGCCCCCGGGTGGCCACAGCACCGTGTAGCCGAGCGTGTCGAGCTCGGCGGCCGCGTCACGGATCTCACTCGGGTCGCCGTAGCGCAGCCCGGCGCTCCAGATGCCGACGCCGCCGGGGGGCATGCCGAACAGTCTGGCCGCGTCGCCGGCCCAATGTCCTGTGCACCGCGAACCGACGCGCGGGGTTCCGGCGGCCGCCGCGTCAGCCCGGAAGTACCACGTGCACCTGCGCGGGCCCGTGGACGCCGAGGGTCAGGATCTGCTCGATGTCCGCCGACCGGCTCGGCCCGGTCACGAACGTCACCGCGCTCGGTGCGGGCGACGGGACCCGAGCGAGCGCGTCCCCCAGGGAGTCGACCAGGTCGTCGTGCTCGACGACGGCGAGGTGCGTGCGGGGGAGCAGGCTCGTGCTGCGGGGATGCGCGGCGTCGAAGACGAGCATCAGCGTGCCCGTGTCGGCGATCGCCGCCCGGCAGCGCGTGACCCCGACGGCCGCGTCGGGGAGCGCTTCCCGGTAGGACGGCTCGTGCGGCCGCACGATCGTGTGACCGGCGACCTGGAGCGCCGACGCCAGCCGCTCGAGCGCGGGGTCGTCGTCGATCGCGATCGTGGCCGGGGGCAGGCCGGCGGCGTCCATGGCCACCGCCACCGGGTCCTCGCCGAGGTGCGGCGTCCCGTCGGCGGTGCGGAGCTCGGTCGCGAAGCGGGCGGCGAGCCCGTCGTCAACGCGGGTTGACTCGCTCACGGCGCCACCAGTCGTGGAACGTCTCGGGGACCGCCGCGGGCAGCGTGCGGCCGCGGCCCCAGCCACGCGCGACGGGCAGGTGCCGCGCGACCCGGGGCCAGCGGCGCGCCCGGTTGCCGACCGTCGCCGACCAGCGGTACAGGCGCGGGCTCGACCACGCGCGACTCCACAGCCCAAAGAAGAGGCGGCGCGCCCGGCGCGGCTCGCGGGACGCGACCGACCCGCGCAACTTGATGAGCAGGTCGGCCAGCGGGATGCCGACCGGGCAGACCGCCGAGCACGCCCCGCACAGGCTCGTCGCCCCGGGGAGCTCGCGGCCCTCCTCCAAGCCCGACAGCAGCGGCGTGAGCACCGCGCCCATCGGGCCGGGGTAGACCCCGCCGTAGGCGTGCCCGCCGATCGTCCCGTAGACCGGGCACACGTTCAGGCAGGCACCGCAGCGGATGCAGCGCAGCATGTCCTCGAACTCCGTGCCGAGCAGCGCCGTGCGGCCGGCGTCGAGGAACACGACGTGCACCTCCTCGGGACCGTCGAGCTCGCCCTCCCGGCGCGGCCCGTTGATCATCGTGACGTACGACGTCATCGGCTGACCCGTGGCGTGTCGGGTGAGCAGCGGCAGCATGGTCGCCAGATCCTCGAAGCGCGCGAGGACCTTCTCGACGGGCACGAGCGCGATGTGGACCCGGGGCAGCGAGGTCGTGAGGCGGCCATTGCCCTCGTTGGTGACCAGCACGATCGTGCCGGTGTCGGCGCACACGAAGTTCGCGCCGCTCACCCCGAGGTCGGCGGCCAGGAACTCGCCGCGCAGCTGCTGCTGCGCGAAGGCGCAGAGCTCCTCCCGCTCGTCCGCCAGCTCGCCGCCGGCGAGGTCGGAGAAGAGGCGCGTGATCTGGGGACGGGTCTTGTGGACGGCGGGGGCGATGATGTGGCTCGGACGCTCCGAGGCGCGCTGGATGATCCACTCGCCGAGGTCGGTCTCGGTCACGTGGATGCCACGCTGCTCGAGGTGGTGGTTGAGGTCGACCTCCTCGGTCGCCATCGACTTCGACTTCACCGCTCGACGGACCCCCCGAGCCGACGCGAGCTCGGCGATCAGCTCCGCGGCGTCCAACCCGGTCGCCGCGTGATGCACCTGCACGCCGAGGCGGCGAAGCGACACCTCGGCCCGTGCCACGTTGACCCGAAGGTCTCGCACGCCGGCGCTGCGAATGGCCGTGCCGCGATCCTTGAGCACCGCGATCCCGGGCGCGCGGACGGCTTCGTCGCGCGCGTCGTTGAAGCGGGTCGCCATGACGCGCAGCGCGCCGCGCAGCTCGACGTTCTGGAGCGTCGCCTCGACGCGGTCGCGCAGCGGCGGCAGGGGATCGCCGGGGTGCCGGTGGCGGGCGAGCTCGTCGGCGGTCGTCACGGCAGGCCCTCGGCGACGAGGTCGGCGACGTGACGCACCTCGAGGTCGAGGCCCCGCTGCTGGGCCCGGGTTGCGAGCTGCACGAGGCAGCCGGTGTCGCACGCCGCGATCGTGCGGGCACCCGAGTCCGCCGCCCGGTCCAGCTTCTCGTCGGCCATCGGAACCGAGATCTCGGGGTGCAGCACCGAGAACGTCCCGCCGAAGCCGCAGCAGCGCTCCTCGTCGACGAGGTCGACGACCGAGACGCCGGCGGCGTCGAGGACGCGGCGGGGCGCCTCCCGCACACCGAGCTCACGCAGCAGGTGGCAGGACGCGTGGTACACGACCGGGACCTCGACGTGCGCGCCGAGGTCGGGACGACCCAGCACGTCGACGAGGTACTCGGTCAGCTCGTACGTCTTCGACGCGACGGCCTCCATCCGTGTCCGCTCGGCCCCCGACATGAGCGTGGGGTAGTACCGGCGCACCATCGCGACGCACGAGCCCGACGGTGCGACGATCGCCTCGGCGTCGGCGAACACGTCCACGAAGTGGCGGGCCAGGCGGCGCGCGTCCGTCGGGTAGCCGGAGTTGAACGCCGGCTGGCCGCAGCACGTCTGCGCCTGCGGGAAGGTCACCTCGCAGCCCGCCGCCTCGAGGAGGCGCAGCGCCGACCGGCCGGTCGACGGCGAGACCTGGTCCACGAGGCAGGTGACGAAGAGCGCGACCTGCGGGCTCATCGGCGCCGCCGCGCCTGGCTCACAGGACGAGCTCGGCGAGGAGGCGCATCACGGTCGGGTCGTGCGCCCCGACGAGCATCGTGGTCACCCGCGACGCCCGCCACACGTCGAGGTCGTCGCGGATCTTTTCGCGCGGGCCGATGAGCGAGATCGCCTCGATCATCTCGCGCGGGACGGCGGCCGTCGCCTCGTCCTTGCGGCCCGCCAGGTAGAGGTCCTGGATCTTTGTCGCCTCCGCCTCGAAGCCGAGCCGGCAGAACACGTCGAAGTGGAAGTTCATCTCCCGGGCGCCCATGCCCCCGACGTACAGCGCGAGCGATGGGCGCACGCGGTCCGCGGCCCGGTCCACGTCGTCGTCCACGATCACGGTGACGGTCGGCAGGATCTCGAAGTCGTCGGGGCCGCGCCGCGCCCCAGGCCGGGCCCAGCCCTCTTGGAGCGCGTCGCTGTACAGCGCCTCGTGCGTCGGCGAGTAGAAGATCGGGAACCAGCCGTCGGCGATCTCCGCGGCGAGCGCGACGTTCTTCGGGCCCTCCGCCCCGAGGATGATCGGCAGGTCGGCGCGCCGCGGGTGCACGATCGAGCGGAGCGGTTTCCCCAGGCCGAGCCCGCCGGGGTAGGGGAGCGGATAGTGCGGTCCGGCGCTCGTGACCCGCTCCTCGCGCGCCAGGACGTCGCGGATGATCGACACGTACTCGCGGGTGCGGGCGAGGGGCTTCGGGAAGGGCATCCCGTACCAGCCCTCCACGACCTGGGGGCCGGAGACCCCGAGGCCGAGGACGAAGCGGCCGCCTGACAGGTGGTCCATCGTGAGCGCGGCCATGGCCGCCGCCGTCGGCTGGCGGGCCGACAGCTGCATGAGGTCCGTGCCGAGGCGCACGGTCGTGGTCTGCGAGCCCCACCACGCCAGCGGTGTCAGCGCGTCGGAGCCCCAGGACTCGGCGGTCCAGACCGAGTCGTAGCCGAGCCGCTCGGCCTCGAGCACCAGATCGGCGGCGCCCGCCGGGGGCTGCGCGCCCCAGTACCCCAGTTGCAGCCCGAGCTTCATGTCCGCTCCCGCTCTCGTCGCATCCCCACCGCCGGCATCGATGAGAACCTATGCCTCCGGCCGGCGCGCCGGGGAAGGGAGGGCAGCGATGAGCAGCCTCGAGGGCTACGCGACGCTCGTCACGGGCGGTGGCAGCGGCATCGGTGAGGCGTGCGCGGCGGCACTCGCCCACGACGGCGCGACGGTGACGATCTGTGGGCGGACCGAATCCCGCCTCGAGGAGGCGGCCGAGCGCCTGCGCACCGCGGTACCGGGCGCGAGCGTGCACCCGGTGACGGCCGACGTCACCGACGAGGACCAGGTCCACGGCGCGGTCGCCCGGGCGGCCGAGCACACCGGCGCGCTCGACGGCGTCGTCGCCTCCGCCGGCGGCGCGTTGCACATGGGACCTCTGGTGCTCGCCGACGTCGCGGCCGTGCGGGCGACCCTCGACCTCAACATCATCGGCACGTTCCTGACGCTCAAGCACGCCGCGCCCCTCCTCGCGGCGAGCGGGCGCGGCTCCTTCGTCGGCGTGTCGTCGCACGCCGGGCGCGACACCTTCCGGTTCCTCGGCGCGTACGGCGCCGGGAAGGCCGGGCTCGACATGATCGTCCGGGTCGCGGCCGACGAGCTCGGGCCGGCCCGCGTGCGCGTGAACTCGGTCCAGCCAGGAATCATCGACAACGAGCTCATGACGGCCATCACCGCCGGCGGGCCGGTCCTCGACAGCTACCTCGAGAACATCCCGCTGCACCGCGTCGGGACCGTCGAGGACGTCGCGGCACTCGCCCGGTTCCTGATCGGGCCGGAGTCCGCCTGGATCACCGGGCAGTGCATCAGCGTCGACGGCGGGCAGTCGCTGCGCAAGGGCGCCGACTACGGCGCGTTCGCGGCGCCCGCGTACCGCGACCAGCCGAGCTGGGGGCTCGTCATGGAGGGGGAGTGATGGAGCTCGACGGGACGGTCAACGTCGTCACCGGCGGGGCGAGCGGCATCGGCCGCGCGACCGCACTCGAGCTCGCGCGACGGGGCGCCCGCGCCGTCGCGATCGCGGACGTGAACGAGACGCGCCTCGCCGAGACGGCCACCGAGCTCGAGGCCCTGGGCGCCGCTGCGCTGCCCGTGCGCTGCGACGTCTCGCGCGACGAGGACGTCGACCGGCTCCGCGACACGGTCCTCGAGACGTTCGGGCGCGTCGACGTGGTCATGAACAACGCCGGCGTCGTGCTGCTGGGTCCGGCCGACACCCTCACGATGGCCGAGTGGGACTGGATCCTGCAGATCAACCTGTACGGCGTCATCCGCGGCGTGCGCGCCTTCGTCCCCCAGCTGCGCCGCCAGCAGCAGGGCTGGCTGGTGAACACCGCGTCGGTCGCCGGGCTGTACGCGCACGCGTGGGACGTCATCCCCTACGTCACGGCCAAGTTCGGCGTGGCCGGGCTCACCGAGGCGCTCGCGCTGTACCTGCGGCCCCTCGGGATCGGCGTGTCGCTGCTCTGCCCCGGCCGGGTCGAGACGAACATGGCCGACACCGCCCGCGTCGGCGGCACCCCCGACATCGGGCAGTGGCTCCAGGCGATGCCACTGGAGGAGCCGGTCGCGCCCGAGGTGCCCGGGCGCCTGGTCTGCGACGCGATCGAGCACGACCGGTTCCTGATCCTCACCCACCCCGATGCGGTGCGGCCGCGCATCGCCGAGCGCGGGAACGACCCCGACGCCTTCGTTCGCCACCAGATCGAGCGTCTGCCGACGCCGCCGAACCTCCCGTGAACCCGGCGATCGGCGGGACGCACCCGGCTACCGTCCCCGCGGACCGGACGCGCGGCCGGACCGGCGAGAGGAGCGACGCGTGAGCGCACGACGGGCCCGCGACGACGAGATCGCCGCGTGGCACGACGACGGCTGGGTGCTCCTCGAGGGCCTCATCGGCACCGACGAGATCGACGCCGCCACCGCCGACCTGCGCGAGATGTACCCGACCCCCGAGGCGTTTCACGCCGACCCCGAGGGCGTGACCGAGCACTGGAAGGGCCGGCCGCCGGCCCCGCAGGAGGCCTTCGTCTGGCCGCCCGACGGCCCGGGGTTCCGACCTGAGCAGCACGTGTGGAACTACGAGTTCCCGTGGCCCGGGTCGGGCGCGCTGAACCGGCTCCTCGTGCACCCGTCGATCGTGGGCTTCGCCGAGCGGGCGCTGCAGACGACAGACCTCCGCCTCTACCAGGCGCACACCTCGGCCAAGTACACGGGCGTCACGAACTACGAGCAGCCGATGCACACCGACCGCAACCACTCCTGGCTGCCGCCCCGCTCGGAGCCGCCGTGGTGGCACCTCGAGACGTTCCTGTACCTCTCGGACGTGCACGACGGTGTCGCGCCCACCCACGTCGTGTCGCTCGGCGACTCCACCGGCCACGCCCCGACGGAGCTGCTCGTGATGCCGGACAACGACCCGGCGCTCTACGCCGCCGAGCAGGCGGCGAAGGGCGGTCGCGGCTCGCTGCTGGCCTACCGGACCGAAGTGTTCCATCGAGGCGTGAACCTCACCGAGCCGGGCGGGTCGCGCTTCCTCATGGCGATCGCGTTCCGGGGCGCCGGGCAGGACTGGATCGGCTACACGAGCGCGCAGTCCAAGGCGACCTCGCCGGCGTGGACGACGTTCGTGGAGGAAAGCACGCCGAGCGAACTCGAGCTGTTCGGCTTCCCCCCGCCGGGTCACCCCGTCTGGGACGAGGCGCTGCTCGACGCGACGGGGGTGCGCTACCCGAAGCTCGACCTCACGCCCTGGCGCGACGCGCGGTCGACGTCCTCCTGATTCGGTGCACCCGGGGGTGCCGTCGGCTCAGCTGGTCGCGAAGCGCAGCGGGATGTGCTTGATCCCGTTGATGAAGTTCGAGCGCAGGCGGGCCGGCTCGCCGGTGAGCTCGAGGTCGTGCCACCGGTCGAGCAGCTCCTCGTAGATCACCCGGATCTCCATGCGGGCCAGGTTGGCGCCGAGGCAGAAGTGCGGGCCGCCGCCCCCGAACGCCACATGCTCGTTGGGCGACCGCTCGATGTTGAACGCCATCGGATCGTCGAAGACGGTCTCGTCGCGGTTGGCGGACACGTACCAGATCACGACCTTGTCGCCCTCGGCGATCGGCGTGTCGCGGATCACGACGTCCTTCGTCGCTGTCCGGCGGAAGTGCATCACCGGGCTGGCGCAGCGCAGCATCTCGTCGACCGCGCCGGCGAGGAGCGTCCGGTCGGACTGGACCTTCGCCAGCTGGTCGGGGTGCTCCAGGAGCTGCACCATCCCGTGTGAGATGAGGTTGCGGGTCGTCTCGTTCCCGGCGACGGTCAGGAGCATGAAGAACAGGTCGATCTCGAGCTGGGTGAGCTGCTCTCCGTCGACCTCCGCCTCGCTCAGCACGGTGATGAGGTCGGCGCCATGGGGGTCCTGGGCGCGCTT
>DATDGU010000374.1:0-10742 GCA_036521915.1 Acidimicrobiia bacterium | reverse complement strand
GAATCTGCTCCTCCCCGGTCTCGGTGGCGCGGATGGCCACATCCTTCCGACCGGCTCGTCTGTCCAGCACCTGGCCCGCGTGGTCGAGGCGGAAGTACCCGGGCACGAAGCAGTTCAACGGCATCGCAGCCTGCAAACAGATGCGTGACGCCGTTCTCGCTGCGAACAAGACCGCGCCACGCGAGCAATCGCCCACGTTCGCCGACACGAGCACGCCGAGCGCGGTACCGTCCCAAGCGACGGACCTGGTCTACGTCTTCAAGAGCACCGCAGCAGCCAAAGCCTATTTGGCGACCGACAAGACGGCTGCGGCGCCCAGCTGTCTACAACGGGTGTTCCAGAAGACGTTCGGTCAGGCGACCGTGACTTCGATCACGAACCAACTGCAGGGCGTCGGCGACGAACATGCCGGCTTCGAGGTGGCGGTGACGGGCACCCAGAACGGCCAGTCCCTGACGCTCACCGCAGACAACGTCGTCGTTCGAGTCGGCCGAGTCTTTGTCGGCTTCACATTCTACGCCGAAGGGACGCAAGCCCTGAGCGAGGGACCAGCGATCGTGAATGCCGTCGTCAACCGCGTGAAGGCCGTGCCCCAGTAGTACGTGCCTTTTACTGAGCCGCCCTATGGCGGGGCAGCGCCGACCCGCGGTTCCTAGACCGCGAGTCGGGAGACCGTCGCCGTCAGACGGCTGGCGCGGTGGTCGGGCCGGCGACATCACCGGGCACCGCCTTGGGTGGGGCGGTGCTCGTGCGTTCCGGCAGGAGAAGAACCGCGCCGATGAGGAAGCCGATCGCGCCGATGAACGTGCCGAGGTTCATGAGCGCTGCGTTCCGGACCTGCTGGGTCGCGGGAACTACGTGCGCCGCGACGGCCGAAACTCCGAAGGCCACGGAGCCGGTGAGGTTCACGCCCGCGATCCACCAAGCGGACCCTCGTGGAGGCCAGCACCATCGGCCATCACACACCTCGCACCAGGCGAGCCAACTCGCGATGAGGAAGCAGATGCAGCCGAGGACATCGGGCGTCCAGACGCGCCGGTTCATCTGATGAACCGTGCTCGCCCGCAGTGCCGCAAAGGTGCTGACGTTGAAGAACAATGTGCCCAGCAGCTGCACGGACGTCGCCCACCAGTCGATGCGGTCCGGCTCCCACGTCACGAGCCGCCATCGTTGGTGTGCCCGCGTCCCCGGTGGCGTGCGTCGGGCGTTCGCTACTTCCAGATATTGCAGCAGTCCCGCAGTTGTGAAGAAGAGCGAGCCCATGAAGAACGTCGTACCGTCGACGGTGAGGCCGACGGCGCTCGAATAACCCGGGAGCGCTCCCAGCGCGAATAGGACCGACCCAACTGCGAAGAGCACGCCGATCCACCAACCGATCGCGCCCGGTGCCCACCATGTCGAACCACCGCGGTTGTCGAGCACCTGTTCGTGCTTGCGGTGATACCGCGAGGTCCAGGAGACCTCAGATCCCTCTGGATCGCGCAGCGTCGCGCTGGTGATGAACGGCCCGGGGCCACGAGTCTCGAGGACAGCCCAGTCTTCGGGAAGCCGGAGTCGAACCCGTATTCGAGCGGCGCGACGTGAATCCAGAGCAGGAACGGTAGTGCTCGGAGCCGTCGCGGGCATCGAGTGGACTGTCCGCGGACAAGGTCACCGTATCCGGATGAGGTCGCACACTCGACTTGCCGCTACGAAATGCTCCTTGTCCCTGCGCGTGATCTTGAGCAGGACACGGAGCGATGGTTTTGGGCCTCGTCGCGCACCCCCCGAATGGCCGGCAGTGCCCGTGGCCGCAGACTCGCGGTTTGCTGGATCGCGAGTCATCTGCCGGTGACCGATGGATGGTTCGAGCAGGCGACGATCGCTGCCCCTCAGGTTGCCCACGCGGCGGAGGCTGCCACCGAACAGCTGCGCCCGATCGGCCGGCGTCCGCCCACCTCTATGCTGGCGTTGTGCCGATGTTCATGGATCGTCACGATGCGGTCACGGCGACCGCCGAGCAGCTGGCCGACGCTCATAGCCTCGACCTCGAGGCCGAGAAACGTTACGGCGTCCATTACCACACGTACTGGTTCGACCCCGATCGCCGTTCGGTCTTCTGTCTGGTCGAAGGGCCCGATAAGGATGCGGTCGAGGCCGTGCACCGTGATTCGCATGGGCTCGTCGCCGACGCCCTTGTGGAGGTCGACCCGAACGTCCCGCTGAACTCGCTGATGGGTCCGCTTCCCGCGCATCCACCCGGGGAGGCGTACACGGCACCCGCGATGCGGGCGATCGTCTTCACCGACATCTGCGGTTCGGTCGCCCAGACGGCACAGCTCGGCGACAAAGGTCACCTCGCTCTCCTGCGCGACCACAACGAGGTCGTCCGGGCAGAGCTGTCCAGCCAGGGTGGGCGAGAGGTGAAGCACACCGGTGACGGGATCATGGCTTCGTTCACATCCGTGAGCTCGGCCGTCGGGTTCGCGATCGCTGTCCAGGCGGCGCTCAACGACCGCAACGAGCGCGAGGCGATCCCGCTCCACGTCAGCATCGGCATCAGCGCCGGTGAGCCGGTGACTGACGACCACGACGACCTCTTCGGGGCGGCCGTGCAGCTCGCGGCGCGGCTCTGCGACGCTGCCGAACCGGGAGACATCGCGGTTTCCGTAGCGGTCCGCGAGCTCTGTATCGGCAAGCAGTTTCGATTTGAGGATCGCGGCGCGGTTCCGTTGAAGGGGATGCCCGAACCGATCTCGATGTACGCCGTGGCGTGGCGCGACTAAGTCACGTAACGGCCGTGGGCCGATGCTCGAGCTTCGGAGAACCCCGCGTCTCGGCCTGCGAGGTCACCTGGCTCGCGATCCGTGAACCGTGGGTCGAACATCACTGCCCGGTCGGTCGTCAGCCCGTCCCGCCGAGGCTGCCCCGTCACGAAGCGGCGGTGACATCGTCACCCAGCTGGGCTCGAAGCGCGCCCAGGTTGTCAATCGCCCGATCGGCGTTCTCAAAATACGACCCAATTGCCTGGCCGACGCCGGGTTCGGCGGCATGATCCGCTAGGTGTGAGGCGACATTGAGCCGCGAGTTGTCGATCCAGTCGCTCAGATCAGGTGTCTGATCCCATCTGCGTTGAGCGATCATCCCGACGTGTCGCACTCGGATCCAATCCTCGGCCGCGCTCGGATAAGGGTTCGTTGGGACAAGTGCGCTCTGTTCGTCGATGTCATCGCGCGTCGCTTCGAGATACCCAATCAGAGCCGCGTTGAAGGTCGGGCTCCCTTCTCTGACCGGTTGAATCGTGATCCGCTGTGGCTCGAAGATCGGTTGTGCCGGCGGCCTGGGGAGCCCTTCAGCGGTGCAGTCGACATAAAGCGCGTCTGCTCGGGTCCGGACGTCGGCGTCTTGCAGAAGTATCCGGTGCGGTTCGATGCGCCGGACGTGACCGGCACGAACGACGTTCTCGATGTGGCGGAGCTGACCGAGCTCGAACTCACTGAGGATCGCCATGCGATACATCGATGGATCGATGGACGCGTCGATCCGCTTCAGCTCTCCGGCCTCCTCCAGCCGGCCAAAGAGATCCGGAACCGACACCGCCGCTGCAGCTGCCTCGACGGCAGCAGCCCACGCAGTGATGAAGCTGCCGACTTTCGCGCGCGGTTGAAACGTGGCCCGCTCGATGACCCATGACTCACGGGGCTTGATCCAAGAGATGTCGTCAGGTTTCACGCCGGTTTCGAGCAGCCAGCCGCATGCGTCCATGCCGGTCTTCCCCGCGCCGATCACGACGTAGCCACCCGGAGGATGGTCGGTCCGTACGAGGTCGTTCACCGGAATCAAGTTCACGCCGTCATCCAGCGTGAACTTCGGCGTGTGGGTGGCCGGTATCGAGCTCTCGAGAAAGCGCGCGTCGACGACCTTGCGCCGGACGGTGACCTCCCGCTCGGTCCCCGTCATCCTTGAGACGACTCGAACGCGCCCGCGCTTGTCGAGAGTGCAATCGGTCATCGAGAGGAACTCCACGCGGCCTGACGCGAGCAGCACGTCCGTCATGACTGCTTGGAAGTACTGGCAGATCTCGGCGGCGGTTGCTCGCTCGTAAAACCCGGCATTGGGGCCGGTTGCGTCGATTCGGTCCTCGCCGAGGTTGCGCGAGTTGACACCGTAGAACGCCGAGGGCTGGTGAAGCCGGACGAAGGGATAGGCATCATTCCAATGTCCGCCGGGTCCATGGCGGCGGTCGACCATCAGAACCGTCGCGTCCGACTCACCGATGAGAGCGTCGGTGAACGCCAAGCCGGTAGCCCCCGCGCCAACGACGACGTAGTCGACCTCGAGCGAGCTAGCAGGCACGGCACCAATATTACTGACGGACGAAATGCCCGCCGAGGTGGTACCCGTTCCGGATCGCGGCGACAACGGGTTCATCGGTGTCACCCGACGACGACGGATGACTCCAGCGTCGACGTTGTGGGGGGGGCCCTGCGACCCACGGCGTTTGGGGCGCGACACACCCGGCTCGGAGGCAGAGCCGTCGCGGCATGTCGCCGCCGGGGCGCTCTTGCGTAACTTCCGGCGAGCCTGCTCGTGGTGTTGGCGAAGTCGAAAGGCCGCAGCCACACAATTGCGGCCGGGAGGTGACTCGCGGTCGCCTGGACCGCGAGTCGGATTACCTTGCCGAGGGCGCCGCGTTCGTGCTTGTCCTTCGCCTTTTCACGGCGTAGTCGCGGGTTCGGGGTCCGCAGTCGCGGCGAGAGGAAGCCGATCTTGGGCGGGTGGACAGCGCGAGGGCGGGCGACTTAGATCACGGTTGTGACACAACAATACGAACTCATTGCCGGCGTCGGCATACCTGGCACTGTGTGGAGGGGAAATCTGCAGGGCGCACAAGGTCCTGGTTACATGCTGTACGAGTGCTCCGCGCGCGCGGCAATCGTGCGCGACCAGGCTCGACACGACACCTGGCACGACGCGCACGGCGACTGACCATACGTTCCGATCGCCAAATCGCCGGAACCTCTATGTCTGGTGCGTTCCACTAGCGCGCTTGAGGGCCGCCTACTAGCGGTCCGGGGAGCCGAGGGTCAGCAGCCGGTGAAAGTCGCGGCTGACTCCCGGTGTGTGAACGTTCGGATGAGCAGGTCGACGCTCATATAGAGGACCCACGCGGGAAAGAGCAGCTCGATCCATGGGACAGCACTGGCAACTAGGACGAGGAACACACCGATCGAGAAGCCGATGCGAGCGAACCAACGGTGGGCGATGAGGCCTACGCGAAAACCGATCGCGGAGGTCGAGATGATGAAGACGCCAGCCATCCTGATCCCAAAGTTGGTAACGAGGCTGTAAGTCGTGGGTCGAGCGAAGTTCCACACGTCAAGAGGAATGGCACCATGCTGTCGGCCAGCCTGCGAAAGAAGCCCGCCGCCGATTGCTGCGACCACGAAGAGCATCGCGACAAAGAGCAGGCCGCTACCCAAGTAGATAGTGGAGAAGAACTTGTCTTCGGCATCACCGATCTGCGACCGGACCACGCCCATGAACCAGAGGAACGCGACGCCGCAGAATGGCACCAAGTTGAGGGCCGTGTGCACGGCGTTACGCTGAAAAGAACTCGTCAACACGCTTCCGGCGTCGCTCGGACTCGCTGGCACCGCGAGGCGAAACGCGACGACCACGACGGCGAACAAGAGCGCGAACACGATGCCTGCGATCGCGGCCGCACGAGGTGTCCGGGGCACTTCGGGCGTGAGTTCCACGTTGGGTCTCATGCACCCTCCTAATGGCGTCGCCGCCCGTGATGCTGACCCGGTATCGAGGATTCGGCAGCGGGCAGTGGTTGGCGGGACTTGCACGGCGAGGCTTCCGGCCTTGGGCCGATATTTAAACCCAGACATCCCAACGGTGAGCCCGGTGCGCTCGACTCCTTGCTTGCGCTGCCGGCTCCGCTTCAGCCTTGTCGGCGCTGCCGTGGTGATGCTTCTCGTGCCGGGGGGAGACAGCACGCAGGGGAACGAGGTCACTGGAGTGCCGGACCAAGCGGCTTTCCCGGGCTGACTCGCTCGTCAAGTTCAGCGACTCACGGTCTGGAGAACCGCGACGCCTCGGCGGTTTCGAAGACCTGGGACGCATTTTGGGGTCACCAGCGACCTCGGCCTTCAGCGCCGCACTCGAGCGCGCGATTACGAACGGTGCAGAGGAGCGATTACCGATCTAGCTGGTCCTCCTACTGTGTGGCCGTGCCTGGTGAGAACTTGCCCGCCGCGTCCGGCGATGTTCGAGGGGAGCCTCGGGCGCCGGTCGTGATCGTGCTGGTTGTCGCGATCTGCTTGTTCTTCTTCATGCCCGACCAGTTGCTACCTGGGGCTACCTGGCTCCTGCCCGCGACGCTCGGATGCTTCCTCGTCGCGTTGGTGGTAACCGATCCCGGCCGGATCGATCGCCGATCGCTCAGCGTCCACAGGATCCGCCTGGGGCTCGTCTTGGTGCTGGTGGTGGGATCGGCGTGGGCGACGGTGAACCTCACTGCCGATCTCATCAGCGGCTCGACAAAGATCAGTCAATCCGCTTCATCACTACTTCGCGCTGGCGGGCTGGTGTGGCTCGGGCTCATCATCACTTTCTCTTTCCTCTATTGGGAGCTCGACCTCGGTGGGCCCGGCGAACGTGCTCACAAGGAGCGCCAATATCCGGATCTTGCGTTTCCCCCAGACCTCAGTCCACAGATTCGCCCGCCCGGCTGGCATCCCGAGTACATCGACTATCTCTATCTTGGAATGACTAACGCGCTCGCCTTCAGCCCGACCGACGTCATGCCGATCGCCCGATGGGCGAAGATGGCGATGGGCGTTCAATCAATAACATCCCTCCTCGTCCTCGGCCTTGTCATTGCCCGCGCGGTCAACGTACTGAAATGAAGCCCTTCCTGCGGTGCTCGCCGCGCGATCGCGGGTCTGGAAGACCGAGTGGCAGAGGTCGGGGATCGGCCACGCGTCGACCCGAAGACGCTGGACTCGCGGTCTTCGAAGGCGCGGGGTCATGGTTCTCGGCATCCAGTGACTCGCGGTTCCATAAACCGCGAGTCGGGTTCGGTGAGCTCTCCGAGCGAATCAAATAGCAGAGGCCGCGGCCACACCCCTGCTCGGACCCCAACCACTATTCGGAGCCGGAAACCTCCTCAGGCGCGTCTTCCGGTGCCAGCGAGATCTCAGAGCCTTCTGATCTGACTCGATGCGCAACACGGTCGCGGACCCAATCAATGCTGTTGGTTTCGCCCATCACCTTGGACCAACCGGCAAGGGCCTCGTCTATGACCGCGCGTTCCGGGATGGTCGCAAGGACCGTGACCACGACGTCCTCGGTGTGCATCGCCTGCACGAAATCATCACCGATCCCGTCGCTGAAGATCGGCTCCACCGGTGCGCCCATAACGTAGAGCTCGCCCGTGTCTTGAACCCAGCTGACTTCGTAGCGGTTACCGCTATTGTCCGACCAGTCGCGACCGAACTCAAGCTCCTCGGAGGTGCGGCGGGTCGGGTTCTCGTCATAGAACTCTTCGATATCCATCAGCATCTCCTAAGGCCCTTGCAGGCAGACTAGCCAGCAGGCCAAAGGCGCTCCGAAATAGCGCCTCGCATCTTGAGACGTCGGCGCCTCTCCGTTCGCTCATCAGAGCGCGACGCAACGTGCGACGAGGTGACGACCCGTCAAGCATGAGCGGGAAGATTGTCACACGCCGTCCCAGGCCCGGACATTGCGAGAACCGCGCCGCGACTCGTTCTGGGGGCTACCGTCGATTCGGACACGATGATTCGACTCGCGGGTTGGTATCAACCGCCTCGAAAGCCCAGTGTCGACTAGCAACCAGACTGCAACCTTGGAGGTTGTATGAGTACGGAACCACAGCATCGGGGTACCGGCTGGATCGTCATATCGGGGATCTTGCTGTTCCTCGCTGGTGCGAGCATCTTCCTGAACGGGCTGTTCGCTTTGCATGCCAACAGCACCATCCAGGCCAACGTGAAGAGCACGCTGCTCTTCAGCGGCAACAACCTCAACACCTGGGGATGGATCTACGTCATCGTTGGTGCACTAGTTGCGATAGCCGGCTTGGCCGTCTTCGCGCGGGCACAGTGGGCCGTCTACACCGGCATCGTGGCCGCGATGCTCGGCGCCTTCATGGCGTTCTTCTGGCTCTTCACGCCGTACTGGCCAGACGCGCTGATCTCGATCGTGCTCTGCGGCCTCGTGATCCACGGCCTCGCCGGCTACGGGCTGGAAATTCCGAGCTAAGCGTCAGCTAGCTCCGGCGGATACTCGTTTTCGGCCGCTGCGCGAATGGAGCCCGGGCCTGCCGGCTCGGGCTCCTCAGCGCAGTCAGGTACTCAGTCCGATCCACAGTCACAAACCAGACGTGGCTTACGAGCCGGGCGATGTCCCCTGCCTGGTCGGACACAGACCCCGGCGAGTTCAATCGGGCGACTCGCGTACTTCGAACTCGCGAGTCGGGTAGTCGCTGACTGACTCGCGGTCTGCTGGACCGCGAGTCACCGGCAGTTAGGCAGTCGGCTCTCGCTGAGCGTCGTGCTCGACGAGCCGCTTCAAGGTGAGGAGCTGCTTGCGCATCATGAACAAGTCCGCAGCTGGCAGGACCTGCTTCAGCCACCAACCGTAGGGACCGCCTGGGGCCACATACGCCAGCTTGACGACGAGACGGCTCCGAGCAGTGCCGATTGGGACGACCAGGTAGGTCCCGGCGACGCGACCGAACGCAGCCGTTCTTGAGTCGAGCGTGATTGATCGGTCTGTCTCGAACGCAGCCAAACGGAACATCACCATGAATCGCTGGCCGACGTTGAGTTGGTCGAGCCCGTCGATGATGTGCCGGGGGCTTCGCCGGCCGAGGTTGTCGATCAGGTCATAGCTGTACGGCGCGACCCGGAGCTGACACAGCCACCGGAAAACGAGCTCAGCTGGAGCGGCGATCTCGACCGCCCGAAAGACCACACCGTCGGGCTCGTCGATGAGTGCGTCGCACGGGTAGCTCGCCACCCGCTCTTCCGCGGACGACCCCCACGCCTCAACGACGGACGGTCGTCTCACGGGCTGGACGGTAGCTGCGTCCCGCCGGCGAGTCAGGACTCGTGGTTTCCTGAGCCGTGAATCGACCTTGATCTAGAGGTGCCTCTAGTGCTCCCGCGCGCGGTTCGACAGATCGGGAGTCGGTGCCGAGTTTGGACTCGACAACTGAGCCACGATTCGGGCGCATGACTCGCGGTTGCTGAGACCGCGAGTCATCCCATATCCAGAGGCGGACGGGACTCCCGATCCTCGAAACCGCCAGTCGCGTGTTAGGCAGCCCGGATGCGGTCGATCAGTCGTTGGTCGATAAGTTCGGCTGGCAGGTTCTCTGGACCGGTGAACGCGCTGACCATCGCCGGGAAGAGCTGCGGGTCCATCTCGTCCATCAGCCTGCCGGTGAGGGCGCGGCGCGCTGCTCGGTTGTCAGCGTCTTCCGCTTGCGTGACCGCGAGGACGTCTGCAATGAACCGAACTCGCTCCATGCGACCAGACCGCTCAGTCCCATAGGGCGCGAACTCCTGCGCTGAACGGGCTCCATCGTTGACGAGATCCCGCACGATCCGGGCGTCTCGCAGGGCGATCGAGAGCCCCTGTCCGATGATGGGATCGTTGTGACCGGCCGCGTCGCCGATCAGGACGACGCCGTCGACGTACGGGCTGTCGGTCCACGTGTCGTCACCGGGATAGGTGGCACATGGCCCTGCGGGCACGGCGGCGGCGACCTGTTCACCCCAGGGGTATCCGGATTGTGTGCACGCAGCGAGGAACTGTTCTGTGCCGTGAGTACCTGAGAATCGGTGCTGTCCGGACAGGCCGGCAACGATGTAGACGCGGGCTCGCCCTCCGCCCTGCTGAAACAGCAAGAAGAACAGGTCGCCTTCGCTTGCGAGCGCGTCGTGATCGGGCACGTCGCGCAAGCCGTCGACCAGAAGCCCGGCGATGTAGCTAACCGGCTCCTGGCGTTGGAGCTGGACGCCGATCTGCTTACGGACCGTCGAGGCTCGCCCGTCAGCCCCAACGACGAGTGAGGCCCGCAGATCAGACGACCCGTCTTCCGTCGCGTACGACACCTCGGGCGCTCGACCCGCCGTCACCCGCACGTCACGCGCACCACGGACAACCTTCGCCCCGGCTTTCGCCGCTGCATCAGCGATGGCTTGACATGCCGTGGGGTGACGCAGGTTCAGCGACCCCGGGATGTCGGGCAGCATGGCGCCCATCGGGAAGGTCGCTACTTCGCCGACGCCCTCCGCGTACTGCTTCCAGATGGGCGTCACGTGCGCACCAGCCTCGAGCAGCGGCGCTTCCACCCCGAGCTCGCGGGCTTCGTTCACCCCCCACACCTGCATGCTCTCGCCGCGGACCCTGTCCTGATACTCGGTCGTGGCCTCCAAGACGACGACACCGAGTCCGACTCGGGCGAGCGCCATCGCGAGGGAGGCGCCGCCGATCCCTCCACCCACCACCACAAGGTCGGTCGCGTCGGCCATTCACCCTCTTTCGCCCGGAAGGATATCCCAGGAGCCTCCTTCTGGTAGTGACCGGACCCCATTCGTCGGTCCACTTGCTATGAGGTTCTGGGTTGGTGTTCAGCATGCCACTGCCGGGAGAACTCTGCCGGCGTGAGGTAGGCGAGGGACTGATGTGGCCGGTAGTGGTTGTATTCGTCCCGCCAGTCT
>DATDGU010000373.1:0-3962 GCA_036521915.1 Acidimicrobiia bacterium | reverse complement strand
CATGTGCTCCTCGGTCGTGGGTCGTCGTTGCTTGCGCCTCTTCGGTCACGGGTCCGACCAGTCGATCGCGACGTGCTGCGGCTGGGCCGGGTCGACGCGCACGTCGAGGTCGGCGCCGGCCTCCAGGCGGCCGAAGTGGTGGGGCGACACGGTGGTCGTCAGCCGCAGGTCGTAGGGCGGCCGGCCGCCGACGGCGACGGTGAGGTCCAGCACGACCTGGGGGTTGAACTGCACGAGGACCCCCGTGTCGGTGAACCGGGTGATCGTCGCCCGGCCCCGCGTGCCCGATTCGAGCAGCGTCTGCTCGGCGTGAATCTCAGCCTGCAGCGCCATCGCGTCGTCGACGATCGCCTGGTTGGCCGTCGACTGCTCCGTCCGGGCCGCGTCCCCCTCGGGACGCGGCCCGACCGGCGTGGGCCGCTCGTTGGCGGTGTCCATCGCGTGCTCCCCTGCCTCCCGCCCTGGCCTGCCGTCGCGACGCGCCAGGCCCCTGGCCGTCGGCGCTACGAGGCGATCGCGGTGAGGACCGCCTCGCTCGCCGGGTCCCGACCGACCATGAACTGGGTCGGCTGGCCGATGCCCGGCGCCATGTTCGCCAGCATCTGGTTCGGGAGGTACAGGGTGAGGATCTGGCGGTCAGCGGGGACGCCCTGCGCGGCGGCGGCGATGTCGATCCCCCGCTTGGCCTGGAATCCGGCCCGGTCCCATGTCTTCAGGACCTTCCCGGCGCTCAGGTCCTTTCCCTTCTTCGCCTTCGCCTCGATGGCGTGGATCTTCGTCGGCGTCACCGCGAGGACGAACATGCTCGGCAGCCCGCCGGTCCGCATCTCCCCAACGCCCTTCATGCTCTTCCCCATGAACTTGGTCATGCCCTTGCTGATCGACATGCTGGCATTGGCCATCCCCTGCATGCCCTTGCCCATGCCGACGGCCCCCACGGCCATGCCGACCTTGAGCTCCTCACAGCGCGTTGCCGCCTCGACCTGCTCGGAGATCACGCCGGCGGCCGCAGCCGCCGCCTGCTCGTTCCACTTCAGCTCGTCCGGCGTCATCACGTCAGCCATTGATTGCCTCCTGTCATGGGACCGGCCCCCGGTCCGCGTGCCGCCATCCTGGCCGCTTCGGCTCCCCGGGTCCTGAGTAGGCGGTACTCAACCCCCGGGCTCGGCGAGGATCCCGCCGAGCAGTTCCGCTCGGACCAGGGCCCGCACGCTGGCGGGGTCCTCGAGGTCCCAGCGGCCGGGGCTGCCGATGAGGGACAGCACCATCCGGGCGAGGTAGTCGGCCGCGGCGTCGACGTCGACACCCGGCCGGAGATGCCCGGCGGCGGCCTCACCGGCGAGGAGCGGCCGCAGGTAGGCGGCGATGTAGCCGAGGACCCGGTCCTGCTCGAGGGTCATGAGGCGCAGCAGCGACCCGGGCTCGGTGACGAGGATCTTCTGGAGGACGGCGTGCTCCCCGACGGCCCGGTGGGCGAAGGTGAGCGCCGTCTCGAGGCGGGCGGCGAGGTCGGGGGTGTCGGCGACCGCGTCGGCGAGGTGGGCGAAGAAGTGGTTCATCTCCCAGCCGACGGTCTCGCGCAGCAGCTGGTCGCGCCCGCCCGGGAAGAGCCGGTAGATGGTGGCGCGCGACACCCCGGACGCCTTCGCGACGTCGTCGACGGTCGTCTTGTCGATCCCGTAGCGGGCGACGCAGTCGTACGCGCCGGCGAGGACGCGCGGGCGGGCGTCCCCGACGGTCGCCACTCAGAGGCCGAGCAGCGCGTCGAGCCCGACGGTGAGGCCGGGCCGGTCGGCGACGCTCCGCACGGCGAGGATCACGCCGGGCATGAACGAGCTGCGGTCGTAGCTGTCGTGGCGGATGGACAGCGTCTGGCCGGTCGTGCCGAGCAGGACCTCCTGGTGGGCGACGAGGCCGCGCAGGCGCACCGAGTGGACCCGGATCCCGGCCGTCGTGGCGCCGCCGCGTGCGCCCTCGACGACGGTCTGGGTGGTCGGGTCGGCGCCCCAGTCGGGTGACGCGGCGGCCATGCGCTCGGCGGTGAGCAGCGCCGTGCCGGAGGGCGCGTCGATCTTCTCGTCGTGGTGCAGCTCGATGATCTCGGCCGTGTCGAATAGCGGGGCGGCGAGCTCGGCGAAGCGCATCATGAGGACCGCCCCGATCGAGAAGTTCGGGGCGACGACCGCGTTCGCCGGGGAGGCGTCGAAGCGCCGGCCGAGCGCCGCGACGTCGTCGGGGGTGAAGCCGGTGGTGCCGACGACGGCGTGGACGCCATGGTCGGCGCACCAGGTGAGGTTGCCCCGGGCCGCGTCGAGGACGGTGAAGTCGACGGCGACGTCGGCGCCCGCGGCGGCGAGCGCGTCGGCGGCGCCGGCGACCTGCAAGCCGGTGTCGGAGATGCCGAGCTGCTGGAGGTCGATGCCGGCGTGGTACGGGTCGACGGCGGCGACGAGCTCGAGGCCCGGCTCGGCGGCGACGGCGCTGCACACGGTCCGCCCCATGCGGCCCCCGGCGCCGAACACGCCGACCTTGGTCACGGCCGCGAAGGCTACGCCCGGTGGGCGAAGCGCTGCGCGGGAAACGGCCCGACGACGGCGAGCGTCCGCGGCCCGGTCTCGAACACCCGCTCGACGACCCGGGCCACGTCGTCGGGTGTCACGGCGTCGATGCGGGCCACGACCTCGTCGAGGCTGGGCACGTCGCCGAGGGTGACCTCGTTGCGGCCGAGCCGGTGCATGCGGGCGCCCGAGCTCTCGAGCGACAGCGCGAGCGAGCCCCGCAGGTGGCCGCGCGCCGCCTCGAGCTCCCGGTCGGTGACGCCCGCGTCGTCGACGACGCGGCCCAGCTCGCGGTCGAGGACCTCGAGGAGCTCGTCGACCCGGTCGGGCGCCGTGCCGGCCGAGACGGCGAGGAGCCCGGCGTCGGCGAGCGCGGCGCGGTACGAGTACACCGAGTAGGCGAGCCCGCGGCGCTCGCGCACCTCCTGGAACAGCCGGGACGACATCCCGCCGCCGAGCGCCTGGTTCAGCAGCATGAGCGCGTAGCGGTCGGGGTCGTCGTGGCGCAGGGCGCGCATCCCGAGGACGAGGTGGGCCTGCTCGGTGGGACGCTCGAGCACGGCGACCGGGCGCGGCGGCGGCTCCCCCGAGTAGGGCTCGCGGGGAGGCCGGGCACCGTTCCCGCCGCTGAGGCCGGCTTCGACGAGCTCGACGACGCGGTCGTGCTCGAGGTTCCCGGCGACGGCGACGACGACGTTGCTCGGGTGGTAGTGGTCGTGGTGGAACGCGGCGATCTCGTCGCGTGTCATCGCGGTGAGGGTCTCGACCGAGCCGATGACCTCCCGGCCGATCGGGTGGTCGGGGAACACGGCGTCGGTGAAGAGGTCCTGGACGAGGTCCTCGGGCTCGTCGTCGCGCAGGTGCAGCTCCTCGAGGATGACCTGGCGCTCCGACTCGACGTCGTCGGGGCGCAGCGCCGGTCGCCACACGATGTCGGACAGGATCTCGAGACCCTCGGCGAGGCCCTCGTCGGGGACGCGCAGGTAGAAGGTGGTGAGCTCCTGGGCGGTGAAGGCGTTCATGTCGCCGCCGCCCGACTCGACGGCCTCGGCGATCGACGCCGCGTCGCGCTCGGCGGTGCCCTTGAACAGCAGGTGCTCGAGGAAGTGGCTGACGCCGGCCCGCGCCGCCGGCTCGTCGCGCGACCCGGTGCCGACCCAGAAGCCGACCGCGACGGACCGCAGGTGCGGCAGCGCCTCGGTCACCACGCGGAGACCCGAGGCGAGCCGGGTCCGCCCGATCATCTGGCCGCGATCGGCATCCGGCGGGCTCGAGTTGAGCGACCGGTCAGCGCCGCCGCCGCGGCCGGGACCGGCCGCGGTACCCGCCACCGCCGCTGCCCCGGCCGGGGCCGCCGGTTCGGGCGGTCTCGGCGGGCCCCAGGTCCCCGAACTCGGCCTTTGC
>DATDGU010000372.1:0-1666 GCA_036521915.1 Acidimicrobiia bacterium | reverse complement strand
CCACCGCGAGGTCCGGGGCGTCCCGCGACGTCAGCCGCACGACGCAGGAGAGGCGGGCGCGGTGCGCCAGCGGGTGCAGGAACGTGGCCTCGAGGCCCCCCGCCCGGTCGGCGACCGGCGGGAACGGCCCGCGGGACGCGCCACCGGAGCGCACGACGTCGGCGGTGGAGCCGGTGGCGACCGCCCAGCGCAAGGCGGGCCGAGCCGTGCGCACCGAGGCGCGGCCGTCGACGAGCACGGTGGCGTCCTCGACGGCGACCTCGTGGGCGCCCCGGACCGTGAGCGCGACGACGAACGGCGCGGGGGATTCGTTGGCAACCTCTACGACCAGCGCCTCGTCGGGCCCCCCGACGCCGTAGACGTGCGCCACCGCGTCGCCGCCCGGGACGCGCAGCGCGGTCCGGACGACGGGCGCCGCGTCCACGAGGTGCTGGCGGACGGTCGGGTCGTCGGCCGGGTCGCGCCATCGGTCATCGGCGCCGATCGACCACGCGAGCGACCACGACGCGTCGAGGGGCTGCAGCGCGCCGCGCGCGTCGACGCAGGCCTGGTGGCGCGCACCGAGCGCGCCGACGACGGTGGCGGTCATCGGATCCCGTGCAGCTCGGCCTTGGCCTCGCGCAGCATGAGCGCCGGCACGAGGTCCGCCGGGCGGCGGTCCTCGTAGAGCACGGCGCCGACCATCGACGCGATGGGCATGTCGACCCGGTGGGTCGCGGCGAGCTCGAGCACGGCCCGGGTGCTCTTGACCCCCTCGGCGACCATGTCGAGCTCGGCGATGATGTCGTCGAGCTTCCGTCCCCGTCCGAGCTCGACACCGACCCGCCGGTTGCGGCTCTGATCACTCGTGCAGGTCGCGACCAGGTCGCCCATCCCGGCGAGACCGGAGAACGTGAGCGGCTCGCCGCCGAGCACGACGCCGAGTCGCGCGAGCTCGGCGAGCCCGCGGGTGATGAGGGCGGCCTTCGTGTTGTCCCCGTAGCCGAGCCCCGCGGCGATGCCGGCCGCGATGGCGATGACGTTCTTCAGCGCGCCGGCGATCTCACAGCCGACGACGTCCGGGTTCGTGTAGACGCGGAACGTCGCGGTCATGAACCGCTCCTGGAGCGCCGCGGCGGTGACGGGGTCGATCATCGCGACCACCGACGCCGTGGGCTGGCCGGCGGCGACCTCCCGGGCGAGGTTGGGGCCGGTGAGCACGCCGATGCGGTCCCGGCGGTGGCCGGCCAGAACATCGGCCGCCACCTCGGTCATGCGCAGGTGCGTCGTCTGCTCCACCCCCTTGGCGAGGCTGAGCACCGGCGCCTCCGGCGCGACCACGGCCGCGACCTCGCGCAGCACGGCGCGCAGCCCGTGGGACGGCACGCCGAGGACGAGGATGTCGGCCTGCGCGCACGCGGCCTGCAGGTCCCCGGTGGCGTGGAGCGCCGGCGGCAGCGCGGTGCCGGGCAGGTAGCGCGGGTTCTCGTGGACGCGATCGATCTGCTCGGCGAGCGCAGGGTCGCGGGCCCAGAGCGTGACGCCGGGCTCGTACGCGAGGAGCGCCGCGACCGCCGTGCCCCACGAGCCGGCGCCCAGCACGGTGATGCGCTCGCCGGTCATGTCGCCGCCCCGCCCGGCTGGTGGGCGCCGACCGTCTCGGGGCCGCGCACCCACCAGTCACCCT
>DATDGU010000371.1:0-7733 GCA_036521915.1 Acidimicrobiia bacterium | reverse complement strand
CGGATCGGTGCCTCGTCGTCGTGCACACCGGCCAGGTCGGTCTCGGTGAACCCGATGCGCTCGTAGAGCCGACGCAGCGGCCGGGGCGCCCACCAGTTCGCCTCACCGGCGAGCCGCATGAAGGCCGGCACGAGAGTGGAGCGGATCACGAAGGCGTCCATGAGGACGGCGAGCGCCATCCCGACGCCGAACAGCTTGATGAACGCGACGTCGGACGTTGCGAAGGCGAGGAAGACCACGCTGATGAGAACGGCGGCGGCGGTGACGATCCGGCCGGTCCGCTCGAGGCCGATGGCGACCGACGAGACGTTGTCGTGGCTCCGGTCGTGCTCTTCCTTGATCCGTGACAAGAGGAACACCTCGTAGTCCATCGATAGGCCGAACGCGACGCAGAACATGAGGATCGGCATCGTCGCGTCGAGGTTCCCCGTCGCCGTGAAGTTGAGCAGCCCGGAGAGATGGCCATCTTGGAAGATCCAGACCATCGCCCCGAACGTCGCCGTGAGGCTCAAGACGTTGAGGACGAGGGCCTTGATGGGGACGACGACGCTGCCGAACAGGAGGAACAGCACGGCGAACATGACGAACGCGATCCACAGACCGGCCCACGGGAGGCTCGCGAAGAGCGAGGCCTTGGAGTCGACGAGCTGCGCCGATCGTCCGGCCACCAGCACGCCACCGAGGTCGGGTCGCTGGTCCCGGACGGCGTGCACCACGGCTTCGCCGGCGCTGGACTCGGGCTCGACGGTGGGCACGACGGAGAGCCACGTGCCGGGGCCGCCGTGCTGGAACTGCGCGGTGAGCTGCGGGGGAACGGGGACCTGCTCCCCGTGGATGTAGCTGCCGGTCGCGGCGTCGACGCGCCCGACGCCGGTGAGCGTCGAGAGCGCCGCGGCGTAGCTCGCGATGGCCTGCCGGCCCGGTTCGGCCGTCGCGGCCTGGGGGGCCACGACCTGGAGGGCAGCGGACTCGTTGGACGAGTACTGGGATCGGAGCTGGTCCTGGACCTGTCGGCTCGTGGCCGTCGTCGGGAGCACCCGGTCGTCGGGCAGGCCGAGGTTGACGTGGAGGAAGGGCACACCGAGCACGACGAGCACCACGATCACGGCCGTCGCGATCGGGAGCGGCCGTCGCATCACCGTCGTCGCCACGCGGTGCCAGGCGCCCTCCCCGACGGGCTTGGGGTGTCGCGTCCAGAGCTGCAGCGCGTTCACGCGTGGGCCGAGCGTGGCGAGCAGCGCCGGCAGGAAGACGACCGCCGAGGAGGCGGCGAGCAGCGAGACAGCTATTCCCGCGTACGCGAACGAGCGCAGGAAGGCCAGGTGGAACAGCAGCAGCGCGGCCAGTGAGACGGCGACGGTCAGCGCGCTGCCGATGACCGTGCGTCCCGCCGTCTCGACCGTCCGCACGACGGCGGCGTCGACGGACAGGCCGTCCGCCAGCTCCTCGCGATACCGGGAAACGATGAAGAGGCTGTAGTCGATGGCGAGGCCGAGCCCCATCGCCGTGACGAGGTTCAGCGAGTAGATCGAGACGCTCGTCAGCGCGGACACGACGTAGAGCGCGAGGAAGCCGCCCAGGATGGCGCTGATCCCGACGAGCAGCGGGAGCCCCGCGGCGATCAGACCACCGAAGAACACGACGAGGAGCACGAGGGTGATCGGGATGGCGATGGACTCCGCACGGAACAGGTCGCTCTTGATCTGATCGCCGACCTGCCGGAACACCTGGGCCTGTCCGCCGACCGCGACGGTGATCGTCGAGTTGCTGAACGTGAATTGCTGCGCGATCGGCTTGACCCGCGTGTTGACCTGGTCGTCGGAGCCCGTGATGGTGGCGACCACGAGCGCGGACCGAGCGTCGCGGGCGCGGAGGGGCGCGGCGCCGTCGAGCGTCCAGTAGGAGGCGACGTTGCGCACGTCGTGCTGCGCGGCGAGTTGCCGGGTGACGGCGACGCCCGCTGCCTTGACCGTCGGATCGTCGACGGTGCGCCCGTCGGCGGCCGTGACGAGCAGGACGAGGTTCGGTGGCCCCTGCTGGAAGCGCTGGTCGAGCAGCTGCGCGGCCCGCTGGGACTCCGATGCGGGGTCGTAGAAGCCACCGGTGCTGAGCCGCTTCTCGACGCCGCCACCGAGGACGCCGGCGAGCAGCGCCAGGAGCGCGGTGGCAAGGAGCACGCCCTTGCGGTGTCGGACGGTGAACCGGCCGAGTCGTGTGAGCATGCGGCACCCCCGTTGCGGACCGCCACCCGGGAACTCAGGTGAACAGCGTTAAGTTAACGAGGGTCATTGTGAGCGGCGCGAGCCGCTCTGTCGAGATGACAGGCGTCACAGCGGGTGCCGCATCCCACGACCCCGCCGAACGCGCGCGGCAAAGAGAGAGGGGGAGGGGAAGAAGAAGGAGGAGAGAAGAGGAGGAAGAAAGACGAGGGAAGGAGGAGGGGCGGAAGCAGGGAGCGGGAACGGGAAGAGAAGGAAGAAGGAGGAAACAGGGGAGCGGTCAGGCGCCTTGGACGGGTGTCGGACGACGGTGACCGTGAGGAGCCAGGAACCCGACGGATCGCTGCGGTGCCTGGAGACGGAGCCGGCGGTCAGCTCGCTTCCTGCTCGACGTCCGGCGTCGTCGGGGCGGAGAGGCGGCGCGGCGGCGGCGCTGACGGCGGGTCACTGATGGTTGCGGGAGCGAGCGCGGCCGCGGGAGCCCGCCGAGCGGTCAACGGCGCCGTGACGGCGGCGAAGAGCCCGGCGGCGCCGACGATCACCGCGATCACGCCCCCGGTGTGGTCGACGTTCAGCGCGCGGTGGAGCTGCGCTGGCCACAGGTCCGCGAGCACGACGGCCCCGAATCCGATCGCGGCGCTGCTCGCCAGCGTCAGCAGTGCCGTACCGAGACCCAAGGCGACGTCACCGACGACGCGGATGCGGCTCCGGCCGAGCCGCACGAGCTCGGCGCCGGCGAACATCGCGAGGCCAAAGCCCATCGAGCACGCGGCGAACAGCGGCGTGTAATGAAGGCCGGCGAGGGCGTCGTGCGGGTCGGAGACGTGCTCCGCATGGAACCCGCTGTGCCCGATGGCGACGAGCCCGGCGAGCACGGTAAGGACACCGAGCGCCGGGGCGATCGTCTGCAACGGGTTGATCCGAGGCGTCAGCGGACGCGACCGCACCAGGTGCAGTCTCTGCCAGGGGTGCCACGTCGTCGTCATCGAGCCTCCTTGTCGGCGCTCGTTTCGGGGTGTACCCGATGCGGCCGCCGATCACACCCGCGCGCTGGCTGGGTGGTGGTGACGACGCGTCTAGCTCGTAGCGACCTGGAGGAGGGCACCGATCCGGTCGAGGACCTGCTGCTCCTCGGACGTGATCGCCTTCGACGCGCCGGCGACCGCCTTCGCGATGTCGAAGTACCAGGCGCGGACCTCCGCGGCCTCATCGCCCGAGATCGGGCTGAGCGCGGTGACGGCCGTCTGGACCGCCGCGAGGGCGCTCTCGATCATCTCGGCGGGGGACTCGCCGTGGCGCGACTCCACGTCGTGGCGTGCCTCGTGCCCGCTGGCGTCCTTGGCGATCGCCGCGATGAGCTCGTCGCCCACGCCGTGGGTGGCGGGCTTGGCCAGCGCCCGGGCGCTCGCCGCCGCCTCCTTGACCATGGCGATCGGCCGGTGGGGGCCGGCGGCCACGAGCGCGATCGTGATCTGGAGGGGGGCCTCGGCGAGCGCCTTCCAGTCGCCCTCGCTGAACGCCGATCGATCCGTCACGTGCTGGCTCCGTCACCGCGGGTGGTCCGCACCCTACGTGAGCGGCCGGGGATGCGCCGACGCGGGCGCGGGTGTCAGACCGGTGGGGTCTGTCGGGCGCTCGGCCGGCGGATCGGCAGGAGGTCGGGGTCGACGCGCCAGCACACGATCCCGACCCCGAGGATCCCGAGCGCGAGGAACGCGACGAGGAGCCAGGTCGACCATCCGCCAGTGCCCGCGACGATCGGGACCGGCTGCGACGCGCACTTCTTGTCGCAGGGCGACGACGCCACAGTCGTGCCGTCCAACGTCCACGCCGGCGGCTCACTGGCAACGAAGGGCACGGTGAAGAGGTTGGCGTGGGTGCCGGGGCTGAAGCTGGTGGGCTGGCCTTGGTTCGCTGCGCCCGGGGAGAAGGAGTTGCTCGACCCTACGGCGAAGGTCTGCGTGGAGCTCGAGGTGTTGCTGTAACCTCAGAGCGCCAGCCAGTTGGTGCTGCCCACGTGCCACACGCACTCGAGGATCGGCGAGACCGTGCCCGCCCCACCCGGCTGTGTGACCGCAAGGGCCGGAGCGGTCATCAGGGTCCAGCACGCGACGAGCGCGACGACCGTCGCCGCAACGGTGCCCCATCGGCACATACGCGGCCGAGGGCCTCCCTGTGCCCACATGTCGCTCGATATCGACCCGAATCGGGCCGCCCTTGAGCGGCGCGCGAGGCCTGTGCTCGGCAGTCGCCGATCGGGGTCACACGCCCGAGTTCTAAGTAGGCCTTACTCATTTGGTGCGGGACGGCCGTCCGACCAGGTTCCTGCCCGACGACCGGTGATCCACCACCCCGCGAGTCGCGCTACTTAGGGTGGCCCGCGTCGGCTCAAGAACAGGGCCGTCGGCTGCCGATACATGGCCCGTCGGGTGTCGCGAGGCGCCAGCGGACGAGGACAGGGGTCTGCATGCGGGGTAGATGGAGTGTCGTGAGCGGCATCGGTGCGCTCGCCGTCGGCGGGCTGATCGCTGCCGGCTGCGTCGCCCGCCCCCGCCCGCCCCGGCGAGTCTTTCCGTCAGCCCCAATCCGGCCGGGTACGCGCCGCTGCCTCCGCCGTACAACCCGATGCCCCAGGACACGATCACCGTGACGAACACGGGGGGTCACACGGCGACCAACGTCGTGGTGAACGGCGTCGGCGTGTACAGCGTGCCGTCGAGCACCTGCTCGACCCTGGCGCCGGGCGCGAGCTGCCAGGCCCACGTCCAGTTCTGCCCGTCGAGCCCTGGGACCTACAACAACACGTTGAGGGTCTCGGGAACGGACGCCAGCACGGGCGCGCCGATCGAGGGGACGACGCAGCTCGTGGGGAGCGCGACCACCTAGATCCAGCCCGCGCCGCGCGGAAGGCAGCCGCGCCGTGCTCCAGCCCTCGATCAGCGCCCGGCGGTTTCCGCGCTGGCACCGTCGTGGGCACTACGGTGCCCGGCGAACCGGAGGTGCACTGTGAGCTCGACGCTGGCAGCCATGAATGTGGGGTTCACGGTCGGGATCATCTGGCTGGTGCTGCTGGTCACGCTCGGCGTCATCTGCCTCCGCAAGGGGCACTGGGTGATGTTCGTGATCGGTCTCTTCATCCCGCTGTTCTGGTTAATCGGGGCTGTGATCCCGCGGCGCAGCAACTACTGATCCGATCGGGACGGCGCCGGCTCGGCGCGAGCGCGCCGCCCCCGCCGTCGTGAGCGCAGCAGCGACCACAGCGATACCGTCGCACGCACATGGCGGATGCAGCTGACGTCGACGTCTGCGTGGTGGGTGCGGGCTACGCCGGACTGACCGCGGCGCGCCGGCTCACCGAGGCGGGGCTCGGGGTCGCTGTGCTCGAGGCTCGAGACCGCGTCGGTGGGCGGATCTGGACCCATCAGCTCCCGAACGGCGCGCCCGTCGATCGTGGCGGCGCGTGGCTTTCGCCGCACCACGACGCGATCTTCGGGCTCGCCCGGGAGGTCGGGGTCGACACGTACAAGACCTGGGTCGCGGGCGCCCACCTGCTCGTCGAGAACGGACGCACGCGGCGCTACACCGGGCTGATCCCCAAGATCAGCCCCCTCGCCGTCATCACGATCGCCCTCGCCCAGATGCGGATCGACCGGTTGGCGAAGCGGCTGCCGATCGACGCACCGTGGGCCGCCCGACGCGCCGCCGAGTGGGACGCCCGCACGGTCGCGTCCTACGTCGAGCAGACGCGGATCCGCAGCGCGATCGGCCGCGACCTCTTCGAGATGGCCGTCCGCGGGCTGTTCGCGACGGACCTGCGCGAGGTCTCGCTGCTGGACCTGCTGCTCCTCGTCCGGGGGCACGGCAGCATCAACCGGCTGTTCTCGATCGAGGGCGGCGCGCAGGAGAACATGGTCGTCGGCGGTGCCGGCGAGATCGCGCGCCGAGTCGCCGCGGGGCTGGACGACGCCGTGCACCTCGAGACGCCTGTCCGTTCGATCACGCAGCGGGACGACCACGTGGTGGTGGACGCCGACGGGCTGAGCGTTCGGGCTCGCTACGTCGTGGTCGCCATCCCGCCGGCGCTCATCCCGCGAATCGTCTTCGAACCGGCGCTGCCGGCGGACCGGCGTGCGCTGTACGAGCGCGCGCCCGCCGGGGTCGAGACCAAGACGCTGATCGTGTACGACGAGCCGTTCTGGCGAGCCGACGGGTTCAGCGGCCAGACGGCCGGGCCGGGCTCGGTCGCCGAGGTCACGCTCGACGCGACCCCGGCCGACGGGACGCCGGGCGTCCTCGCGTCCTTCACGTTCGGACCCGTCGCGGCGCGGGCCGACGCGCTGGACCCCGAGGACCGTCGAGCCGCTGTCGTCGACGCGCTGGCGGCGCGCCTCGGTCCCCGTGCGCGATCACCCGCCGCGTTCATCCCGACCAGCTGGTGGACCGAGGAGTGGACCCGCGGGTGTTCCATGTCGCACTTCGCGCCGGGGGTGCTCACCGAGTCCGGGCGCCTGCTTCGGGAGCCGTGGGGACGGCTGCACTGGGCGGGCACGGAGACGTCGGTCGTCTCGCACGGTGCCATCGACGGCGCCGTGCGCTCAGGCGCGCGGGCCGCGACCGAGATCCGCGAGCGCGCCTAGAGCGTGCCCGGGCCGCCACTGTCGGGGCCGGTGCTGTCGGGTCCGGCTTAGGACGCCGTCATCTTGCCGTTGAGGAACACGACCCACGGTGCCCGGTAGCTCACGCGCCGGACGCCGCCGGCGGGGACGTCGACCTGGAGCTCGCCGGGACCGGCGTCCATGATCCAGAGGTATCGGAAGAAGACGCGCACGGTGTGGCTCCCCGCGGCGACGGGGACCATCGTGGCCTTGTTCCACGCACCCTTCATCTCCTGGCCGTCGACGACGAACGTCGGCGGGAAGAAGTGGAGGATGAACGCGAGCACGAAGAAGGTCGCCGTGATCTCGATGGCTTCGGACGGCTGGCCTTGCGTCACGGGTGTCCTCCGACTGGGTGCCGAGCGGGGCGGGACAGTACGGCAGTGCCGAGCGGGCGCGCAACTGACCGCGCTGGGTTCCGCGCTTAGGTAAGGAACTCGACTTGGCCGAGTGCAGCCGGTGCTCGGCACCGACGACGGTGAGCGTGCCGGCGCGCACGTCACCGGCGAGGAGCGTCTCGGACTTCAGCGCGGCTACGGACTGCTCGATGTTGGCGACGATCGCCGCTTGCAGCAGCTGTGACGGGTCGGTGTCGGCGACGGATTCGACGGCCGGGACGATCGGGTCGATGAAGCCGCTGAGCTCACCGGGGAAGGTCTTGCCCTTCGTGACGACGTCGATCGCGGCTTTCACCGCGCCGCAGTCGTCGTGTCCGAGCTCGACGACGAGCGGGCTCTCGGGCTGACCCGCGGCGTCAGAGCGGCGGCCGCTCCGTCGGCGTCGCCGCGTCGAGCTGCGTGGCGTCGGCGAGGCCCCGCTCGAACGTGAACGCCTCGAGGGCGGCCGCCCAGCTCTCGTA
>DATDGU010000370.1:0-2410 GCA_036521915.1 Acidimicrobiia bacterium | reverse complement strand
TCCTTCATCTCGCTGCTGAAGGTGGCGCCCGCCCTCGGCCGGGTGACGAAGCCCGAGGCGGACCTCGTGCTGCTCGCGAAGCCGCAGTTCGAGGCCGGCCGGGGCCGGGTGCCCCGCGGCGGGGTCGTGCGCGACCCTGCGGTGCACGCCGACGTGCTGACGTCGCTCGCCGTCGGGCTCGGCGAGGCCGCGCTCCCCGTCGTCGGTGTCGTCGCGTCGCCGTTGCTCGGCGCGGACGGCAACCGCGAGTTCCTGCTCTGGGTCCGGCGCGGCGCGCCGGCGACCGACCCGGCCGGGGTCGCCGCGGTCGCGTGGGCGGCGGCCTCGTGAGCGTCTCGACGGTGCGCACGGTCGGGCTCGTCCCCCACCCCGAGCGTCCCGAGGCGATGGAGCTCGCCCGCCACGCGGCCGCCTGGCTGCAGGCGCGCGGGCTCGAGGTGCGGCTGCCGGCCGACGGGGACCTCGGCGACCTCACGCCGCTCGCCGTGGCCCCCGCCGAGTTCTCCCGTGGCCTCGACGTCGCGATCTCGCTCGGCGGCGACGGGACGATGCTGCGCACGGTCGACGCGGTCTACGAGTGCGGCGCCGCGGTGCTGGGCGTGAACGTGGGCCGGCTCGGCTTTCTCGCCGAGGTCGAGCCCTCCGACCTGGACAGCGCGCTCGAACGGCTGCTCGACGGCCGCTACACGGTCGAGGAGCGGATGATGCTCGCCCTGCGGGTCGAATCGGCCGGCCCGGCAGCGGGCCGGTGGTGGGCGCTCAACGAGGTGGTCATCGACAAGGTCGGGGACGTGCGCCTGGTCCGCGTGAACGTGGACATCAACGGCACGTTCTTCACGAGCTACGCGGCGGACGCGATGATCATCGCGACGCCGACCGGCTCGACGGCGTACTCGTTCTCGGCACGGGGCCCGATCGTGTCGCCGCGCCACCGCTGCCTGCTGCTGACCCCGGTGTCGCCGCACATGCTCTTCGACCGGTCGCTTGTCCTCGACGCGGACGAGGAACTGCGCTTCACCGTCGACCAGACCGAAGGCGTCGTGCTCACGCTCGACGGGCGGAACCTCGGCGGGCTCGATCTCGGCGACACGGTGACGTGCACCGGGGGGTCGAAGCCGGCGCGCATCGTGAGCCTCGGCGGGCGCGACTTCCACCAGATCCTGAAGACGAAGTTCGGGCTCGCCGACCTGTGACCGGGCTGCTGCGCGAGCTGCACGTCACCGACCTCGGGATCGTCGACGACCTGACGCTGCTGCTCGAGCCGGGGCTCACCGCGATCACCGGCGAGACCGGGGCGGGCAAGACGCTCCTCGTGGAGGCGCTCGACCTGCTGCTCGGCGGCCGCGCCGACACGTCGCTGGTCCGGCAGGGCGCGGCCGAGGCGCGCGTCGAGGGTCGCTTCGAGGACGATGACGGGACGGAGCGGGTGCTGGCCCGGGTGCTGCCCGCCGACGGGCGGAGCCGCGCGTACGTGGACGGTCGCCTCGCGACGGTCGGTGAGCTCGCGGCGACGGGCGCGCACCTCGTCGAGCTGCACGCCCAGCACGCGCAGCAGCGGCTGTTCGCCGCGGCGACGCAGCGGGCCGCGCTGGACCGGTTCGCGGGCGCGCCCGCGGCGGACGCGCTGGGCGCGCTCCGCGAGGCGCGCGCCGAGGCGCGGGAGGTCGACGCGGAGCTGGGGGCGCTCGGCGGGGACGCCCGGGCGCGGGCGCGCGAGCTCGACCTGCTGCGGTTCCAGGTGGACGAGATCGACGGGGCGGGGCTGGAGGACCCGGGCGAGGAGGTGGCGCTCGAGGCCGAGGAGGCGCTGCTCGCGGACGCCGCGGCGCACCGCGAGGCGCTCGGGTTCGCGTACGACGCGGTCGAGGGGCGGGTCCTCGACGGGCTCGGGGACGCGATCGGCGCGCTCGCCGACCGGGCCCCGTTCCGGGACCTCGTGGCGCGGCTGCGGGCCGGGCAGGCCGAGCTCGCCGACGTGGAGCGGGAGCTGCGCCTGGTGGCCGAGGGGATCCCGGACGACCCGGGGCGCCTCGAGGAGGTGCGGGCCCGCCGGCGGGGCCTGCGGGAGCTGCAGCGCAAGTACGGGGAGACGCTGCCCGAGGTGCTCGCGTTCTCGGAGGCCACCCGGCGCCGCATCGTCGAGCTGGAGGGCTACGAGGAGCGGGCCGCCGCGCTCGAGGCGCGGCGCGAGGCGGTCGAGGAGAGAGCCGTCGCCGCGGCGGTGGTCGAGCACCTCCTGGAGCTCGCGATGCCGAAGGCCCGCCTCCAGGTGGCGGTCGAGCCCGGGCCGCTCACCGACGACGGCGCGGACACGGTGACGTTCCTCCTGGCGCCGAACCCGGGCGAGCCGCCGAAGCCGCTGGCCCGGGCCGCGTCGGGTGGCGAGCTGTCCCGCGCCATGCTCGCCCTG
>DATDGU010000369.1:0-3904 GCA_036521915.1 Acidimicrobiia bacterium | reverse complement strand
GACGACGTCACGGGCCACCCAGCCATCGACCGGCGCAGGCTGGTCCCACGCCGTCGGAGTGGTGCCCTCGACGGTGGTCGTGAACGCGCCGGCGATGCGCCGGTGCTCGTCTGCGCTGCCCATCAGAGCTCGGCGATGAGGGCGTCGAGCTTCGCGTATCCCTCGTCGGCGCCGGTCTCCATGCCGCTGGCCAGCCACTGGTCGCGGCCCTCGAAGCTGTCGACCAAGGATTGCGCCTGTAGTCGGGTGCGGCCGTCGCCGAGGTCTTCGAACCGGAGCGTCTCGAGGGCAACACCGTCGGGCTGACCGTCGTAGGTGAAGGTCTGCACGATCCGGTCCTCACCGACGTCGTGGAAGCAGCCGTGGAAGCCGTACTCCTCGCCGTCGCGTCCGGCGACGTACCGCCACCGGCCGCCGGTGGTGGCGTCCCACTCGAGGATCTTGGTTTCCATCCCGTCCGGCCCGACCCAACGGGCGAACAGCTCGGGATCGGTGTGCGCCCGCATCAGCTGCGCCGGGGTGGCGTCGAAGTCGCGGGTCAGCCGAATGATCGGCACGGTGGGGTCGGCCTCGATCGAGACCTGGTAGCGATTGCTGGTGGCGTTCATGACGCTGCTCCTTGTTGTCTGTTTCCGCGGTCGCTGGGTTGTTCGTCGCTGCGCATCTCGGCGAGGACGGCGTCGAGGCGCTCGTAGCGCTGCTGGGCCTGTTGGCGGTATCGCTCGATCCACTTCGTCATCAGGTCGAAGACCTTCGCTTCGAGATGGCACGGCCGCCGCTGGGCGTCTTTGCTCTGGCTGACCAGGCCGGCGTCGGCGAGCACCTTGATGTGCTTGGACACCGCCTGGACCGAGACGTCGTAGGGATCGGCCAACTCCCCGACGGTGGCGTCGCCCACGGCGAGGCGGGCCACCATGTCGCGCCTCGTCGGGTCGGCGAGCGCCGCGAAGATGCGGGACAGCTGGTCGTCGTCCACCGACGCTCCTTCCTCAACTGAATGGTTGAATACAACGTATGCCCATCGTCCCGCCGTTGTCAACCGCTTGGTTGAAGACATCCGGCATGCCCGAAGTGCAGGGTGCCACCCCAGCCCGGCGAGCTCCTATCACTTGTCAACCCCTCTTTCGGGGCTCGGGAGTGAAAACAGCGGACACGACATTGATCAGTCACTCGATGTGAGGACAAGCTCTTATTGGGTCACGCGTTTTCGAGGTCGTGGGCTCGAGCTGCGGGTCGGCGTGTCGCTGGAGAGTCAGCTCCTAAGAGCGACAGTACGGGGGAAAGCCAGACCCACAGCCCGAGGATTTAGCCGCGAGGCAGGTAGCGATAGACCTCGCGGGCGACGTAGCGCTTCAAGATGCGGATGACCTCGGGCTTGGTCTTGCCTTCCTTGACTCGGCGCTCGAAGTAGAGCTGGGTCTCGGGGTCGTGCGCGATGCGGACCATGACGATGCGCCACAGCGCGCTGTTGGCCTGGCGATCGCCTCCGTCGTGGGCCTTGACCTTGCCGTTGGTCCTGCCCGACCCGGCCGGGACGGGTGCGACTCCGCACAGGTGGGCCCACGCACCCTCCGAATGCAGCCGTTCAGCGTTGTCGCCGGCCGTCATCACCAGTGCGGCCGCGGTGTCGGGTCCGACGCCGAAGAGGTCGAGTAGTTCGGGCACGGTGGCGACGAGGAGGGCGTCGATCCGCTCGTCGAGCTCGGCCATTTCGCGGTCGAGCTCTTCGATCCGATGGGCCAACGAGCACAGCGACGCCTTGGTGGCAGCGGTCACTGGATCGGGAGATCGCGTCGGCCGCAACTTGGACCCTTCGGCCACGAGGGCTGAGACCGAGAGGCCTTTGAGGCGGCAACGGAGCTGCTCAGGCGCGCTGTAGCCGAGGTGGCGCATTTGGATGAGGGCTTTCACCCGGGCCTGGCGGGCCGAGCGCTTGGCGACGACGAGGACCCGGATGGCCTCGACCGCACCGTCGCGCGACTTGGGGCGGCCGCTCGCTCGGCCACTGAGGGCGGCGCGGGCGGCTTCGACGGCGTCGAGGGGATCGGACTTGCCGGCACGCCGACGCTCCTCTCGGTTCGGTCGATCGACCTCGATGACCTCGACGCCAACCCGGCGCAGATGGCGCGCCAGGCCGGCTCCATAGGAGCCCGTGCCCTCGATGCCGATCTTGGTGACGTCGCCGAAGGTCTCGAGCCAAGCGAGCAACGCCTTGTAGCCGGCGGCATTCGTGTCAAAGCGCTCCGTGCCGAGCAGCCCGCCGAGCGGGTCGAGGGCGGCAGCCACATGGACGTCGAGGTGTGTGTCGACACCACCGGTCACCCCACGCGCAGCTTCTACGATGGTCATGGTCATCCCTTCTGTTAACGGAGTTAGGGATGGCACGGCCGTTCCGGCTCGGAGCGACGGGCGGTCCAGGCTTGTTGGTGCAAGCCGGGCCAATCACCCCAACTCGGAGACGGGACGTGCCGCTGTCAATGTGCAACTGGAAGGTCTCGGCCGACGACACCAAGGGTGTCAGGGGACTCCAAGTCAGACCGGACCCGCCAGCACTCCCGAAGCTATTCAGGACCAGCTGTGAAGCGGTGGACCCTTAGAGAAGTATCAATGTATGGGGGCAGGGGGCAGGCAGGCGTTGACATCCCTGGATAGCTCACTCTGGACGCCGAGCGATGAACACGAACTCGCGTCCGGGTCGGTCGGGGGCATCGCGAATCTCTCGCACATTGAGACGGGCTTCAGACAGGGAGGCCGTCAACTCTCCCCTCGTTCGGAACCTCAGTGTCGAGTCTGACGTCAGGGTTGCTCCATCGCTGTCGAACACGAACGTCGAGTGGAATGACACGAGAGGTCCCTGTACGTCGGTGACCTCTACCCACGAGTCCACCGTGCCGACACCCGAAATCTCCACCCGGGTACGCGACTCCTCCGACGTCCATCGACGCCATGCCTGGTCCTCTGGAACTCGGCTCTCAAATACAAGGTGACCTCCGGGGCGCAGCGCTTGGCGGATGGCTCTGAGCGTCGCCACCCAATCGTCGTCCGTGACGAATACCTGGGCGACGTTTCCTGTCATCGTGGCAGCGTCGACTTGCAGAGGTGGCATTTCCCTCGTATCACCATGGATCCATCGGACACGATCCGCCCCCGGCTTCGTTCGAGCGACGTCAAGTGAAGCTGCAGCAGGATCGAGCCCAACAACGTCAAGATCTCGTTGGGCAAGCAAACAGGCAAAGGTGCCTGTACCGCACCCGACGTCTAGAACAGCACGGGCATCGAGCGCGTCCACCAGAGCTGCGTAGAAATCGAGATCCGAACGATCTTGGTCCAATGGGTCAAAGATTTGCGCCAGCCGGACATTCTCGTAGTGCGCGTTGGCCATGACGCCGACGCTACGCCGCAAACGGCTCCAAATCGGATCCCGAACCGACCATGTCGTTCGACGGGCTAAGGCTGCCCGATAGTGTCACCCTCCCGGCAATGTACGGGGGCACCTTGATCCGTGCCGATCGGCGAAGCGACTGGCCATCAGTTTTCGACGTGGGCAGCCAGGAATCGACGGATCTCCTCAGTCAGCTCGTCGTCCTCAGGGGCACCGAAGAACCCACCGTGGGGCATGGCCTCGAACACGTGCAGTTGGGCATCAACCCCGCCGGCACGAAGCCGCCGGTGCATCCGAACGGTATTGGACAAAAACAGGTCTCGGGTTCCAGCTTGCAGAAACGTCGGCGGGAATGGGGCGCTGAGATCACCGAATAGTGGTGAGAGATAGGGCTGTCGCAGATCGTGGTCAGCGGCATACAGCGCGATGGAGTCGGCCAGACTCTCGGTCAGCACGTTGTCGATGCCCAGATTTGTTTGGAATGAGTCGCCGGACTCAGTCAGGTCAGCTTCCGGCGTCAGC
>DATDGU010000368.1:0-6822 GCA_036521915.1 Acidimicrobiia bacterium | reverse complement strand
CATAGCCCCGGTGCCGCACAAGGCGCCGGGCGAGCCCGAGCACCTCCGGGGCACGCTTGTGGACCAGACCTCCGTGGCCGAGGACGATCGTCGGTCGGGGCCCGGTGGCGGTCTCCGGCAGCCAGACGATGCCGGGCACGGACTCGCCCGCCTCCACCTTCAGCGCGACCCGCCGCTCGACAACACCGCACTCGCATACTTCCTCGACTATCTCCACGGTCCCAGTCTGCTCTGCACCGCCCCGGCGTGACAACGGACGCATCGGTAAGGCTCAGGAGTAACGATGACAGTCGATCCTGCGAGCCGTACCCAGCTCCTTCCAGAGCGGGGCCGTTCGTTCCTAGCGGTGGGTACCGGGGCAGCATCGACGAATTGGGCTATCTCGAGGAGGAGTGGTTCGCCACAGGTGCCGTCTCCTCGGTCAGCGAAACCCGCTCAGCGGGCGGTATAGCCGCCGTCGACACCGAACCAGGCGCCGGTGCAGAAGCTGGCGGCGTCGGATGCCAGGAACGCCACCATCTCGGCCACCTCCCACGCCTCCCCGAGACGTCGCATCGCCTGGAGCGACAGCACGGAGTCCCTGCCCTTCTCTCCGCCCGGTCTGGAGAACGCCAGCTGGGACATCGGCGTGTCCATGTTGCCGGGACCGATGCAGTTCACCCGGATGCCTTGCTCGGCATACGCCAACGCGGCCGCGCGGGTCAGACGAGGACCCCGTGCCTCGAGCTCGTATACGCGGCCGCACCGGCGATACCGGTGACTGAGTGGATGGAGCCGACGTTGATGATCGATCCATTCCCTGCCTCGAGCATGGGCGGAATCTCGGCGCGCATGCAGTAGAACACGCCGTCGAGATTCGTCGCGAGGATCCGTCGCCACTGATCGACAGTGGTCTGCGCGGGTGAAAGACCCTCGCCATCGACCACGCCAGCACAGTTCACGGCCACATCCAATCGCCCGAACGCCTCTAACGTGGCGGCGACCAGCGCCGCACATTCGTCAGGTCGCGTGACGTCCATGCAAAACGGGCGGGCGCCGCCACCCACGTCTGTGGCGACAGCGACCGCCCCCTCCTCATGGCAGTCGGCTACGAGGACGCGAGCACCACGTTCCGCCAAGAGCCGCACCGAGGCCTCGCCCAGGCCCGACGCTCCGCCGGTGACGATGGCGACCCTGCCAGAAAGGTCCAACCTGCCCCACGTCGTCATGTCTGTCCTTCTGGCGTCCGAGCGGCGAGTGTCCCGAGGTCTGAGCGCCCGTGCGGGAACCTAGTCCCGGTGCTCGTGGGCAACTCTTGAACGCCTGCGGGCGGGTAGCTGGTCCGATGGTTCGACCACCGACCGGTCCCCGATCGCGTTCATGCTCGTTCCGGGCTCAGAGGCGATACAGCTTGCGCGCGTTCTCGCCGTAGATCTTCTTGCGAACCTCTGGTGCCAGCGTGGCCATCTTCGCCTCGACCGTCTGTAGCGGGTTCGGATAGAGGCACGTCGGGTGGGGAAAGTCGGTCTCGAACAGGATTCTGTCGTCGCCGACCGCGTCAATGAGTTCCGGGAGCTTGTTGCGATTGTTCTCGAACCAGAACGTCGCGTAGAGATTGGTCCGGAAGTACTCCGAGGGCATCTTCTTGAGCTGCGCGAGCTCGTCGGGGGCGTTCTCCGCCATTTCGTAGTCGAGGGTCTCGAGGATGAATGGGATCCATCCGACGCCGCTCTCCACCGAGACGATCTTGAGGTCGGGATGGCGATCGAACATCCCCGACAGGATGGCGTTCGTCACGACACGCGCATTGCCGATGAACAACAAGGTGCCACCGATTGCGAGTTGGGTGTTCATGGGGTGCGAGGCCCAGGGATAGTTGCCGTAGAACGTCATCGCGGTGATGCTGGCGCCGATGTGGAAGTGCACCGGGAGCTCGAGCTCGGCGCAGGTCTCCCAGAACGGGTCCCACGCACGGTTGGCCAGATCGGGCGCGCCGAGATCCTGCGGGTCCGATGTCATGTTCACCCCACGCGCCCCAAGCGCGCCGACTCGCTTGGCTTCGGCGACGCACGTGTCGACGTCCCACGCCGGCATGAGCGGCATGGGCAGGAGTCGGTTGTGCGAGTCAGCCTGGATCTCCGCCATCTGGTCGTTGTAAAGCTGGATCACCAGCCGGCACAACGCTTGGTCTTCGATGGCGCCGAGATCCTGGCCGCCGAGTCCGATGGTGCTCGGGAAGATCACCTGCGCGTCGATGCCGCACTCGTCCAAGACCTCGAGTCGCACCTTCGGGTCGTGGGCGCCGACGTGGATCTTGTCGATCGTCCAGTGGTTGAGCGCCAGGTCGGCGCTCTCTTTCTTCCCGTCACGCCCGATGACACCGGCCGCGGTCGCCTGCCCGAAGACGTGACCGTCGAACACCCACTTTGGTTGGCCGTCGACGGTCTCGACGCGCGGGACGCGGTCCCGGTACTCGACAGGCGCGACCCGGGTGAAGAGGTCGTGCGGCTCCGTCCAATGCGAGTCGGCGTCGATGATCAGGGTGTCGTTGTTCAACATTGACGTGGACGTTAGGGTCCGCTCATGGGTCGCGCAACGGTCGATGGTCTGTCGATCTCCTACGAGGTCATCGGTGAAGGCCGCCCGTGGGCGATCACCCCGGGCGGGCGGTTCAGCAAGGACTATCCCGGGGTCAGGGAACTCGCCGAGGCCCTCGCGCGCGAGGGCAACCAGGTCCTGATCTGGGACCGACCGAACTGCGGGGAGTCCGACGTGTGCTTCACCGGATCGTCGGAATCCGCGATGCAGGCCGACACGCTTGCTGCGCTGCTCACGCATCTCGACATGACGCCGGCCGTGATCGCTGGAGGTTCGGGCGGTTCGCGGGTGTCGATGCTCACGGCCGCGCGCCACCGCGACGTTGCATCGGGCCTCGCGCTGTGGTGGATCAGCGGCGGCGCCTTCGGACTCATGAGCCTGGGATTGCACTACTGCGGGCAGTCCCTTGTGAAGGCCTGGGAAAGAGGTATGGAGGACGTCGTCGTCCTCCCCGAGTGGGAGGAGGTGCTTCGACGGAACGCGTCGAACCGTCAACGGTTCCTCGACCAGGACCGGCGCGAGTTCATCGCGACGATGGAACGCTGGATGCTGGCCTACTGTCCGAGCTGTGACGAGCTCGTCCCGGGGCTCCCCAACGCGGACGCCCGCACCCTCGACCTTCCTGCGCTGGTGTTCCGCAGCGGCGAGAGCGACGCTTACCACACACGCGAGGCGTCAGAGCAGGTCGCGGCCACGCTCCCGGGTGCTCGACTCGTGGAGCCGCCCTGGGGCGACCGGGAGTGGATCGAACGAGGCGAAGCACGCGAAGCCGGCCGCGGAAGCCTTTTCCAGCGCTGGGTCCTGCTGGTCCCCCAGCTGGCCGACTGGTCGCGTCAAGTGTTCTCGTGATCCCAGCGGCCCAGAGTTCATGACGAGCGGACCGGACGGGTGAACTGCGCCGATTCGGTGCTGGGCATGGTCCCCTGACGTTGAAAATGCCTGTCGCTGACCCTGCCAGAGTCCGCCGATGACCCCGGTTGGGCACCGCTCAGAGCGCGCCTCCTTGAGACACGCCGGATCCCGCGAGTCGCTCGTGGGTCGCGAGTTTCGTCGCTGGATCACTTCGCAGACTTCCGACGCCCGTCGCGACGCCGGCGCTCCGCGTGGTCGAGCGCCTCCCGCTGATCTTCAGGAGCGACTGACCCCGTTCGTGCCGCAGGTGCGGCCACGAGCTACAGCCGATAGAGGTCCCTGGCGTTGTCGCAGATCATGAGCTGCTTCTCGTGCTCTGGCACGCCGCCGAAGGATTCCTCGATCACCCGGCGGCTGTAGGGCCAATCATGACGATGATGGGGATAGTCGGTTGACCACATCATGCTGTCGATGCCAATCCAGTGACGGACCGCGACCGCGAACGGCTCACGAATGAACGTCACCTCCCAGTTCCGATGAAAGTACTCGCTTGGCAAGAGCTCCAGCTGTGAATCCGTCCACGTGCGGTTCCGCCACCAGTGGTCATCCATGTGCTCGAGGAAATGTGGGATCCAGCCGGCGCCGGTCTCGGCCGCGACCAGCTGCAAACTCGGGAACCGGTCGAACATCCCCGAGTAGATGAATTCGGACATGAAAGCCGACGCGCCGCCGACCGCCCCTCCCATTCCCTGGAGGTCAGGCAACTTGGTCAAAAAGCGCGGCACCTCGACCTGCACCCGTCCGGCGCGGGCGTCACCGCGCTGGCGTCCTCCCGCCTGGTTGAGGCCGACGTGGACGTGCACAGGGATCTCCTCTTCTTCTGCGGCGGCCCAGAACGGGTCATCAGCGTCGCTGAGCGACGGGTCCCCAGACGGGTAGGCCGACAGGATCACGCCGCGGTACCCAAGACGCTTCGCCTCTCGGAGCCGGTTTACGGAGGTCCCGATGTCAATCGCCGGCATCTGGTACAAGCCGATCAGGCGCGCCGGGTCCACGGCCATGAAGTCGTCGTGCATCCACGTGTTGTAGGCCTCGACACCCGCCAAGTGGTAGTCGTCGTCCGGCTGCGCCATGAACGTCCCCATGGTCCGCTGCGATGGGAAGAGCACCTCCGCGTCGACGCCGTCGAGATCCTGGTCCTCAAGGCGGGCCTTGCCCTCAAAGGCTCCATGGCGGATGTTGTCGTACGTCGACCCGTACCACTCGAGTTCTTCGTAACGCTTCCCCCACGGGCCGGCGCTGGTGACGAGACCGATGGGCATGGCGGGCGCGCCGGGGATCAACTCCCAAGCGTCTCCACCCTTCGGGTCTTTCACGAGGCGGGGCATGCGATCGTGGAACTTCGAGGGCAGATAGGTCTCCCACATGCCCGGCGGTTCGATCGTGTGCCCATCGGCGGAGATGAGGTGATAACTGGTCGTCACCAGGTCGGTCATGAGACCCTCCCGTGTCGATGTCGGTCTCAGCGTAAGCGCCGCCGCGTCCGCTCGCGGCCCAGACTGGATATACGAGGACAACCGACTCGTTGCCTTGCCTCACCTCCGGCTCTGCGCGAGCTCAAACGCCTCCGAGCCGCACGCCTCGACAACTCTCACGATGCCGAGATGCGAAAAGTGCGCGTCGATCTGCTGTCAGCTGAGGTATCGGCGCGTGCTCGTCAAATGACGAAGCACGAGAGCGCGGTGCGAAGATCCCATCAGGATCCCATCAAGTCGCCGCGCATGGGATCACTCGAGGTCAATCGATGCTTACGAGCGGGCCGGCTCGAGCCGGCGAGGGATGACACCGAGTGACCGGAATGGCAGTCCTGACGGTTGAAGTCGAAGAGGACGGTAGTTACCAAGGCTGATACGCGCTGGCGGCACTCGAGTTGTGTGAACGGAGAGCGCAGGGTGCGCCCCTTGAGGTTCGAACTCGAGGGTAAGCATTCTGCCCATCGGGGCGACTATCGAGTCGTCGATCGGATTGACGATCCTCGCCGCGTCGTTCTCGTCTTGACCATCGGACATCGCGCCGACGTCTACCGACATCCGTGAGCGCTTTAGCACGATCAACGACGCGCACCTCGCCCCGGCGGATTAGTTCCGCTACCGCGACGCCGCTTCCAATCGCATCAGCATCCCGTCAAGTCGTTGCACATTCGGTCACTCGATGGCCCGCGACGCCCATGGGCGGGCGGTTCGACTGGGCAACGAGTGACGGCAAGTGGACGAGTGTGCACGAGTGTCGGGAAGTGAACGAGTTTGCAGTACTGACGCTTGAAGTCGAAGAGGACTGCCCTCACTCGGCTTGGCTGTTCGCGCATTACGGCGTCCGGATCTTGTCGTCGCACACCCGCGGTGGATCCCAACAGCATCCCATCAACGTCTATGGCCGGTGCAACGTTGAACGTCTTACGACGCCCGGGTGCGGGGTCGGTCCGGACGCCTTCCGCGAGTGGTGGGCTTCGGGCGGTCCCGAAGTAGTTGCTGCGCACGCTGATGAGAGACGCCGAGTATGGCGCCAGCGTCGCGCACGGTCAGACCGAGCTCATCATGGAGGCGCCTCGTGACACTCCGCACCGCTTCTTTGGCCTCTCGCCCAGCGTTGTCAGCCAGAGAGCGCGCTGCGGTCGCTGCCTTCAGGTCCGCCTCAATGTCCTGAGGAAGAATCGGCTCAACCAAGAGGTCGAAGGACGAATCGGGTACGTCAAGGAACAGGGCGATCGCGTCGCGAGCCATCGCTTCGACCTGGTCGAGTCGTCGCGCTTGACTGAAGACACCAGGCAGCTCGGGCACTTCGATGGCCCACCACCCATCAGTTCTTCGACAACGCGCCGTGTACTTGCGTCGGTGGCTCATCGCCACCACTCCGCCCCGAGCTCACTCGCTAAGTCCTTCATGATCGCCTCTGCTGTATAGGTATTGATCTCCCGGTGCCGTGGGATCGAGACCTGTTTCGCACCGCATAGCCAGATCTCATGCTGGCGCCCTTCGCGGACTAGCTGCCAGGTCACGTTGTTGGCACGAGCCTGCCGCGCGATCCGCTTCAGCAGATCAGCTCGTCGCACGATTCTAGTCTAGGGCCGTTGGACACTTTAAGTCAATATACCCTAGACAATTTACAGGAAGGTGGTCATCTCGTCGACGGTGTCCTCCGACCGCCATGGGCGCGCGCTGGGACCAGAAGGTTGTGCACACGGCCAAAGCCCGGTGTGCAGGTGAAGTCCAGGTCAGAGCGAGCTTCTAAGTCGTGCCGTGGAACAAGATTGAGTTCATGAGGCTGCGGTCCTTTGGCGGGGAGTTCGTCGTTTGCCGGCTCGATCCAGAGGCTGATCTGCCCGTTTGGCTTCCG
>DATDGU010000367.1:0-7021 GCA_036521915.1 Acidimicrobiia bacterium | reverse complement strand
CAACGACAACTAACGACAAGCGTCTGCGCTGGTCGGAGCAGCTTTCGACCCTCTGACCAGCACTCTCGCGAGCGCCGCACGCGCCCTTACAAAGCGCCGGTCACGTTCGTTGCGTTCGGCCGCATGCCTGTTAGTCCGCCGGTTGCGGGCGTAGGACCTCGGGCTTGGGCCGGCACGAGTCCGTCGCAGGTCCGTCGCGCGATCCGGGTTCGCTGTCGGCGCCGTATCCCATCAGCATCCCATCAACCTTGTGCACATGAGGCCACTTGAGACCCCACGATGCCCATGATCACACCGATTCGATGGGCAACGAGTGTCGCCAAGGGCACGGATTTGCAGTCCTGACGCTTGAAGTCGAAGAGGACGGCCGTGACCATGACCATTGATTCCTAAGGTCACACGGGCCATCCGGCCGCGTCTTGCTGCTATGGCTGAGCCTGGAAGCTGCTGATTGGAATCCGGGCGATCCAAGCGTTGAGTTCGCCTGAAGGTGGCGAGGATCCGGCGGCGACCGGGTTCTTGGCAGTCGGTCGCCAGTCACCCCACGCGCCGTATACGTACTGTGTCGTCACCGCGACCCAGGAAACGTCATCTTCCGCAGTTTGATTCGGATCGGGCGGCGGTGACGGCGCGGAGTTCAGCTGCACTGGAGCGCTGAAGGTCTTTCCGTTGTTGCTCGAGATCGCGGCGAACACATTCTGGGTGCCGGGCACCAAGAAGGAATGTGGGGTGTACGGCGGGTAGGCGTTGCGCCACAGGACGGCCAGGACTCCGGTCGGCCCGTAGGTGATCCAGGGGCGGTTGGTGGTGTGCTGGACGGGCTCGTTTCCGAGCGCCGTCGGCGTTGACCAGGTTTGTCCCGAGTTCCCGGTCGTCACGACCTGGACTTCTTGTGAGGCGAACGCCGGGATCAAGACCGCGTAGCGGCCCTGGTGCGACGGGTCGGCGGCAACGAAGACGCCCTCGCCGCCGGGCAGGCCGGTAGCGACGACGTGGCGGCTCCAATGCGCTCCCGCATCCGTGCTGGTTTCGAACACCACACAGGGGCAGGTGCTGCCGGGGGCGGCGCGGGAGATGTATGCAGCCGCGAGCACACCGTGAACAGCTGCGATGTTGCCGTCACCTGATTGGGGATACGTGGCACAGGTGACATCGTGATTGGCGTTCGGCGGCGTCGCCTCGTCACAGTCCAGTGCCTCGACCCGGCCCCACGTTCGGCCATGGTCGTGGGAGACGGCGACGTAGCGCTGCGGATGTCCGGTTGTCGAAACGTAGACCGCACCGGTCGACTGGTCGACGGCCATCCAGGGACGATCGAACGGGATGACCCCGAATGTTCCGATTCCCTTCGGGGTCATCCCGCGACTGACCATCCCTTGCACGTCCTGGTCGCCCAAGACGACGCTGATCGGACCGAAGGTCCCACCGCCATTCGTCGACCGGGCGACCGCGATCCCGCCTTGGGGGACACCGAAGCCAAAGGGTGGCGGGCCCGTCGGGATGGTGTGGACAAACACGCCGCCTGCGTAGATCGAGCCGTCTGGCCCGCTCGCTTCGATCGGATCCCCCACGCCGTTCGTGGTCAGGGTGAAGCCGGTCGCCCCGGGCTGGCCGTGGGCGATCAAGTACGGGTTCGGCCCCTCCGAATAACCGCTCGTATGCAGGAGCTGCCTGTCAGCGGTCCAGGTCTTGCCGCCGTCGTGGCTGACCTGCAGGCCACCATTCACGGCTTCCATTCCCGCCGCCGGGGCCGTGTTGGTGTAGCTGTTGCCGACAACCGTGTGGCCGAGGACCAGGTTGTTGGGGTTACCAGGATTTATGGCAAGTTCGGGCTCTCCGCCCCTGACGGGCTCGTTCATCACGTTGACTTCCAGACGCCCAGGCGACCCTGCGCCGCTGGCCGAGCCTGCGGACGCGGCAAGCAGCAATGCGGCGCCCGCGAAGCACGCGAGCAACCTCGACCGAGCCCGATCGTGACGAGCAGCCATCAGCGTCGACCCCCCGCGTGCTGGACCACATCGAACAGAGCAGGCAGAGACTGCCAATCATGACGCAGACTGTCAACCGCGCGCGGCCTCAAGGTCTCGCGCAACCATGCGGCGAGCCTCGGTGGCCCGTCTCCTCGGACGAGGCCGTCACGTTGGTCCGTCGTGATGCCCGCGGCGCCGTCCGTGTGGCACGGCTCGATGACGGTGTTCGAAGGTCTGCACATGCCCTCGGCGCGTTGCCCCTGGAGCCCACTTCGCCGCAGGAGATGAGGCGCGGGGGCTCAGCCGACGACGTCCACGGAAATCTGAGCAGCTCCGGCGCAATAGGTGTACGTGTTGATCCGGAACGCGAGCGACTGGGGCGGTTTCGCGAACGAGCCTTCGCGTTCGTTGGGTGGTGCGAAGTTCTCCGGGTAGTTGGTCACGGCCCATCCCGCGCCTTGCAGTTGGGCAGTCACGGACGCGAAATAGCCCGCCGGGTCCGCGCTGGGCGCGGTGAACAGGCCGATGTTCCCGCCCGCGCCGTCGCTCTGCTCGCCCACGAGCGTGGTCCCGTTCGGGAGGGGGAACTCCGCGGGGAGCCAGCTGGGGACCGGGCCGATCGCGCCCGGCACGGTCATGCACGCGGGCTGGGACGGCGGGGCCGTCGTCGCGCCTGGAGGCGGGGCCGATGTCGCACCCGCCGTGTTGGACGGGTGATGGCGCGAGGAGGTGCTCCTGAATGAATTTGCCGTGTGCCCGGCACCGCACCCGCTTGCGCACACCGCGACCAGCGCTGCGCATGCCAACGGCGTCGTCGCGCGCATCGCATGGAATGGTATAACTCCGATTCGGTCAGGATTCGGGGGAGGTGTGTCGCGTGCTGCGTTTGGCGATCGTCGCGTTCGTTCTCGTGGGCGCGGTGTCGGTGTGGGGTGGCGCGGCGCAGGCCAAGGAGGGCAATCCGACCAAGAAGTGCTCGAGCGCCCCGGCCGCGCTCTCGGGTCCCAACGGGCTCCCGACGGATTTCCCGAGCCTGTCGAGCGTCGTCTACACGAGCACGAGCACCGCCGGGCCGTCGCAGATCGCGGTCGGCTACATGACGACAAGCCTCGGGAAGGCCTACGTGGCCTGGACGAAGGCGCTCAAGTCACCGCCATACACGGTCACGCACCGGGAGAAGGATCCTGACGACGCCGAGGTCAACTTCTCGTCGCCCGCGACGTCGGGTCAAGTCAAGCTCGAGGATGCGTGCCCGGGCCGACTCTCGGTTCGGGTGACTGCTCGCCCCGCCTAGCCAGCGTGGCCGCGCTCGAGATCGCGGGGCTCACCGTCCGGATCGGGTCGGCCGTCGTGGTCGACCACGTGGACCTCGTGGTACCGGAGGGCCGGATCACAGCCGTCGTGGGTCCACTCGGCTCGGGAAAGTCGACGCTGCTCGAGGCGATTGCCGGTCTCGTCCCGGCGTCCGAAGGCACGATCTCGATCGGCGGGGAACGGCTCGACGGCCGTTCGGCGCCGCAGCGCGCGCGGCTCGGAATCTGCTACCTGCCCCCGTCGGGCGGGGTGTTCCCCGGGCTGACCGTGGCCGAGAACGTGGCCTTGATGTGTCCCGACGATGTCGGCTTCGTCGGCGCTGCCTTCCCCGAGCTCGCGGCCCGATGGTCGGTTCGCGCGGGCAGCCTGTCCGGCGGCGAGCAGCGCATGCTCGCCCTTGTTCGCGCACTGACGCCGCGAACTCGGGTCGCGCTCTTCGACGAGCCGTTTCACGCGTTGGCGCCGCGCGCCGCTGCGAGCACCGCCGAGCTGATTGCTCGACTGGCCGCCGAGGAACACAAGATCGTCGTGGCCGCCGACAGCGCACGCGGGCGCGTCGAGTCCATCGCGAACGCCGTGGTTCTCCTGCAGACCGGAGCCGACGCGTCGGGGTCTGCCTCGTAGGCTGGACTCATGCGCGGCGCCGCCCGAGGGTTCGCGGCTGCGCTGCTGGGAGGTCTGACCGGCGTCGGGGTGCTTGGCGTCTCCTTTGCTGCCACGTCGGGTCTGCCACTCCCGCACTCGATTCCGGGCCGCCACGAGCGTCTGGTGGCCGAGGCCCTGGCGCGTGGGCAGCTCGGTCCGATCGACAATCACGCGCCAGGACCCGTCACCGTGTCGGAGGCGGTTGCCCTCGGGGTGCGACCGGACGGGTCGTCGGGCCCCGTCACGGTGCATCAGCGCGTCGTCATCGACGGGACGGGCGACTTCACCATCGAGCTACCGATGGAGGCGGCCGACGTCCTGCCCGCGAACGAGACATCACAGCCCGGGCTCCGGCAAGGAACCGTGCTGTGGGAGGGCTTCGCGCCCGGCCGGCGCGAGCTCGACGCCGACGTGACGCTGCTGGGGCGTGCCGCTGCGCAGCGGATGCCGGTCGCCGTCACGAGCACAACGCGTGCGCACGAGGTGACGGTGTCGATCGCCGATAGCACCGCCGTCAGCGTCATCACACCGACCGGGGCGCCCACGCCCGCGTCGCTCTCTCAGGCCATCGACGCGGCCCGGGCTGTCATCGCGGCAGGCGGCCTGCCGGTGGCGGGGGAGGCGGGTGTGCCGGCCTCGCTCACACCCGTGGGCGACGTGGCCTCGGTCGCGCAGGTCGTGAACGTGCCGGTCCGCGTCACGGGCGAGATCGCGTTCGGTGGGGTCCCCCAGGGCGTCGACTCGGTGGTGGCGGAGTCCAGCGCCGATGATGCCCTGGTCCTCCACGGGTCGGGGCCGGTCGCCATGCACCTGACGGTCCAGCTGGTCGCGCCGACGCTCGCTGACCTTCCGTCCCTCCCGCCCGACGCCGGGCCCGCAGCAGCGCGCGCGGCACTCGACGAGCTCGATCTCGTGCTGCTCCGCAGCCTCGTGGTCATGGACTACGCGCCGTTTGTCCCGGGCGTGGGAACGGCCTCGACGGCCGCGACCTTCTCGGTGGCCCCGGCCCCTGCGCTCCACGCCATGCTGTCGACGCCGACGCGCCACGCCGACGTTCTCGTGATCGTGGCCTTCGGCATCGCGCTCGTGCTCATCGTCGCGGCCGGTGGCGTCGTGTGGGCCCGTCATTGACCGGATCCCGTCGAACGGACTTCAATTCGTCTGCTTGATTGGCGGCAGCGTCGCCGAGAGCGGGTCGTCCTTCACAGGCGTCCATACCATGTCGTGAAAGCTCGCGAAGAAGATGTCGTCGTCCACCACGCCTTCGTGGCTCAGCTCGTTGAAGCTGCGCTCGTCGCCGTTCGCGCCGGTGATCTCGACGCGCTCCATCGCCTTCACCAGGCTCGGACTCTCGCGAGTGCTTCCCGAACGTTGCATCGCGGCCGCGACGACTTTCACAAAGTCGTAGCTGTACATCCCGTAGTCGGGAGCCCGTATGACGTGACGGCCCTGTGACCTCACGCCGACGAGGTCGGCACCGAAGCGGTCGGTGTATGCGGCGTCGAACTGTTCGAAGGGCCCCGGACCCCGCTCAGACGTGAGTCGCGACAGCGCGAACGTCAGCCCGTCGAGCCATTCGGGATGATCCGCGAGCTGCTGGCGGACCAGCGGGTCCTCCGCGCTGGGTGCGGAGTAGATCGGGACCGTCCACCCGCTTTGGCGCACGGCGCGAACGACCGCGGCCACGGTCGGGGCTCCGGCCCACACGATGATCGCGCCGGCGCCGCTGTCGCGCGCTTCGATCACCTCGGGCGCCGGATCGGTGCCTGCGGGCACCTGGAGGTCGGCCGCGACCGCGTTGGGAATGGTGGCGAAGGCGTTGTGGAGGGCGCTTTGCCCACCGGTGCCGTACACGCTGTCGTCTGTGATCAGCGCGACTCGTGGGTGCACCGGGACGACGTACTCGGCGAGCCGGAACGCGACGCCGTGGTCGGTGGGCGCGATCCGGAAGACGTTCGGCCGCGCCTTCGCATCGACGAGGGACGCGGCGCCTTGGTACACGATCCCAATCGGCAGGCCAGCGTCATTGGCCGCTTGCCACGCGGCATCCACCCCGGTCCCCTCGTCGACGACGGCGACGGCGCCGTCGGCGATCGCGGCATTCACGTTGTCGCGGGTGGTCGTTGGCGAGAGCTGACTGTCGACGGCCTGCACGCGGAGCCGCACCGCCCGATGGTCGACGGACACTCCGCCATCGGCGTTGATCTGGTCCGCGGCCAGCTTCGCACCGTTCACGATGGTCTGCGCGACCGGCGAGTAGTGAAGCGGTACGTCGACCACGATGAGCGCGGTGGTGCCAGCCGTTGCCGCCCGTGCCCCCGCCGGTTGGGCGATCACGGCGGCGGCCACCGCGACAAGACCCGCCACAGCGGCCGCCAAGGCACGCGCGAGCCGCCTCATAGAGCACTCACCATGACACGGGCCCTCCACTGAAGGCGCGGACGACGGCGTCATTGTCGATCGTGTCGCTGTCCCCGCGCGCGCGGATCTGGCCGTCGAGCAGCACCGCGTATTGGTCCGCGACCGAGCGGACGACAGCGAGATCATGTTCGATGACGATCACCGTGATCCCCGTCGAGTGCAACGCGTTGATTCGCTCGGTGACCCGGTGCGTACCGTCGACGTCGAGTCCCGATGTGGGTTCGTCAAGGATCATGACGGAAGGACCGCTGACCAGTGCGCTCGCCAGCTGGGTGAGACGTTGCTCGGTTGCGTCGAGCGTCCCGATGGGCCGATCCGCCACGCTCGGGATACCGCACCACGCCAGGGTGGAAGACACCCGACGCTCGACGTCGCGCTGCTCGGACCGCGCGAGCGGCGTCGCGGTGAGTGCTTGGAGCCAGCCGGTTGCCCGGGTCGGCTCGGCGGCCGCCCGGACCAGGGTGGCGGTCGGCAGGGTGGGGGCCGCGATCGTGCGTTGCAGTGTGCGACTGACGTGGGCCGCCGCCCGATCGTGGTCGGGCGGGCGCCGCCCTATGACGACGTAGCCTCCGGAGGGACGGCATGTGCCGGCGAGGACGCGGGCGAGCATCGTCTTCCCCGAACCGTTCGGCCCCACGATCGCCAGACACGTTCCTGATTCGACCGCGAGG
>DATDGU010000366.1:0-5013 GCA_036521915.1 Acidimicrobiia bacterium | reverse complement strand
AACCAAGAAGCCGCCGGTGGACGGCTCCGGCGTTGACGGCCGAGTGCGGCGTCGGCTTCCTGGCGCCCCGGGGGCGCCTCGCGGTCTCCGAGCCCCCGGGGGGCGACCCGGGCCGCTGGGACGAGGAGGGGCTCGCGGCGCTGGGCCTCTCCCCGCCGAAGCTCCCGACCGGCGGCGGGGCGTCCCTGGCGGTTATGACGCTGGCCGACCAGCCCGGCCCTCGGTGGCCCCGGCGGCCCGGCGTCCCGGCCCGGCGCCCGATCTGGCGCTGACGTTCCACGTGAAACGGCCGTGATCGGCCCGGCCCCGTTCCACGTGGAACCAGGGGTCGCCGCGTAATTCCGTCGAGACGCTGGCCAATCGACGCGCCGAGGCGTATCCTCTAGCCCCAGCCTCAAGTCGAAGTCGAGGCTCGCGGTCGCGTCGACGCGAGACTCCAGGGAGCGGCAGTGAGCAACACCAGGCTCGGCGACGAGCGGGCCGGGCCGCGCCTGCCGGACGGCCCGATCCTCGATCCCGACACGATGCCGACCGAGGGCTCGGCGCGGGCGGCGCGCCCGCTCGCGCTGCCGGAGGTGATCGCCATCGCCAACCAGAAGGGCGGCGTCGGCAAGACGACGACGGCCGTGAACCTCGGCGCGGCCCTCGCCGAGGCCGGCTACCGCCTCCTCGTCGTCGACCTCGACCCGCAGGGGAACGCCACCACGGGCCTGGGCCTGAACCCCCGCGACGTGAGCAGATCGATCTACGACGTGATCCTCAACGACCTCCCGCTCGAGGACTGCGTCGAGCCGACGAGCCTGAAGAACCTCTTCGTCGCACCGGCGACCATCGATCTCGCCGGCGCCGAGATCGAGCTCGTCGCCCAGATGAGCCGCGAGCTGCGCCTGCGGCGCGCCATCGACTCGGTGCGCGACCAGTACGACCTCGTGCTCATCGACTGCCCGCCGTCGCTGGGCCTGCTCACGGTCAACGGGCTCGCCGCGGCGGACGACGTGATCGTCCCGATCCAGTGCGAGTACTACGCGCTCGAGGGGCTCGGGCAGCTGCTGCGCAACGTCGCCCTCGTCCACGCCAACCTCAACCCCTCGCTCGAGGTTCGCGGGATCGTGCTCACCATGTACGACGCCCGCACCAAGCTCGCTGACCAGGTCGAGGCGGAGGTGCGCGAGTACTTCGGTCCCCGCGTCTACCAGACGGTGGTGCCGCGCACCGTGCGCTTGTCCGAGGCGCCCTCGTTCGGCCAGCCGATCATCGTGTTCGACTCCACCTCCCGGGGCGCTCGCGCGTACCGCGAGCTGGCGAAGGAGGTGAGCCATGGCGCGACCCGGCGGACTGGGTAAGGGCCTCGGCGCGCTCATCCCGAGTGGCGCGGCCGAGCGCGGCAGCGTCGTGACGGCATCCGGGCTCCAAGAGCTCCCAATTGCCGCAATTCGGCCAAACCCGTATCAACCCCGCGATCGGTTCGACGAGGAGGGCATCGGCGCCCTGGCCGATTCGATCCGTGAGGTCGGGCTGCTCCAGCCGGTGCTCGTCCGCCCGGCGGGGGACGGCTACGAGCTCGTCGCCGGCGAGCGTCGCTGGCGGGCCGCGCACCGTGCCGGCCTCCAGATGATCCCGGCGATCGTGCGCCAGACCGAGGACCGGCGCGCGCTGCAAGCGGCCCTCGTCGAGAACCTCCAGCGCGACGACCTGAACCCGCTGGAAGAGGCCGCGGCCTACCAGCAGATGATCGAAGACTTCTCGATGACGCACGAGCAGATCTCCTCGACCGTCGGGCGGAGCCGGGCCGCGGTCACGAACACGATGCGCCTGCTGCAGCTGCCGCCCTCGATCCAGCGGGCGCTGCGCGAGGGACGCTTGTCCATGGGGCACGCGCGCGCGCTGCTCGGCACACCCGACCGCGCGTTCCAGGAGGCCCTGGCCCGCCGCGCGGTGAAGGACGACCTGTCGGTGCGCGCCGTCGAGGAGGCCGTGCGCGCGCGCAACGACGGCGCCGAACCGGAGCCCGCGCCGCGCGCGCCAGCGCGGATGCGACCCGCAGCGCTGCTCCAGCTCGAGGAGCAGCTCAGCGACCACCTGGAGACGCGGGTGCGCGTCAAGCTCGGCGGGGGCGGGAAGGGCGCGCTCACGGTGGAGTTCGCCGGCCTCGACGACCTCGAGCGGATCTACAAGCGCATGACCGACGGGCGCAGTCCGAGCGCCGCGTCCGCCTAGCTCAGAGCGCGACCGCCGGCTCCTCGACGGCGCGGCGCACGGCCCGCACGATCGCCCGCCCGACACCGCCCGCGCTCGCCACGACGCCCCGCATGGCGACGACGTCCCCGTCGGGGACGATCTCGCAGACGACCGCCGCCATGCGCGTCTCGCGGAGGGCCGCGTAGGTCCGCCCCGACACGCCGACCTCGATCGGGAGGACCCCGCGCAGCTCCTCCTGGATCGCCGAGGCGACGGCGTGACCGGCCTCCGAGCGGAACCGGCCGGATTCGAAGTAGGCGCAACGGCACCCGACCGAATCGCCGGGACGGAGGCCGAGGAACAGGTGGGCGTCGAAGCGGTTGGCGCCGGCGGCCAGCAGCGAGTCCTCGGCGCCCGAGGCGTCGAGGAGCACCTGGGCGCCGGTGTCGAGCAGCCCCCGGGTGACCTCCTCACCGAGGACGGCCAGCCCGGGGGCGGCGGCGAGGTAGGTCCGGTGGCCGACCAGGCGCTGGCGGTCCCGCCGAAGGCGGTCCCGCTCCCGGACGGCGGCGATCGACCCGTCGGCCATCGTGCCGACCCGGCCGAGGGCCGCGACGGTGGCCGGCCCGCAGATGCCGTCGGCGGCAAGCCCGGCGTCCCGCTGGAAGGCGCCGACCGCCCGGTACGTGTCGTCGCCGAGGATCCCGTCCTCACGGCCGGCGTCGAAGCCGAGCGCGTTCAGCTGGCGCTGCAGGTCGAGGACGTCGTCGCCGCGCACCATCGGACGGCGCCGGTAGAGGAGGCGGTCGCCCAGCCGGTAGCCGCTCTCGACAAGCGCCGACCAGGTCTGGCGTCCGACGATCCCGTCGACTCGCAGCCCCCGCGCCTCTTGGAAGGCGCGGACCGCGCCGGCGGTACCGGCGTCGTAGTCACCGATCGGGTCGGGAACGACCTCGTGGCCGCCGGCAGCGAGACGGCGCTGCACGTCGCGGACGGCCTCCCCGCGGGCGCCCGCCCGCAACGGCGCCGGCACGCCGCTCAGGCGACGAAGTCGGCGAGCTCCTGGAGGAGCTGGGCCTTGCCCTTCGCGCCGACCAGCCGGCGCGCCTCTTGCCCCGACTCGCCCGGCTTGAAGACCAGCAGCGTGGGGATGCTCATCACGTTGTACCGCATCGCCGTATTCGGGTTCTCGTCGACGTTCAGCTTCGCGATGCGCAGCTTGCCGCCGTTCTCCTTGGCGAGCTCCTCGAGGACGGGCGCGATCATCTTGCACGGCCCGCACCACTCCGCCCAGAAGTCGACCACCACGGGCTGTTCCGAGCCGCTGATCGTCTCGTCGAACGTCGCGTCGGTGAGCTTGGTGATCTCAGACACGCCAGTTCCCTTTCGGCCAGTCTCGCCGGAGTACCGACGAGTGTACTGAGAGGGGAACCACGCGCCCCGCCCGCGCATTCCTCACCGCGCGGCATGCTCCCGGGCCGCGAGCCAGCGCTCCGCCTCCATCGCGGCCATGCAGCCGCTGCCGGCGGCGGTGACGGCCTGGCGGAAGACGTGGTCTTGCACGTCCCCCGCGGCGAACACGCCGTCGACCGACGTGGCCGTCGAATCGCCTGCGGTGACCACGTAGCCGCCCTCGTCGAGCTCGAGCTGGTCGTGCACGAGCGCCGTGTTCGGGTCGTGCCCGATGGCCACGAACAGCGCCCCCACGTCCAGCTCGGAGCGCTCGTCGGTCTTCGTGTCCCGCAGGCGGACCGCCTCGACCGACCCGTTGCCGAGCACCTCCTCGACCACGGCGTTCCAGCGGAACGAGATCTTCGGGTTCGCGGCCGCCCGGTCCGCCATGATCGCCGAGGCCCGCAGCTCGTCGCGGCGGTGGATGATCGTCACCTCGGTCGCGAACTTGGTGAGGAACAGCGCCTCCTCGAGGGCCGAGTCGCCGCCGCCGACCACGGCCAGGGGCTGGCCGCGGAAGAAGAAGCCGTCGCAGGTCGCGCACGTCGACACGCCGCGCCCGAGCAGCTGACGCTCCGAGTCGAGCCCCAGCATCCGCGCCGTGGCGCCGGTCGAGACGATCATCGCCTCGCCGCGGCACTCCCGCCCGTCGACCCACACGCCGAACGGCGACGCGCCGAGGTCAAGGCGGTCCGCGTCGGCGGTCACGAACTCCGCGCCGAACCGGGCGGCCTGCTCGCGGAACTTCGTCATGAGCTCGGGTCCGAGGATGCCGTCAGGGAAGCCGGGGTAGTTCTCGACGTCGGTGGTCAGCATGAGCTGGCCGCCCGCCTCGAGCCCTTCGATGACGATGGGGCGCAGGTTGGCGCGCGCCGCGTACACCGCCGCCGTGAGCCCGGCCGGTCCGGACCCCACGATCACCAGGGGCACGGCATCGGTCATCGGCCCCTCCCTCCTGCGGCCATCAAGTGCGTTTCGTGCGCCGCGACCAGCAGAACGCGCCCGCGGCGACGAGCATTCCGCCGACGATCAGGTACGCAATCCACGTGCGACCGGTGAGGATCACCAGGCCGCGGAACGCGCCGACCGCGAGGAGCACGAGCGCCGTCCCCACGAAGAACGCGACGAGCAGCCCGTACACGACGGCCCGGGTGGCCCGCTGGGCGGGGACGACGGTCCTGTCGCGGACGGCGGTGACCGCGGCCTCGATCGCGTCGGCGGCTTGAGTGGTCCAGTCGGCCATCGGCTCTCAGTGGTCCGTGAGGGTGTCGGAGCGTACCCAAGGCGCCCCGGCCGGCCGGGTGGCCGGGCTCAGCGCGGGGCCGCCGTGACCGGGGGCGGGCGGGTGGCGGCGCCGGCGCCGGCGGCGCGCACGAGCAGGTA
>DATDGU010000365.1:0-31186 GCA_036521915.1 Acidimicrobiia bacterium | reverse complement strand
CCCGGATCGTCGTGGTCGCCCCACGTACCCGCAGGTTCCGCGTGACGCACGAGCAGCAACCGGGTCATGAGAGCGCAACCTATCCCCCGAGTCGGAGGTCATCCCGTGGCTCATCTCGCTCGACGCCTGCTCGCGATGGTGTCCATCGCCGGCGGTGGCCTTCTCGGCGCGGCACCGTCCGCGTTCGCCACCCCGGACCCGACGCCCTCGACCAGCCAGACGGCGTCCACGCCCGAGTCCTCAGCACCACCGCCGCCGGTGACGCTGCCGCTGCGGACCGGTCGCGCCGTCCCCGGCGAGCCGGACGCGCCGGCCGCCAACGACCTGCCCGACCTCGGTGCGGCGGCGACGCTGCGCACTGGCCTCGCGACGGAGCTCGCGCCGCCCTCGGCGTCGACGCCCGCGCCGCCCGTGTCCGCGCCGGTGCCGGCACCGCCCGCGATTCCGCCGCCACCCTCGCCGTCGCCGAACGCGCACCTTCCGGCGTCCTCGAGCTCGTCGACGCGCGCCGGCGACCCCATGACGCCCGCACCGAGCGCGGAGCCGACCGCGGCGGGACCGCCGCCTGACCCGAACAGCTACACGGTGGTCGCCGGCGACAGCTTGTGGAGCATCGCGGCGGCGCAGGTCGCCGAGCACGTCGGGCAGTCCCCCGCGTCGCTCGCGGCGGCCGACGTCACGCCGTACTGGCAGGCCGTGTGCGTCGCCAACCGGTCGACGTTGCGCTCGGGCGACCTCAACCTGATCTTCGTGGGCGAGCAGATCACGCTTCCGCCGATCGGGACCTGATGCACGTCGAGCGTCTCGCACCCGGGCGTGGCCCGCCCGGGTGGGACTACTGGCGGGGCGCGGCGCCGCCGGGCGTGAGGGCGTAGATCCCGTCGGGGGCGCCGATCTCCGATGCGCCCGTCCCGAACACGACGGTGTCGCCGACCGTGGCGATCCCCGACCAGCAGGGTGCGGGCAGCGTGACGCTCGTCAGCACCCGCCCCGTGGCGGCGTCGCGCACCTGGACTGCGTCGCTCAGCGCGAGCCCGTTGAAGGTCATGCCGCCGGCCACGGTGGTGGGGGCGAACGACGGCGCGCCCGTCGCCTGCCACAGCACGGCACCGCGCGATGCGCTGAGCGCGTGCACGCTCGGCTCCTGCATGGCGGTGTCCGCCGGGCTGGACGGGTCGCAGAGTTGGTTGCCGTTCGACTCGAAGCGCCCGAAGTCGCCGATCGCGGTCGACGCGACGATGCGCGCGCCGTCGTAGGCGGTCGTGCCGATGAAGCCGCCGGAGAAGCCGCCGAACACGACGTTCGTCTTCCAGCGGAGGTGGCCGGTAGTCGGGTCAAGCGAGTAGTAGGTGCCGTCCTTGCCGCCGACGCCGAGGAAGGTCGCCGCGCCGTCGGTGCTCACGCCGACGTTGGCGCTCGCCCCGAAGTCGAAGTCGCAGGCGCTGTCGGGCCGGTGCGGTTGGAACCGCCACGCGAGGCGACCGGTGTCGATGTGGAGCGCGAACACCGTCTCGGCGGTCGGCGGGGGGTTCGAGAAGTGGCAGTCGGCCTCGTCGAACACGACGAGGCCGGCCTGCGGGACGATCGACCCGGACGACCACACGTTGCCGCACCCGTTGTCCAGGAGATGGCCGGCGGTGTCTTCGTCCGTCTCGTAGCTCCAGACCGGCGACCCGGTGTTCAGGTTGGCCGCGACCACATACCCGCGCTCGCCGCGCTGGCCGTCGACGTCGACCGCGAAGAGCACCTTGTTCCCGCTGACGACGGGCGACGAGAAGATGCGGGCCCCGTCGACGTCGGGGAGGGGCGGCAGCGCCGGGTTGCCCGTGTAGTCGTGACGCCAGTAGAGCGTGCCGGTGTGCGCGTTCAACGCGTAGAGGGTGTAGCCACCGCCGAAGATCACGAGGTCGGGGCGGGTGCCGTTGCCGGGCTGGTACCACGCGGACGAGGTGACGAGCCCGCCGTCGGACGTGGCGTCGCGGTGCGGCTCACCGGGGTACGGCGTCACCGCGTTCTGATGGGACAGCGCGTACTTCCAGAGCAGATGCCCGGTGGCCAGCTGCACGGCGTCGAAGGTGTCGTCCCAGGACCCGACGTACACGACACCGGCGACGACCGTCGGCGTCGCGGTGACGGCGTCGCCGGTCGGGAAGAACCAGGCCGTCTGCAGCTGCGCGGCGCTCGTCTCCGTCAGGGTCGTCCGCCCGTGGAAGGTGTGCTGGGCGTCGTGCCCGTAGGTCGGCCAGTCCGACGCGCGGGGCCGCGTGATGGGCTGGGGCGCCGCCGGGACGCTCGCGCCCGCGGGCCCAGCCCCAGCCACGACGAGGGCGCCCGCGGCGAGGCCGGCGAGCGCGCGCCGCACCCCGGCTCGCGACCCCAGATGCACGCGGCGGTCCCGGTCCGGACGGCTACCCGGACGCGACGGCGGTCGCCGGGCGCGGCGGCGGCGTGGCGTGCGTCGGGAACGGGCACCGGGTGCCGGTGCCCTCGACGCAGATCGTGGCGCTCGTGGGGAAGTCGAAGCCACCCGCGAGCACCTGGGGCACCGAGGGCTGCTCGCCCGGCCCGAAGCTGACCCGCATCACCTGCCCGTGGGCGTTCTCGGGCCCGCAGTTGCCGAGCCCGGCGCCCTGGCAGGTGATGTGGATGTCCACGAAGTACAGGGTGCCGTCAGGGGCGAACGCCATCCCGAACGGGTTGTACCCCGTCGGGTCGTGGCCGAACTGGTCGAGGGGCTCGCCCGTGAGGGCGGGGCGGCTGGCGATCGGCTGGCCGTTGCCGTCGACCCACGCGACGGACGGGTCACCGAAGATGGAGCTGATCGCGTAGCAGTGACACGTCGGGTCGGTCGCGATGCCGGACGGGACCGGCAGGAACGACCCACTGCCCTGGAAGAACGTCGAGGTGCGCACCTGGCTGCGCGGGTAGACGCCGCCGGGACACTGGCTCGCGCTGGTCGGCAGCGACGTGTGGTCGAAGCGCGTCACCTGTCCGGGAATGCCGCCGGTCGGTGAGCCGCCCTGCGGGAGCAGGAGGTCGCCGTTGGGCATCACGTCCATCATCCCGGGCTGGGAGAGGCCGTCGGTGCCGTCCACGTGGTGGTCGCCGTCGACGCCGCCCTGGTCGGGGCCGTACACGATGCAGGACTGCTTATAGGAGGGCGCGAACCACTCGACGAGGCGGCCGTCGGGCGGGATCGGGAACGAGCCCTGGCCGGTGCCGATGTCGTCGGCGAACACGTTGTGGTGCGCGTCGACGGCGCAGCCCGTGTACGTCGACTGGCCGTTGTAGACGCCCTTGACGGCCGGCGAGTCCTCCCCCGGGTCCTTGGCGCTCATGCGGTACGGGCCGGAGACGTAGAGGTTCGAGCCGGTCCACACGCCCGTCCGGCTGACGAGCTCCTCGCCGATCGGGGGCTGCTTGTACGGCTTGAAGGGCGGTCCACCCGGGTTGTGCTGGCTGGGCAGGGTCGGGTCGTAGCCGACGACCCAGCGGCCCGTGCCGTCGTTGACGATGCACATCTGGCCGTTGGCGTCCCACGCCGGGAACAGCTGGCCCTGCGTGTTCGTCGCCGACGCGTAGTAGTCCTCCTCCTCGTTCTGATCCCAGTAGACGACGTAGCCCTTGGTCGGCTCGCGGAACGCGGCGGACGCTGCGCCCGGGCTCGGGATCGCGCCGGCGATCGACGCGCCGGCGAGCACTGCGCCGAGGATCGACACCGCCACGACGAGCGATCGAGTGCGCATGGTCCCCCCTCCCCGCACGACCGTCGCGGTGCCTACCGCGCGCGACGCCCGGCGGGCTGGACACTAGGCGCGCGAGTGCGGCGAGTCTCGCCGCGTTGCCGTGCTGCCAGGCGCGGACGCGCGCCACACGACCGGGTGCCGCCCCCTCCGAGCTGGTGCGATCGTTGCCGGCGCGAGACCCGTGCGGTGAGCCGCGCGAGTCGGTAGGGTGCCCCTCGGTCGTCGTCGAGCACAGGGCTCGTCGAGCGGTCGACGGCGGAACGAGAGCCACGGTGCGGTTGCGCTGCCAAGCGGGTCAGTAGGAGCCGACGAGTGGCACGGCGCCGCGGCCCGATCGATCGTTGGGTCCCAGGACTCGGCGCGGCCGCACCTACCAGCGCTCGTGGCTGCGACACGATGTCGTCGCCGGCGTCGTCCTCGCCGCCATCCTCGTGCCGCAGGGGATGGCGTATGCCGAGCTGGCCGGTCTTCCCGCCGTCACGGGTCTGTACACGACCATCGCGTGCCTCGTCGGCTACGCAGTGTTCGGCCCGTCGCGCGTGCTCGTGCTCGGACCCGACTCGTCCGTGTCGCCGCTCATCCTGGCGGCGATTGTGCCGCTGCTCGCCGGCGGCGGTCCGGATAAGGCCATCGCGCTGGCCGGGATGCTGGCGCTCACGGTCGGCGTCATCGAGAGATCGTGCTCGGCCTCGCCAAGTTCGGCTTCGTCGCCGACCTGCTGTCGAACGAGGTCCAGATCGGGTACATGAACGGCCTGGCGGCCATCATCGTGGTCGGCCAGCTCCCGAAGCTCTTCGGCTTCTCCACGAACGCGGACTCGTTCATCGGCGAGGTGCGCGCCTTCGTGAACGGGCTCGACCAGACGCAGGGCAACACGCTGCTCGTCGGCGCCGGCACGCTGCTGATCCTGCTGGTCCTCCCTCGGGTCTCACGACGGGTCCCCGCCGTCCTCGTGGCCGTCGTCGGCGCCACGGCGGCGTCCGCCGCGTTCAACCTGAGCGGCGCCGGCGTGGCGACCGTCGGCTCGCTGCCCCACGGCGTGCCCAGCCCCTCCATCCCCTGGACGCACGTGAGCGACCTGGTGCCGCTCGTCGTCGCGGCCGTCGGGATCACGTTGGTGTCGCTGACGGACACCATCGCAACGGCGTCGAGCTTCGCCGCCCGCCGGGGGGAGGAGGTGCAGCCCGACCAGGAGATGGTCGGGATCGGCGCCGCCAACGTGGTCGCCAGCCTCTTTCAAGGGTTCGCCATCTCGACGAGCGGCTCGCGCACGGCGGTGGCCGAGCAATCGGGAGCCCGGACGCAGGTGTCCAACCTCGTCGGCGCAGGCTTGGTCGTCGTCCTGCTGATCTTCTTGAACTCGCTCCTGGCCGATCTGCCCCAGGCCACGCTGGCCGCCGTCGTGATCGCTGCCGCGCTGTCGTTGGTGAACATCCGGACGCTGCGCCGCTACTACCGGGTGCGCAAGAGCGCGGTGCTGATCTCGCTCGTCGCGACGGCCGGCGTCGTCCTGCTCGGCATTCTCGAGGGCATCGTGGTGGCGATCGGCCTCGCAGTGCTGCTCGTCTTCCGGCGGAGCTGGTGGCCGCACGGCCACGCCCTCGGAAGGATCGAGGGCATGGAGGGATGGCACAGCCGCGACCGGTACCCCGAGGCACAGGGAATCCCGGGCATCGTCGTCTACCGATGGGAGGCGCCGCTCTTCTTCGCCAACGCCGGCCAGCTCCGTCTCCAGTTGCGTCGCCTCGTGCGGGCCGAGGCACCGTCCTGGGTCGTGCTGCAGTGCGAGGCCGTCACCGATGTCGACGTCACGGCGGCGGCGATGCTCGAGCAGCTCGACACCGAGCTGAACGGCCAGGGGATCCACATGGCGTTCGCGGAGATGCGGACCCGGCTCCAGGATCTCGTCCAGCGCTACGGCCTGTTCGAGACCCTCGACCGTGAGCGGTTCTACCCGACCCTCGATGCCGCGCTCGACGCCATCGGCCCGGAGAGGTGACCCCGCCGGGCTTACGCCTGGGCTTCGGCGCGTCGCAGCAGGAGCTTGCCCAGCTCCCACAGCACGAAGAGCACGACCGGTGGCAGGAGCGCCCAGCTGAACTGGTTGATCGTCAGGGCGGTCGTCTCGAAGATGCGCCGGAACCCGTCCATCTGGGTGACCAGCACGGCGAGGACGATCTCGCCGATCGCCGCCCAGTTCATCGTCTTGCTGTCGAACGTCGACACGGTCAGCACTGACTCTCGCTCGTTCCGGCACTCGAACGCTGCGACCACCAGCATCAGCGCAAAGGAGGTGAACGCGATCGACTGGCCGACGCCGACGCTGTGGAACTGGTGTGCGCCGAGCTCGATCAGCAGGAGGAGCGCGACCGTGATGGTCAGCCCGACCAGCGCCACCGTCGCGATGACCCGCGCCGTGAGCACGGACTCGCCGCGGGGGCGGGGATACAGCGACATGAGCCCGGGCGTCTCCTGGTCGAAGCCGAGCGCGAAGCCGAACGGGGCGTTGACGATGAAGTGGATCCAGAGCACCTGGGCGGGCGTGAACGGCTCGCCGGCGGCGATGTTGAACAGGCTGGCGCCGAGAAAGGTCAGGACGAACGCGACGAGCAGGAGCAGGACGAACCGGATGTACTTCGTCAGGTTGTCGTAGATCTTGCGACCGGCCTCGACGGCGAACACGATCGTCGCGAAGTTGTCGTCCGAGAGGATCATTCGGCCTGCGTTCTTGGCCACGTCGGTGCCGGTGCCCATCGCGATGCCGATGTCGGCCGCCTTGATCGCCGGCGCGTCGTTGACGCCGTCGCCGGTCATGGCGACGATGTCGCCCTTCTGCTTCAGGGTGTTGGCGAGCAGCACCTTGTGCTCGGGCGCGACCCGCCCGACGACGCCGAGGTCGTCGATCCGAGCGAGCCGGTCCGTCTCCGAGAGCGCGGCGAAGTCGGCACCGAGGATGGCATCCCCCGGGATGCCGAGCTGCTTGGCGATCGCCGCGCCCGTCGTGACGTCGTCGCCGGTGACCATGCGGACACGGATGTGGGCTGCTTGCGCGTCGGCGACCGCCGCACGCGACTCCTGGCGCGGCGGGTCGACCATGCCGACCAGGCTTGTCATCTGCAGCTCGCTCACGGAGGCGAGGAGGTCCCCTTCGGCGTCGAACGTCGCCAGGTCCAGGTCGCGTGTGGCCGCGGCCATGACGCGCTGGCCGTCGGCCGCCATGCGCTCGAGGTTCGCCTGGGCCCGACTTCGAAGGTCCTCGTCCCACGCGATCGACTCGTCGCCTGACCGGGCCGTGGTGGCGCGCTCCATGACGGCCGGGGCCGCGCCCTTCACGAAGCACCGGACGACGGCCTGTCCCGTGCTGTTGGTCGCGGAGTGGAACGTGGCCATCAGCTTGTAGCTCGGATCAAACGGCAGGGTGGCGACGCGGGGCAGCGCCGTGCGGGTGCCGTCGATGTCGATGCCCGCCTTGTAGCCGAGGACGAGCAGCGCACCCTCGGTCGGGTCGCCCACGACCTTGCCGTCCACGAGCTCGGCGTCGTTGGCCAGGAGGTACGGGAGGATCGCTCCCTCGATCGTGTCGGTGGTCCCGGCGACGCGCTGGACCCGCCCCGCGAGCTCGTACCCCGACCCGCTGATGGTGTAGCGGTCGGTCGGGTCGAGGACCTCGACGGCGGTCATCTGGTTCATCGTCAGCGTGCCCGTCTTGTCGGAGTTGATCGCTGACGTGAAGCCGAGAGTCTCGACGGACGGCAGGTCCTTGACGATCGCGTTGCGCTTGGCGAGATCGAGGCTGCCGACCGACAGGATGGCCTGGGTCACAGTCGGGAGCGCCTCGGGGATGGCGGCGATCGCGAGCGACACCGCGCTCGTGAACAGCGCGTCCCAGGCCTGGCCCCGGCTCCGACCCGTCACGAACATGACGACCATCGTGAGACCGGCGGCGGCCGCGATCCACAGCGTCAGGCGGTTCAGCTCGCGAGTGAGCGGCGACTGCTCCCGAGCCGTCGTCGAGAGCATCCCCGAGATCTTCCCGAGCTCGGTCTCGGCACCCGTCGCCGTGACTATGAGCGTTCCGCTGCCGTGCGTCACTGGCGTGTTCATGAAGGCCATGTTCGACTGGTCCCCGGGACCGAGCCCGTGATCCGACAGCGCGACCGCGTCCTTGGCTGCCGGGGTGCTCTCGCCGGTCAGGGTCGACTCGTCGATCTGCAGCGCGGTCGCCGCGACGATGCGACCGTCTGCCGGCACCTGGTCGCCGGCGGCGAGCAGCACCACGTCGCCGACCACGAGCTGATCGGCGGAGATCTCCGACTCCGTGCCGTCGCGGCGCACGCGGGCCGTCGCCTTCAGCATCGACTTGAGCGCGTTCATGGCGCTTTCGGCCTTGCCCTCCTGGCGGAGGCCCACCACGGCGTTCAGCACCGTCAGGAGGAAGAGGAGGACGCCGGTGGTCCATTCCTGGATGACCATCGACACCGTGCCAGCGCCGACGAGGATGATCTGCATGTAGCTGCGGTACTGGTCGAGGAACCGCAGCCAGCCCGGCCGCGGCTGCTCCTCGGGCAGCGCGTTCGGGCCGTGCGCCTGCAGCAGCTCGGCCGCCCGTGCCAGCGAGAGCCCTGAGGCCACGTCGACGCCGAGAGCGGTCGCGACCTCGTCCGGCTGGCGGCAGTACCAGGCCGCGCTGGTGTCGGCCGGAGCCTCGTGCGCATCGGCGGACAGCGTCACCTCGACCCCTCTCGTCTCCGCCGCTACGCGCGGGCGGCGATCTCCTGGACCGGGTCCACCGGCTCGACCGCGGGTGCCTCCGCCTCAAGCTGCGCCTTCGCGGCCTGCAGCCGCTCGCGGGCGTCGTCGCTGACCGTCGGGTACTGCGGGTTGATCTCGATGAGGGTGTGAGCCAGCACGGCCGACACGGCGATCGCGTCTGCTCTGCGGTTCGCCCGCTCGTCGTCCGCCGGCACGCTCACCTCGCTCGAGACCTCAGGACGAGATCCCGCCAAATGATGACGACACGATTCTCGTTGTGCCGACGATGCTCGCCCGAGATCTCAACGTCGTCAACCCGTTGCCCGGGGCCCCTGGCGGGTCAGGGGCGCGCCGGCCCGTCGGCGGGTGGCGCGGACCATTGGACGGGTGCCGGCGTCGGCGGAATGCTCGGCTCGGGTGGCGTGCTCGGCGCGCGTGCGTCGCTCGACCACGACGGGGCGCGCGGAGTCGGCGCGTCCGGCGACGTGAGCACGTCGACCGCCGTCACATGACACAGATGCGGCGTCAGCTGGACGCGCACGGTGGCGCCGCGCGCCGGGAGACGTGCGGCGCCCGCATGCCAAGCCTGCACGTGGTCGACGTGCCCGGGGTCGACCGCGAACCAGTCGCCCGTGCCGACGACCTTCACGACCGGGCCCTCGACCATCGTGGAGCGACCGAAGTCGGCGCCACCGCGCCACGCCCGCACGACACCGTCGCCGAAGCGCGCCAGGAGCACCGCGGCGATGCCCCCGAACACGAGGACGAACCCGACGACGAGCCCCACGACGGCGCCGCTGGCGACCTGGTGGCGGTTGAGCGCGTCGCTCCCGACGGACCATGCGCTGTTCACCGCGACGGGCAGGATGACGAAGCACAGCGCGCCCCAGAAGAGGACGCGCAGCAGGCCGCCGAGGAACACGCTGCGTGGCGACTCGCCGTACCCGAAGTGGCGCGGATACTCGACGTGGATCGGGTGCCAGTCACCGCCGGCGCGGCTCCAGGCGGTGTGCCGGTCCTCGACGCTGAGCGGGATGGCCGCCGCGGCGGCGCGGGCGACGCCGAGCGCGGTGCCGTAGGCCAGCAGCTGTTTCCAGATCGTCACGGCGGCCGGCGGCGCGTCGCCGAAGCTCCGGTCGTGGGCGAGGTAGTGCTTCACGCCGAGCCAGCGCGCGGCCGCCTGGGACCCCGCGGGTGCGAAGCGGATCGAGCGGAAGCGGGCGATCACCGCGAGCGTCAGCGCCCAGCCGCCGACCGCGACCCAGTACCAGTCCTGGGGCTGGAAGTTGCGGGACTGCAAGCCGCTCGTGGTGGTGGCGCGCGCCGTCTGCTCGACGTGCGAGACGTCGAGGCCGCTCGCCAGCAGCAGCCATGCGACGCGGGCGAGGGCGGCGAAGAGGGCCCAGTCGAGGCGCGACCAGCGGCCGCGCAGCAGACCGCGGGATCGGGCGTCCCGCACGACCGCCTTCGAGAATCGGGTGTGCCATCCCGCCGCCTCGGCGTCGCCCAGCTGCACGGCCTCGAGGGGCGCGGATCCGCCGGTGGCGCGCGACCGCACGAGGTCCATTACCTGCTCCTCGTACGGGGTCAGCGGCGCGGCGGCGGCGGTCGTGCGGAGCCGCACGACGTAGTGGTCCACGCCGGCCTCGAAGACCTCGAGGTATCCCCGGGCCGCGAGGTCCAGGAGTGTCGCCGCGGCCGCGGCGTGGGTGACCTGGCAGCGGTTCACGAGCAGGTTCGCCACCGCGGGGGATTCGTCCCCGAGGTCGGCGGTCTCGGGGCCCGGCGAGGACAGCGCAGGGAAGCTGGCGGCGAACCGGACCGCGAAGACGACCGCGAACACGGCGGCCGCGCCGCCCGCCGCGACGAGGAGCGCCGTGGCGGTCGGCGTGAAGTCGGCGGCGGCGAGCACCCGACGGAAACGGTAGGCGCGCGGGTCGAGCAGTCGTCCGGCGTCGCCCGGTCGCGCTCAGGGATCCTTGGGTAATCCCAGGACGCGCTCGCCAATGATGTTGCGCTGGATCTCGCTCGTGCCGCCCGCGATCGTCAGGTTGCGGTTGAAGAGGAACCCGCGGCTCCACGCCTCGCCGTCGCCCTCGGCGACGGCCCCGGCCGCGCCCTGGAGCTGCAGGCCGACCTCCTGGACGTGCTGGTCGTGGAGGACGCCGAGCAGCTTGCGGACTGATGCCTCGGACCCGCTCGGGTCGGCGCCGGCCAGCGCGGCGAGCGTGAGGCGGAAGCCGAGGCAGGCCAGCGCGTGCGCCGTCGCGACGAGCCCGCCGACCTCGTCGAGCACGAGACGGTCCCGCTCCTCGCGTGCCGCGAGCCCGTGCAGGATCTGCTCGACGCCGCGCCCGAAGCTCATCCCGCCACCCATGAAGACGCGCTCGTTGGCGAGCGTCGTGCGCGCCGCGAGCCAACCGCCACCGGGCGGGCCAATGAGGCAGTCGTCGGGGACGAACGCCTCGTCGAAGAAGACCTCGTTGAACATCGATTCGCCCGTGAGCTCGCGCAGCGGACGGATGTCGACCCCGTCGGTGTGGCGCATGTCGACCATGAAGCACGAGATCCCGTTGTGCTTTGGGGCGTCCGGGTCGCTGTGGGCGAGGAGGATCCCCCAGTCGGCCTGGCGGGCCATCGAGGTCCAGACCTTCTGGCCGGTGACGAGCCACCCGCCGTCGACCTTCGACGCCCGGGTCGTGAGCCCGGCGAGGTCCGAGCCAGCGCCCGGTTCGCTGAAGAGCTGGCACCACGTGATCTCGCCGTGCAGCGTCGGCGGGATCCAGCGCTCCTGCTGTTCGGGCGTCCCGTAGACCATCACGGGCGGCAGCGCCCAGCTGCCGATCATGATCCCGGGTCGGGCCACCCGCGCGGCGCGGAACTCCTCCTCGATGACGAGCTGCTCGACGGCCTTCGCGTCGCGACCCCACGGTCTCGGCCACGTCGGCATGATGTAGCCCTCGTCGGCCACCCGCCGACGCTGCTCGCCACGGTCGAGGTCGCGCACCGTCTCGAGGAAGGCGCGCACCTCCGCACGGGTCGCGTCGGCGGCGGCGCCGAGTTCGAGGGCGAGCGGACGGCGGGCGCCGTCGCGGGCGAGGCCGCCGACGCGCACGCGCCAGCCGCTCGCCGGGCCGAGCAGGCTGCCAACCGTGAGCGCGCGCCGGAGGTAGAGGTGGGCGTCGTGCTCCCAGGTGAACCCGATGCCGCCGAGCACCTGGATGCAGTCCTTCGCGTTGGTGAAGCTGGCGTCGAGGGCGAGCGAGAGCGCCGACGCGGCGGTCAGGGACGCCGCCGACCCCGCCTCACCCGCGGCCCGGGCCGCATCCCACGCCGCGGCTCGGGCCAGCTCGACCCGTCCGACCATGTCGGCACACTTGTGCTTCACGCCTTGGAACTGGCCGATCGGCCGGCCGAACTGGACGCGGACCCGCGCGTAGTCCGCCGCCGTCGTGACGCACCACTGCGCGACGCCGACCGCCTCGGCCGACACGACCGCGGCCGTGAGATCGCGGACCCGGTCGCCGTCGAGGTCGTCGAGCTGGCGGTCGCCCGGGGCCAGGACGCCGTCGAGATCGACCTCGGCGACGCGCCGCGTCCGGTCCACCGTCGGCAGCTCCCGCACCGTCGCCTGGTCCAGGTCCACCACGCACCAGCGCACGCGGTCCCCGACCCGCACCGGGGTCACGAGCAGGTCGGCCAGGTGGCCCGAGAGCACAGGGCGGGCGCGGCCGTGGAGGAGGAGGCCGTCGGGTGTCTCCTCGGCGGTCGGCGCGTCGTCGAACGCGGTGTGGACGACGCCGATCCGATCGCCGGCCGTCAGCGCCGGCAGCAGGCTCTTGGCCGCGGCCTCGTTCCCACCCGCCTGGACGAGCGCCGCGGCGAGGGTGGTGGCGAGGAACGGCCCGGGCGCCATCGCCGCGCCGAGCTGCTCGAGGACCACCGCGAGCTCGGGGAGGCCGAACCCCGAGCCGCCGTGCTCCTCGGCGACGTGGAGGCCGAGCCAGCCCTGCGCCGCGAGGTCGTCCCAGAAGTCGGGCCGGGGCTCGTGGTCCGCGTCGAGCAGCGCGCGGGGCGTCGCCGGTGGGCAGTATCGCTCGCACCATCCGCGCACCGCGTCGTGGAGCGCGACGTGCTCGTCTGAGACACCGATCGGCACGCGCTGATCCTACCGGGGACGCGCGCGAGCGCTCAGGCCGCGAGGTCGTCGAGCACGCGGGCGAGCGGCGCGGGCGCGCTGATCATCACGTCGTGGCCCGTGTCCAGCTCCACGACGTCGACGGTGCCGCCGGGCGATGCGCGCAGGGCCGCGATCTGCTCGTCCTGCGTCTCCGGCGCGAGCGACTGGTCGCGGCGCAGCCGCACGTAGGTCTTCGGCAGCGCGGGCGGGATGTCGCGCCGCGTGACGGGCTCGGCGAGGATCGACGGGACCTCGGGGCCGCAGTGGTCGAGGACGAACGCTGTCTGCTCCTCGGTCATGTCGTTGCAGAACATCTGGCGCAGGGTCGCCTCGTCCATGCGGCCCGTCACGTTGCGGTCGTGCGCGCTGGCGCGGACCGCCTCGGCGGCCAGCTCGCGCAGATCCTCGGGGAGGGCGTCGATGCTGGACTTCCCCTCCGGCGGCACGATGCACGACACGAACACGAGGTGCGCGACGCGTGCCGGGACGCGCCGGGCGACCTCGGCGATCGTGAGGCCACCCAACGAGTGGCCAACGAGCACGAAGCGCTCGTGGCCGGCCTCGTCGGCGCCGCGCAGCACGGCGTCCGCGAAGTCGCTGAGGGTGAGGTCGAACATCTCGGGCGGTGGTGTCACGTCGGGCGTCCCGCGGATCGCGGTCGGCGGCAGGTCGACCGCGAGCGCCGGTGCCTGGAGGTGCGATTGGAGGGGCTGCCAACACCAGGCGCCGTGCGCGCCGCCGTGCACCAGCACGATCGGGGCTGGGCTCACACGATCCGCTGGTCGTCGCGCCAGATGGCGATGGCCTGGGTGGGACAGCCCTGCCCGGCGAGCAGGATCTTGTCCTCGTCGTCACCCTCGGGATCGAGGACGTAGGCGATGCCGTCCTCACCGAGGTCGAACGTGGCGGGCGCCCAAAACGAGCAGTTGCCTGAGCCCATGCACTTCTCGGGGTCGATCTCGATGCGCAGCACGGCGACCCAGCGGCTCAGGCCACGACGTCGAAGCGCACCGGCAGCGTCGTCGGCGACCGGAAGGTCTCCCCATGGATGTGGGGGTCGTCGCGGGTGACCGCCGCCGGGTCGAAGCGCAGGTTCGGGCAGCGGTCGAGGAGGCGGTTCACCGCGGCGCGCATCTCCATGCGGGCGAGGTGCATGCCGAGGCACATGTGGGGGCCGACGCCGAAGGAGATGACGGGCTTGGCCTCGCGGAAGAGGTTGAACGTCTCGGCGTCGTCCCACCGGGTCTCGTCGCGGTTGGCGGACCCGATATTGGGGATGATCTGGGTGCCGGCAGGGATCGGCGTGCCCGCGACCTCTGCGTCCTTCGCCGCGACTCGGGAGGTGATGAGCAGCGGCGGCTCCCACCGGATCGCCTCCTCGACGGCGGCGGTGAGGTGCGACCGGTCGGCGCGCACCGCGTCGAACTGCGGGGGTTCGCTCAGCAGCCCGAAGAGGAGGTTGCCGGTCGCCCGGTAGGTGGTCTCGGCGCCCGCGGGGAGGAGGAGGCGCACGAACGAGTAGAGCTCCTCGTCACCGAGGCGCTCCCCGTCGAGCTCGGTGCTCGCGAGTTCGCTCACGAGGTCCTCGCGCGGGTGGGCGCGGCGGTCGGCGAGCACACCCTCGAGGTAGCCGCGCAGCTCGGCGGAGGCCTTGACGCCCTCCATCGGCTGCGCCCCGACGCTGATGATCGCCGACGCCCAGGCGTGGAACCGCTCGTAGTCGTCCCGTGGGAGCCCGAGGATCACCGCGATGACCTGCACCGGGTAGCGGTACGTCATCTCGCGGACGAGCTCGGCCTCGCCCCGGTCGACGAACCCGTCGATCATCTCGTCGACGACGGGGACGACCAGATCGTCCTCGAAGTGCGCGAGCGTCTTCTGGCGGAACGCCTGGGCGACGAGCGACCGGAGCCGCTTGTGGTCGGGCTCGTCCATGCCGACGAGCGGGTATGGGCCCATGACCATCTCCATGTTGGCCCGGATGCTCTCGGACGAGAACGTCTCGTTGTCGCGCAGCACGGCCGCACAGTCGTCGTAGCGGTACAGCTCGTACCCGCTGACCGCCTTGCCGCCCTCCCCCCAGGCGGCGCGGGGCGCGATGGGCTGCTCCCGGCGGCGACGGGCGAGCTCCGGGTGCGGGTCGCGCACGCTGTGCGCGTCGGCGCCGAACTGCGCCATCGGGTCCCAGTTGGCGAGCGGCAGAGTGGAGGTCACGGCCGACGAGCCTACGCCGAGACCTCGAGGAACCGCTCGTACCGTGGCGCCATCGCGTCGACCCAGACGGGGTCGGGCTCGACCGTGCGGCCACGCCGCGCCCACCGCCGGCCCTCGGTCATCGCCATCGGCTCCTCGAATCCCGCGGCGATGCGAGCGAGCCAGGCCGAGCCGAGCGCGCCGCCTTCGGGCACCGCGACGCACTCGACGGGCAGCGCGGTGGCGTCGGCGACGGCCTGGACCCACTCGTCCACCCGGGTGCCACCCCCCGACGCGACGAGGCGTCGCGGCGCGATGCCGTGGTGCTCTCGCGCCACGTCGAGGATCCGCCGGGCCACGAACCCGGACGCCTCGAACGCGGCCCGGCGCACGGCGGCCGCGTCGTGGGTCAGGTCGAGGTCGACGAGTGCGCCGCGTCGCGTCGCGTCGTGCATGAGGGAGCGCTCCCCCCGCGGGTAGGGCGCCCAGACGGGGACGCGGCGCGGGTCGGGCGGCGTCGTCGGGGCGCCGAGCAGCGACGCGGCCCAGTTGCAGAACAGCCCGCCGGCGTTGCTGGGCCCGCCGACGAGCATCTTGCCCTTAGCGGTGTGGGGCAGCGTGTAGAGCCCGGGGACCTCGTCGAGGCGGTCGGTCACCGCCCAGATGATGAGTGTGGTGCCGAGCAGGACGAGCACGTCGCCGTCGTGGTCCGCGCCGGCGACGAGCTGCTCGGCGAGCGCGTCGATGCAGCCCGACGCGAGCGGTGGGCCGTCACCGTCGACGTGGCCGGCCTCGAACGCGGTCGGGACGAGCCGCGGGAACTGGTCGGGGCGGGTCCCGTGCTCGGCGGCGACCGCCGGATCCCACGTCTGCCAGTCGAAGAGCGGGTGCGCCGTGGCGGCCGTGGAGGTGTCGAGCACGGCCTCGCCGCTGAGCGCGTGGTTGGCGACGGCCTGCGCCGGCCAGTAGCCGGCGGCGTCCGGGGCCGCTTGGACGAGCCAGTCGAGGAACGCGAGCAGCTCGCCGGACTCGATCGGGTTGCCGGCCTTGCCGGTGTGGCCGCGCTCGTCGCCGTAGAGGAGGCCGGGCTGGATGGGCACGCCGCCCGCGTCAACCGCGGTGAGGGACGGGACCATCGCGGCGACGCTGACGCCGCGCACGTCGAGGTCGCCGAGCTCGCGCAGCGCGCGCCGGGGCCCGGTCCGCCAGGCGTCGGCGGCGTCGTGCTCGAGGCGCCCCGGGGCGGGGACGCGCATCTCGTGGGGGACGCGCGCGCTGGCGACGACGGTGCCGTCCTCGTCGGCCGCGACCGCCTTGACCGAGGAGGTGCCGATGTCGATCCCGACCGTGACGGGGACGCTCATACCCCACCCGCCATGACCGCGACGGCCTCGCGGTGGACGCGCCCGTTCGTCGTGAGGCACGGCGCGTCGTCGGCCCGCGGGACGCCGCCGAAGTCGCTGATCCGACCGCCGGCCTCCTCGACGATCGGGTGCAGCGCGGCGACGTCCCACAGTGAGAGCACGGGCTCGACCATGACGTCCGCCGCGCCCTCCGCGACGAGCACGTGCCCCCAGAAGTCGGGGAACCCGCCGACGTGCCAGCAGCGCGCGATGAGCGCCCGGAACTCCGCACCGAGCCCCGCAGTGTCGAACGCCCGGATGCTCGGCGCGCACACGTGCGCGTCCTCGAGCCGGGTGACCTCCGACACGCGGATCGGGTCGCCGTTCGCGAACGCACCGCCGCCCGTCCGCGCCCACCAGCGTCGCCCCAGCGCGGGCGCGGACGCGACGCCGACGACGGCGTCGCCGTCGACCTCGAGCGCGAGCAGGGTCGCCCAGGCGGGCACGCCCCGCACGTAGCTCTTCGTGCCATCGATCGGGTCGACGATCCATCGGCGCCTCCCCTGCCCCGACGCGCCGAACTCCTCGCCGACGACCGCGTCACCGGGTCGATCGGCCGCGAGGCGGTCCCGCACCATCGACTCGACGGCGCGGTCCGCCTCGGTCACGGGCGTGGCGTCGGGCTTGGTGTGCACCTGCAGGTCACGGGCGCGGAACCGCCGCGTGGTGATCGCATCGGCCGCGTCGGCGAGTGACAGCGCGAGCGCCAGGTCGTCGTCGAGGTCGGCGCAGATGGCGCGCAATGTATCGCCTGGTCCGTGTCGGCCGGCCGAGCCGGCCGCGAGGGGAGCCGGTTAGGGGGCCGGCACCTCGAGCACGGTCGCCGAGCCCATCCCACCGCCGGCGCACATGCTCGCGACGCCGACGCCACCGCCGCGCCGGCGCAGCTCGTGGGTGAGCGTGGTGATCATGCGGGCGCCGGTACAGGCGACGGGGTGGCCGAGGCTGCAGCCGCTGCCGTTCACGTTCACGATGTCGTGCGAGAAGCCGAGGATGCGGCTCGACGCCACGGCCATCGACGCGAACGCCTCGTTGATCTCGACGAGCGCGACGTCGTCGACACCGAGCCCGGCGCGCTGCAGCGCCTTCGGGATGGCGACGGTCGGCCCGAGGCCGGTGTCGGCCGGCGGCACGCCCGCGGACGCCCAGGAGCGCACGATGGCGAGGACGTCGAGATCGTGGTCGGCGGCGTACTGGTCGTCGCACAGCACCATCGCGCAGGCGCCGTCGTTGAGGCCGGACGAGTTCCCGGCCGTGATCGAGAAGCCGGGGATCTCGGGGTGCAGGGGCGGCAGCTTCGCGAGCCGCTCGAGCGTGGTGTCGCGCCGGGGATGCTCGTCGGTGTCGAAGATCCGCGTCTCGCCCCGACCGGCCGGCACCTCGACGGCGATGATCTCGTCACGGAACGAGCCGTTGTCGATCGACGCCACGGCCCGCATGTGGGACTGGTACGCCCAGTCGTCCATCTCCTCGCGCGTCACGTTGGCGCGCTGGGCGGTGTTCCAGCCGACGGTGATCGACATGTCCATCGCCGGCGCGTCTGGCGTCTCGGGGTGCGACGGGGACAGCCATGGCTGCACGCCGCCGTAGGGGCCGGCGAGCTTGCGGAAGACCTGCGGGGCCTGGCTGATGCTCTCGGTGCCGCCGGCCACGACGACCCGGTCCATGCCGGCGCGGATGTTCGCCGCCGCGGTCTGCACGGCGGCCATCCCGGAGGCGCAGTGGCGGTTGTGGGCCATGCCGGGCACCTCGGTGAAGCCGAGCTCGACGGCGACGTAGCGGGCGATGTCACCGCCGCCCTGGAGCACCTCGCCGAGGACGATGTCGTCGAGGTCCTCGGTGGGGATCCCAGCGCGCTTCACGGCGGACTCGACCGCGATCCGGCCGAGGTCAAACGCAGTCAGGGACGCGATCGACCCCTTCCGCGCCGTGCCGATCGGCGTGCGGGCAGCGGCGACGATGACGGCGTCTCCCACGGGTCCTCCTCGGTGCCTGGCACCCGACCCTACCCTGACGGGCCTGTCAGGTCGGTGGGCTACCGTCGCAGGCCGTGCCGGCGTGGGGTGAGCTGCAGGTCGATCAGCTTCGGTTCATGGCGCGCGAGCACCCGGACGCGCTCGCCTACCGCAACCTGGACGCCGCCACGTCGATCACGTTCGCCGGCTGGGACAGCGAGTCGAACGCGCTGGCCCGCGGCCTCGCGGCGCTCGGCGTGCAGCCCGGTGAGCGCGTCTCGGTGTACCTGCCGAGCGGTGAGGTGCTGCGCTGGATCGTCGCGTACGCCGCGATCCACAAGGCCGGCGCGGTCGCCGTGCCGACGAACGTCCGACTGTCCGAGCCCGAGCTCGCCGCCATCCTCGGGCACGCCGAGGTCGCGGCGGTGCTCACCGACGGGTCGCTGCTGCCAACGGTGCAGGCGGTGCGTGACCAGGTCCCGTCGCTGCGCGTCGTCGTGAGCGCCGACGGCGATGACGTCGCACCCTGGGACGAGGTCGGCGCCGGGGACACGAGCGACTTCCAGGTCCCCCGCGACGTCTCCGACCTCGCCGACGTCATGTACACCTCGGGCACGACCGGGCTCCCGAAGGGCATCGCCGTCCGCCACTCCAACCTGGCGATGATCCCGAACCACGAACCGGCGTGGACGGGCCAGGGCTGGATCCACGGCGCGCCGATGTTCACGTTCGCCGGCATCGCGTTCATCTACAACCCGATGAAGATGGGCCTCGTCGGCCTCTACCAGCCGCGCTTCGACGCCGGCCGCTGGCTCGACTACGTCGAGCGGGAGCGTCCCGCGTTCGCCATGCTCGTGCCCGCGTTCGCCGAGCTGATCGTCGCCCATCCCGACTTCGAGCGTCGGGACCTCTCGAGCCTCCAGCAGGTGTCGATCGGGAGCGCGCCGCTCGCCCCCCAGACCCAGCTGCGCCTCATCGAGCGCCTGCCCGAGGCGACGGTCGGCAACTCCTACGGCATGACCGAGGCGGGCCCGGCCTTCATCGTGATGCCGAAGGAGGAGATCAAGAAGCGGATCGGCTCGGTCGGCAAGCCCTTCGGGCCGATGGAGATCCGGATCGTCGACGAGGCGGGCCAGGAGGCCGCGCCCCGCGTCGTCGGTGAGCTGTGGTTGCGCATGCAGGGCAAGCAGCGCGAGTACTACAAGAACGACGACGCGACGGCCGCGACGTGGACCGACGACGGCTGGTTGCGGAGCGGGGACCTCGCCTACCTCGACGAGGACGGCTACCTCTACATCTGCGGCCGCAAGAAGGACATGATCATCCGCGGCGGCAACAACATCTACGCGACCGACGTCGAGGCCGTGCTGCTCGAACACCCCGACGTCCAGGAGGCCGCCGTCACCGGGGTCCCGCACGCGGTGCTCGGCGAGGACGTCGGCGCGTGGATCGTCCGCCGGCCCGGCAGCGACCTCGACGCGGACGATCTCGGCGCCTTCGTCGCCGACCGCCTCGCCGACTACAAGCGGCCCCGCCGGCTCGTGTTCGTCGACGAGCTGCCCCGCAACGCCACCGGCAAGGTGATGAAGCACCACCTGCGGGTGCCGACGGCGTCGACCTGAGCCGACCGTTGCCCGCCGCGCTCGCGGCCACGGCCGCGACGATCCAGGCCACCCTCGACGCGTATCCCGCGGCACCCGTCGACCGGGCGTGCTTCGGGACGACGGACGCGACGGCCATGGCCGTCCTCGCCGACGACTTCCTGCGCCGCGAGATCGGCGCGGGGATCGCGGCCCCACGCTTCTACGCCACGAGCACGGGATGTGCGCTCGGCCTCGACCTGGACGACGGCCGCGCCGTGGTCCTCAAGGTGCACCAGCCCCACACGGCGCCGTCCGAGCTCGCGGCGATCCAGCGCGTGCAACGCGAGCTGCATCGCCGCGGCTTCCCGGCACCGCAGCCGCTGGGCGGCCCCGCGCCGCTCGGGCCGGCGCTGGCCGTCGTGGAGGCGATGCTCGACGTCGGCGTGGCACCGGACGCGACGCAGCCCCGCGCGCGGCGCGTGGTGGCCTCGAGCGCGCACCGGCTGCTGAGGCTCACCGCCGACCTGGCCGACGACCCCGCGCTCGACCGGCCGGTCGTGCCCCGCGGCCGGACGCGCGTGTTCCCACCGCCCCACAGCCCGGTGTTCGATTTCGAGGCCACCACCGACGGCGCCGACTGGATCGAGGACCTGGGGGCGCGAGCCGCCGCGCGGGTCGCGCGCGAGGCGGCGGGCTCGACCGTGCTGACCCACGTCGACTTCCGCGCGGAGCATCTGCGCCTGGACGGCGACGAGCTGGTCGCCGTCTACGACTGGGACAGCCTGCGGCTCGACGCGGAGACCGTCGCCGTCGGCCAGATCGCCCACGCGTTCACGATCGACTGGTCGCAGCCGATCGCCCACGTGCCGACGCTCGCCGAGGCGATCGCGTTCGTCGAGGACTACGAGCGCGCGCGCGGATGCTCCTTCGACGAGCGGGAGTGGCGGGTCGTCCGGGCCTCATGGGTGTACGCGACGGCGTACGGCGCCCGCTGCGAGCACGCGCTCCTGGGCGCGGACGTCGACCCCGTCCCGGACGCGTTCCGCGACCGGCTCGCGGCGCACGGCGCCGACTGGCTCCGGTAACGTCCCGCGCCGACCGAAGGAGCGTGGCGTGGCCCTCACCGAGCTCAAAGGCCAGGAAGGCGGGACCCAGACCGTCGTGATCGAGCGCGGGCCCGTGCGGGTCTTCGCCGACGCGCTCGGCGACCCCGACGACGTCTACCGGGGCGACGCCGCGCCCGTCCCGCCCACGTTCCCGTTCGTCATGTCCTACTGGGGCTCCCTGGGCACGGGTGGCGCCGCCGGGCTGCCGATCGAGAAGCTGCGCGGGCCAGGCCGCGCCATCCTCCACGGCGAGCAGGCCTTCGAGTACCACTCCTGGCCGCACGTCGGCGACGTCCTCGAGGGCCAGACCGTCATCACCGACGTGTACGAGAAGGAGCGGTCGAACGGCGGCAAGCTCGAGTTCTACGTGACCGAGACCCGCTGGAAGAACCAGCAGACCGGTGAGGACGTCCTCACCGCGATCTTCACGCTCGTCATCAACGTCCGCCCGCCCTCCTAGCCCAGGGCTCGACCGGCCGCGGGGCGGATCCCCACCCTGTCGCCGTGCGCGATCATGCGCCCATGGCGGCGGTCGTCAACCATCTCGGCCAGTGCGTCACGGACCTGTCCCGAACGCGGGCGTTCTACGAGAACGTGTTCGGATTCGAGTTCTGGCGCGAGATCAGCCCGCCCGACTCCCCCTCCGACCAGCTGTTGCGCCTGAACCCGCCGATCGGCATGACGGCGTGCTACCTGCGCCGCGACGGTCTCGTCCTCGAGCTGCTGCAGTTCGACGGCGCCGGCGCGCGCCCGGGACCGGCCCGCGCCCGAGCGATGAACGAGGTGGGCCTGACGCACCTCTCGCTGTCGGTCGACGACCTGGAGGAGGCCTGCGCCTCGGTCGCCGCCCACGGCGGCGAGGTGCTGACCGACACGAACATCGGCTTCGGCGTGTTCGTCCGCGACCCGGAGGGACAGCTCATCGAGCTGCTCCCGATGGCGTATCGCGACTCGCTCGACGGCTGACCCGGTTGGACCCCCTCCACGCGCTGACCCTCGGTGACGTGCTGCGTGAGCACGCCCGCGGCCGGCCCCGGACGCTCGCGGCGGTCGACGGCGACACACGGCTGCCCTACGCCGGGCTCGACGCCCGGGTGAACCGGCTCGCCGCGGCGTTCGCCGCCGAGGGCGTGAACGCGGGCGAGCGCGTCCTGTGGCTCGGCCAGAACTCGTTCCGGCTGCTCGAGAGCCTCCTCGCCGCGGCCAAGCTCGGCGCGCTGTTCTGCCCGGCCAACTGGCGCCAGCGCCCCGAGGAGCTGGCGTTCGTCGTCGACGACCTCGATCCCCGCGTCGTGATCTGGCAGGAGGAGGAGGTCGGCGAGGCGAGTCGCGCCGTCCGGGCGCGCACCGGCCGGCGCGCCCGGTGGGTCCAGCACGACGGCGACGACGGGTACGAGGGCTGGGTCGCCAGCCAGCCGGCCGTCGACCCGGACCGGCCCGTCGACCCGGCGTCACCCCTCCTCGTCATCTACACCGCGGCGTTCGAGGGCAAGCCCAACGGCGCGATGCTCAGCCACACGGCGTGCATCAGTCAGGGCCTCGTGTACGGGCACTACACGGGGACGACCGCCGACGACGTCTACCTGAACAGCGGCCCGCTCTTCCACCTCGGGACGCTGATGCACACGTTCGCGACGTTCGTCGCCGGTGGGACGAACGTCTTCGTGCGCCGAGTCGACGCTGAGCTGCTGTGTCGCATCATCGCGGCGGAGCGCTGCACCGGTGCGTTCCTCGTCGGGCCGACCGTGGAGCAGGTGCTCGACGCGCGCGCCGCGGGCGGCCACGACCTGTCGAGCCTGCGCTCGGCGCCCGGCCGGCCAGCGTGGGACGCCGTGACGAGCCCGGACACGAGCGCGTGGGCGTGCCGCCCCGGGGGCTACGGGCAGACCGAGGTGATGGGGATGATCACCTACAGCTGCCTCGGGCTCGACGGCACGGGGACACACGGTCGCTCGTCACCGCTCGCGCGGGTCGCGGTCTTCGACGACGACGACCGCGAGCTGCCGCCGGGCGAGGTGGGCGAGCTCGTGATGCGCGGCCCGACCGTCATGTTGGGCTACTGGAACCGGCCCGAGGAGAACGCCCGCCGCCAGCGGGGCGGCTGGCACCACACCCGGGACCTCGGCCGGCGCGAGGCGGACGGGTCGATCACCTTCATCGGGCCCAAGACGCGCATGATCAAGTCGGCGGCGGAGAACATCTATCCCGCCGAGGTCGAGCGCTGCGTCGCGACCCACCCGGCGGTCGCCGAGTGCGCGGTGATCGGCGTGCCCGACGACACGTGGGTCCAGAGCGTGAAGGCCGTCGTGGTGCTGGCGGATGGGGCGACGGTCGGCGCCGACGAGCTCATCGACCACTGCCGGGCCTCGATGGCCCCGTACAAGAAGCCACGGACGGTGGAGTTCGTCGACGCGCTCCCCCGCGCCGGGTTCCTCGTCGACTACGACGCGCTCGACGCCCGCTTCGGCGGTGGGAACTACCCGGGCGGGAGGACGCGCAGCACGTGAACGGGCCGTACCGCACGGGGTCGTTCCGGCGTCGCCTCCGCGTCGTCGTGTCGGAGCCCGGTCTCGTCGAGGGCGGGCTCGAGGACGACCTCCACTACTTCCGGGTCGCGCTGCGCCACGACGGCGAGCGCGTCGAATCGATCGAGGCCCGGTCGCTGCGCTGGCCGTGGTCGACCTGCCCCGGCGCCGCCGAGCCGCTGCGGGCGCTCGCCGGGATGCCGCTCTCACCGCGCTGCCTCGCCGTCGGGGACTGGGCCGACCCGCGGATGAACTGCACCCACATGTTCGACCTCGCCGGCCTCGCCGTCGCCCACGCGGCGCGGGGCGGGGCCCCCGGGACCACGCGCCAGTACGACCTCGAGATCCCCGCCGGCGCGCAGCTCGGCGGCCGCCACACGGTCCGGCTCTGGCGCGACGGCGTCGAGCGGCTCGCGTGGGTCCTCGACGGGCGCGTCTGCGTCGATCCGCCCCCCTACTCCGAGACGCGCTGGCGCGGCGGGTTCCTGCGCTGGGCCGACGAGCACCTGCCCGTCGACGAGGCGGAGGCCGCCATCGTGCTGCGCCGCGGGTGCGACATCGGGATGGGGCGCGGCATGGACCTCGACGCCGTCCCCTGCGCGGTCGACATCGTCGACGTGCAGGGCGCGGTCTGTCACACGATGCAGCCCGGCACGGTCGAGCTGTCGCGCCGCAACCGCGGCACGATCCGCGACTTCGACACCGACCCGGACCGTCTCCTCGGCGAGGGGCCGTAGGCCGCCGCCGTGGCCGGCGCGACGTGGGACCCGGCGCAGTACCTGCGCTTCGCCGATTCCCGCGCCCGCCCCTTCTTCGACCTGCTCGCCCCGCTGCGAGCGGACGTGCCGCGCCAGGTCGTGGACGCGGGCTGCGGGCCCGGCAACCTGACGGTCACGCTCGCCGAGCGCTGGCCGACGGCGCAGGTGCTCGGCTTCGATTCGTCGCCCGCCATGGTCGAGCAAGCGGCCGAGCGCGCGACGCCACGCGTGCGCTTCACCCTGGACGACGCCACGACGTGGCAGCCGCCCGCACCCCTCGACGTGCTCGTCGCCAACGCGCTCCTGCACTGGATCCCCGACCACGACCGGCTCGCCGCCCGGTGGCTCACCTACCTCGCGCCGGGCGGCTGGCTGGCGTTCCAGGTCCCGGGCAACTTCGACAGCCCGTCGCACCGGGCGATCGACGAGGTGCTCGCGACGCCGCGGTGGCGAGAGGCGCTGCCCGACGGCGTGGCGGGCCGCGGCGGGTCGTTCGATCCCGCGCACTACCTCGCGGTGCTCGCCGACGCGGGCGCGTCCGTCGACGCGTGGGAGACCACGTACGTCCACGTGCTGGACGGCCCGGCCCCCGTGCTCGAGTGGATGAAGGGCACGGCCCTGCGCCCGGTCCTCGACGCCCTCGGCGCGCCGGCGCGGCGTGACGAGTTCCTCGCCGAGCTGAACGAGCGCCTCGTCGCGCTCTACCCGCCCGGTCCGCACGGCACGGTGTTCCCGTTCCGCCGGGTGTTCGTCGTCGCGCGGTCGCCTGAGCGGTCGCCGTCAGTGCAGGCCGGCGACCTCGGCGAAGCGCTCGAGGCCCGCGGCCGCCTCCCGCGAGCGGGCCCAGGGGGAGACGATGAGGCGAGTGATACCGATCGCCTCCCAGCGGGCGATGTCGTCGGCGGACTCGACGGGACCACCGAGGCAGAACTGGAAGGCGTGGGGATCGCGGTCGGCGTCGGCGAGCAGCTCGCGCAGCCGCTCGACCTGGCGGGCGCCGCTCTCGAAGTCGTGGCCCATCCCGATCCACCCGTCGCCGAGCGTGGCGGCGCGCCGCAGCGCGGCGCCGCTCTCGCCGCCGATCAGGATCGGCGGCCACGGCTGCTGCAGCGGCTTGGGCTCGAAGACGACGCCGTCGAAGGAGAAAAACTCCCCGTGGTGCGACACCTCGTCCTCGGTCCAGAGCCTCTTGCACACGGCCAGCGCCTCGTCGACGCGCCGACCCCGGCGATGGAAGTCGAGCTCGGCCGCGACCCACTCCTCCTCGAGCCAGCTCGCGCCGACCCCGAACTCGACACGCCCGCCGGACACGATGTCGAGCGTCTGCACCGCACGCGCCGCGACGAAGGGGTGTCGCAGCCCGATGTTGTAGACGTGGGTGCCGAGGCGAACCCGCTCGGTTCGGCCGGCGAGGTTGGCGAGGTAGGTGAACGCGTCGAAGATCGGTGTGGTCGGGGGGACGGGCGGATGCTCCTCGCCGGGGTGCGGTGACCGGCTCATCTGCGTCGTGAACACGAGATGCTCCGGTAGCCACACCGACTCGTAGCCGAGCCGATCCGCCGCGAGGCTGCACTCGACGAAGTACGCGGGGTTGAGGCGCCCGAGCGCCACACCGAATTTCACGGGCGGCTCCTCGCCTCACGCATGCGTCGTGTACGAGGCGTCGGCGGCGCGGTGCCACCCGCCGGCCGCGAGGTTGCCACCGTCGACGTGGATCGTCGTCCCCGTGACGAAGCGCGCCAGGTCGCCGGCGAGGAACACGACCGCGGCGGCGACGTCGTCGGCCTCGCCGGCGATGGGCAGCGGCGTGTGCACCTCGATGGGCCCGACACCCGGCGTCGGGATGACATCGGGCGCCACGCAGTTGACGCGGATCCGGCGCGGCCCGAGCTCGAGGGCGAGGCTCATCGTCAGGTTCGCCACCGCGGCCTTCATCGCCGAATACACGGCAAACCCGGGCGCGGCACGGTGGGCCTCGATCGACGTGAGGTTGACGATCGAGCCGCCCCGCCCCGGCATCCGGGCGACGGTGGGGCGGACCAGGTTCGTGACGCTCCCGAAGTTCTCGCGTATCAGCGCATCCTGACCCTTCGCGTTCACGCCGAGGAAGTCCGCGAAGAAGCCGCCGCCGGCGTTGTTGACCAGGATGTCGATCGGCCCCAGCTCGTCGGCCACGCGCTCGACGAACGCGGCGCTCGTTGCCTCGTCGCGCACGTCGAGCTCCGCGGCGACGACCCGCCGTCCGGCCGCCTCGATCGTGTCGGCCGTCGCGTCGAGGTTGGGCACGTCGCGGTCGCAGACCCCGACGTGGGCCCCGAAGCGGGCCAGCGCCCCCGCGACCGCCTCGCCGATGCCGACGGCGGCCCCGGTCACGACCGCGACCCGGTCGGTGAGCAGCGCTGACGTCGGGTCGAGCGGCACGGCGCCGGACAGTACCCGGCAACCCCCGGTAGCGTCGGGGCCATGAGCTACTCGGTGGGAGGCAAGCACGTGCTCGTGACCGGCGCGTCGTCGGGGATCGGCGCCGCCCTGGCCGAGGGGTTCGCCGAGCGCGGCGCGACGGTGGGGATCTGCGCCCGCCGCGCCGACCGGCTCGACGAGGTGCTGGCCCGCCTCCAGCAGCACGCACCCGACTCGCGGGCCTGGACGGTCGACCTCGCCGACCTCGACGGCATCGAGGCGTTCGCGGCGCGGGCGAACGACGAGCTCGACGGCGTGGACGTGCTCGTGAACAACGCGGGGATCCCGAAGCGGCGTGACGTCCGCCGCCTCTCCCCCGCCGAGGTCGACGCGGTGATGCGGATCAACTATCTCTCGCCGGTGCGCCTGATCCTCGCCCTGCTGCCGACGCTCATCGAGCGGTCCGGTCGCATCGTGAACATCTCGTCGGTCGCGGCCCGCCTCGGCCCGCCGATCGAGGGCGCGTACGGCGCGAGCAAAGCGGCGATGACCGCCTTCTCGGAGTCGATGGCGGTCGACCTGCGCGACACGGACGTCCTCGTCCACGTCGTGAACCCGGGCGTGCTCGACACCGAGCTGTTCCACCTGCCGGACAACGAGCCGGGCTTCTCCGACTCGGTCGAGATGCTGCCGGTCGAGGCGATCGTCGAGCCGGTCATGGCCCAGCTCGACGCCGGGACGTTCGAGGCCTACGTACCGGGCTGGTTCGCCGACGTGGTCGCGGGAAAGTTCGGGGACCCGGACGCGTTCCTGGCGGGAACCAAGGAGTTCGCCCGCTCGAAGTCCTCGTAGATCAGCCGCTCGCCAGCGCGGTGGCGACGGCCGCGGGGTCGTAGGACGCGGGCCCGTAGTTGCCGAGGATCGTGGGATACGGGGTGGCGCCGTCGAGCAGGAACGTGCCGGCCTGCACGCGACGCGACGCCGCGAGCGTGTACGGAGCCTCCGGCTTCACCACGACGAGGGTGGTCCCCGGTGCGCCTTCCAGCGTGCGGACGACAGCGAGGCGCACCACCTGGCAACGCAACGGTGGGACCGGCCCGACGAAGTTCGCGGGCCGGTGCGGTGCCGCGGGTCGCGGACCCCGGTAGAGGACGGCCGTCACCCGGGCCACGCCGGCGGTGCGGGCGCTCGCGAGCACATCGGGCGTCGGCGGCAGGACGGCCGGCCGCGCGTCGGTGAGCGGCCGGTGCGCCGCGGTCACGGTCGGTGCGGCCCGGCACGGCGCGGCGTCAGGGGCCTGGGACGCTGCCCGCGCCGGGCCCGCGAGCATCACGACCGTGAGGACGGCGCCGCCGAGCGCGACGAGCCGTCGGGTCACTCCAGGAGGTCGGGCTGCTCGCGCACGATCGCGTCGTACAGCGGAGAGAAGCTGAACCAGCCGGCGACGTGCGAGCCGACCTGCGAGGCGGTGAGGCGCGCCGCGTCCGGGCTAATCAGCACGGGGGTGCCCGCGGCTTCGGCGAGGAGCTGGGCCTGGCAGGAGCGCTCCATCGTGATGAACCACCAGACGGCCTCGTCGACGGAGTGCCCGACCGTGAGCAGCCCGTGGTTGCGGAGGATGGCGGCCTTCCCGTCGCCGAGTGCGTGCGCGATCCGCTTGCCCTCCTCGAGGTCCAAGACGACGCCCGTGTAGTCGTCGAAGACGTCGTGGTCCTCGTAGAAGGCGCACGCGTCCTGGGTGAGCGGCTCGAGGAGCCGACCGAGCGTCGACCAGGCCTTGCCGTGCAGCGAGTGGGAGTGCGCGGCGGCGATCACGTCGGGCCGGGCGGCGTGGACCTGGGAGTGGATCGCGAACGCGGCCGCGTTCACGCCGTAGTCCCCCTCGACGACCTGACCGGTGGCGTCGACCCGGACGAGGTCGGAGACCCGGATGTGCTTGAAGTTCATCCCGAAGGGGTTCACCCAGAAGTGGTCGAGGTGCTCGGGGTCACGAGCGGTGATGTGTCCGGCGACGCCTTCGTCGAAGCCGAACTTGCCGAAGAGCCGGAACGAGGCCGCGAGCCGCTCCTGGCGGTGGCGCCGCTCCTCCTCGACGGTGGCGAACTGCGGCAGGTACCCGTGGGGCAACCTGAGTTCGGCGAGGTCGGTGTCGGTGGTCGCCATTGCGTGTCGCCTCCAGATCGGTGTCTCCCACGAATCGTAGCGGCGGGGTCCCGCGCGCCCGCCGACGAGGCACGCGCCGCCCGACGCCCGGGGCGCGATCACGGGACGGCGCGGGTGACGACGACGGGTGGCCGCCGACCGAGATCGGCGTCGGCCCCGGATCGACGCGGTACGCCGAATCAGGTCGGCCGGCCGGCGAGCCGGCCGACGTCGCCCCGCAGGACACGACGGGCGTCGCGCAGCACGAGGCGCCGGTCGCCCGCCCGGTCGGTCGCATAGCGCCGCCACCCGTTCCCGACCTTCAGGTCGGCGACGAGGCCCTCCGTGAGGGAGTGGAAGTGCAGAAAGGGCGCGCCCCCGCGTGAACGTCGCCGGGCTGCGCTCGGACAGCCCCTCGAGAGCGCGCAGCTCGGCCAGCAGGGCCGCGAGCCGGTCGAGGTCGTCGGCCCGCAGGCGGGCCATTCCTCAGGCGGCGTCGGCGGGCAACCCGACCGTCTTCAGCTCCAGGTACTCCTCGAAGCCGGCGACGCCGTGCTCCCGGCCGATCCCGCTCTCCTTGTAGCCGCCGAACGGCGAGTCGGCACCGAACCACGCGCCGCCGTTCACCGCGATCGTCCCGGTGCGGATCCGCGACGCGATGCCGAGCGCCCGCTCCAGCGACGCCCCCGAGACACCGCCGGAGAGACCGTAGCGCGAGTTGTTCGCGATGCGGACCGCGTCGTCGTCGTCCTGGTATCGAAGCACCGAGAGGACGGGCCCGAAGATCTCCTCCTGGGCGATCGTCGAGTCCGGGTCGACGTCGACGAAGAGGGTCGGCTCGACGAAATAGCCCTTCGGGAACTGCGACGGGACGCCACCGCCGACGACCAGCCGCGCGCCTTCCGCCTTGCCCTTCTCGATGTAGCCGAGCACCCGCTCGCGCTGGCGCGCGTTGATCAGCGGCCCCATGAGGTTGCTCGGGTCGGTCGGATCGCCGTACGGGAAGCTCTCGAACGCAGCCTTCAGGAGCTCGACGCCCTCGTCGTAGCGGGAGGCGGGCAGGAGCATCCGGGTCGTGATCGCGCAGCCCTGACCGGCGTGCATGCACGTCATGGACCCGGACGGCACGACCGCGCCGAAGTCGGCGTCGTCGAGGACGATGTTGGCCGACTTGCCACCGAGCTCGAGGAACACGCGCTTCAGGCTGTCGGCACCGCGGGCCATGATGCGCTTCCCTGTGCCCGAGGAGCCGGTGAAGCTGATCATGTCGACCCGCGGGTCGCCGGTCAGCACCTCGCCGACCGCGGCCTTGTCACCGGCGGTGACGATGTTCAGTACGCCGGGCGGCAGGTCGGTCTGCTCGGCGGCGTGGCGCCCGATGAAGGTGGCGCTCCACGGCGTGTCCGGGGCGGGCTTCAGCACCACCGTGTTGCCCGCGGCGAGCGCCGGGCCGAGCTTCGAGAGGTTGAGCATGAACGGGAAGTTCCAGGGCGTGATCGCGCCGCAGACGCCGACCGGCTCCTTGTAGACGCGCCGCGCGCTGCGCATCCCCATGAACTCGTGGACCGGGAGGTCCTGCTCCCACTCGTAGGCGTCGATCATGTCGATGTCCCACTGCAGGTCGTCGATGCAGGAGTCGAGCTGGATGGCGTAGGTCAGCATGATCGGGGTGCCGACCTCGGAGACGACCTGGGGCCGCAGCGTCTCGCGCTCGCGGGCGAGGGCGTCCTTCAGCTGCTGGAGGCATCGGCGGCGCAGGTCACGGTTCGTGGCCCAGTCCGTCTCGTCGAAGGCGCGTCGGGCGGCGCCGATGGCGCGCTCCATGTCCTCGGGCGCGGCGTCGGCGACCTGGCCGACGACCTCCTCGGTGGCCGGGTTCACGTTGGCGAACGTGGCGCCCGACGCGGCGTCGACGAGCTTCCCGTCGATGAGCATCCGGGGTTCAGCGTCGAAGTCGGCCATCGCTTCCTCGCTTCGTCGGGACGATCGTGGCGCCCGGAGCGTACCGCTACATTCGCCGCGTGCGGATCGCCGCGCTCGATCTGGGGACCAACTCGTTCCACCTGCTGGTCGCGGACGTGCAGTCGGACGGGCACTTCGAGGCGCTGGCGCGGGAGAAGGCGATGATCCGCCTGGGCGACGTCGTCGCGACGAAGGGGCGGATCACGACCGGCGCGGCGGACGTCGCGGTGCAGACCGTGCGGCGCTTCAAGCTCCTGGCCGACGCCGCCGGCGCGACCGAGACGCACGCGTGCGCGACGAGCGCGATCCGCCAGGCGTCGAACGGCGACGCGCTCGTCGACCGTATCGAGGCCCAGACCGGCGTGGCCGTCGAGGTGATCAGCGGGAGACGGGAGGCGGAGCTCATCTTCGGCGCGGTCCGGGCGAGCGTGCTGCTCGAGCCGGCGCCGGCGCTGTGCTTCGACCTCGGCGGCGGCAGCCT
>DATDGU010000364.1:0-31668 GCA_036521915.1 Acidimicrobiia bacterium | reverse complement strand
GCGACGAGGACGCCGTGGCACGCGTCGTCGCCGAGGCGAACGACGCGCTCGGCGACCTCGACGTGCTCGTCAACGCGGCGGGCGTCCTCTCCATCGGCAGCGCCGACGTGATGGCGCGCGACGAGTGGGACCGCGTCCTCGGCGTGAACCTCATGGGCACCTGGCTCGTCTCGAAGCACGTGGTGCGCGGCATGGCGGCCCGCGGTCGCGGCAGCATCGTGAACCTCGCCAGCATCGAGGGCCTGATCGGCTTCTCCGGTCAGACGGCGTACAACGTCTCGAAGGGCGGCGTCGTGCTCCTCACCCGCAACATGGCGACCGACTTCGGGCCGGCGGGGGTGCGGGTGAACTGCCTGTGCCCGGGGCTGATCGACACGCCGCTCACCGCCGTGCTCCGCGACCCTGCGCTCGCGACGGTGCGGGAGCGCTTCGTCGAGTGGCACACCCTCGGCCGGGCCGGCCGCCCCGACGAGGTCGCGGCCGCCGCCCTGTTCCTCGCGTCCGACGACGCGTCGTTCGTGCACGGCGAAGCGCTCGTCGTCGACGGCGGGCTCACGGCCGGCCGTCGCTTCCTCGCGCCGGAGGAGGCACCCTGACCGCCGTCGTCGACACCCACGTCCACGTCATCGCCGAGGACGAGGCGGCGTACCCGCTCGACCCGAGCGGCGCCACCGGGCCCTGGTACCGCGACGACCCGTGCACGGTGGAGCGGCTCGTGCGTCTGCTCGACGCGCACGACGTCGCGTCCGCCGTCCTCGTCCAGGCGATCAGCGCGTACCGCTTCGACAACCGCTACGCCCTCGACGCCGCCGCGACCCACCCCGGCCGCACGACCGCCGTCGCGTGCCTCGACCTCGCCGGTCCCGACCCGGGAGCCGAGGCGACGCGCCTCGCCCAGGCCGGGGCGGGCGGCCTGCGGTGGGTGGCGATCCACGACGGTGGCCTCGAGGAGCCGGCCGCGGTGTGGGCCGCCGCGGCCCAGGCGCGCCTGCCCGTCGTCGTGACGATCCTCGCGACGCACCTCCCGGCGCTGGCGGACGCGCTCCCGCGGCTGCCCGTGGTCCCGCTCGCCCTCGACCACTGCGGCTTCGCCGACTTCGCCGACGGCGTGCCCGACGACCTCGCCGCGCTCGCCGACGCCCCGAACCTGGCGCTCAAGGTCTCCACGATCGCCCTCGACCACGCGGCGGCGCACGGCGACGTCCGCGAGCTGCTCGGCGAGCTCGTGGATCGCTTCGGCGCGCACCGGCTCATGTGGGGCTCCGACTACTCCCAGACTCACGACCGCCCCTACGGCGAGGTCGTCGAGTACGCCCGGCACGCGGCGTCGAAGCTGCGGGACGAGGACCGCGACGCCTTCCTCGCCGGCACGGCGCGCGCCTACTGGCCCGAGCTCGCCCGATGAGGGTGCTCACCCATGTGCGCGGCCCGGTCGCCGAGCAGGTGCGCGCCGCCGTGACTGACGTCGAGCTCGTCGAGATCCCCGGCGAGGGCGAGCTCGAGGACGAGGTGGAGGGCGAGGTCCTCTTCACCATCCCGTGGAACCTCCCGAACCTCGAGCACGTCCTCGGCCGGGGCGTGCGCTGGATCCACACGATGGGCACGGGCGTCGACCGGTTCCCGCTGGAGCTCGTCGGGGACCGGACGCTCACCTGCTCACGGGGTGCGAGCGCCGTGCCGATCGCCGAGTGGGTCCTCGCGCAGATGCTCGCCGTCGAGAAGCGCGTCCCCGACTCCTGGATCACGAGCGGACCCGACCACTGGCACACCGCGCAGCTCGGCGGGCTGGCCGGCCAGACCCTCGGGCTCGTCGGGCTCGGCGGGATCGGGGCCGCGGTCGCCGAGCGGGCCCTGCCGTTCGGGATGCGCGTCGTCGCCCGGCGCCGCCGCGACGTGCCGACGCCCGTCCCGGGTGTCGAGCAGGTGCGGTCGCTCGAGCACCTGCTCGGCGTGGCCGACCACCTCGTGCTCACCGCACCGTCGACCCCGGAGACCCATCACCTGCTCGACGCGGCCGCGTTCGGGCGGGTGAAGCCGGGCGTGCACATCGTGAACATCGCCCGTGGCGCGCTCATCGACCAGGACGCCCTCCGCGTCGCGCTCGACGATGGTCGGGTGTCGATCGCCTCGCTCGACGCCGTCGATCCCGAGCCGCTGCCCGAGGGGCACTGGATGTACTCGCACCCGCAGGTCCACCTCAGCCCGCACATCTCGTGGAGCATGCCGGGCGCGAGCGACCTCCTCGTCGAGACCTTCGTCGAGAACCTGCGCCGCTACCGGGCGGGGGAGCCCCTCGAGGGCGTGGTCGACGTCGACGCCGGCTACTGAGCGTCGCGCCTGGCGGCCGCGAGCACCTGCAGCGACGGGAACCCGACACCGAGCGTCTGGAGCGCCCAGCGCCGCGCCGTCCCGGTGAAGCCGGCGCGCTGGGCCGACCGGTAGGTGTAGAGCGCCTCGACGACGTGGATCGCGACCGCTCCCCAGAAAAGCCAGCGCAGCCGGCGTCGCCCGGTGCGCGCCGCGAGCACGCCGGTGAGCGCGATCCCGCCGGCGTTTGTCACCCACCAGCGGGGGGCCACGGCGACGAACGTGTCGGCGCGGACGTCGGTGGCGTCGAGCTCGACCGCCATCGCGTCAGGCCGGATCGAAGAGCACGACGGGGATCTCCCGGTCGGTCTTGGTCTGGTACTCGTCGTAGGGCGGCCACGCCGCGGTCGCGGCCGGCCACCAGTCGCGACGCTCCTCCGGGTTCGCGGTCCGGGCGCGCATCCTGAACACCTGGTCCCCATCCTGGAGGGTGACGGTCGGCTCGGCGACGAGGTTGAGGTACCACACGGGATGCTTCGGGGCACCGCCCATCGACGCGACCACGGCGTAGCGGCCGTCGCGCTCGACGCGCATGAGCGCGGTCTTGCGCAGCTTGCCGGACTTACGCCCGCGAGTGGTGAGGATCACGACGGGCTTGCCCTCGAGCACGCCGCCCTCGCGACCACCGGTGCGCTCGTACTCCTCGACCTGCTTCGACACCCAGTCCCAGGGGCTCGGCTCGTACTCACCGTCGAAGGGCATCGGGTCTCCTCTCGTGCCGGTCAGGCCGGCGTGAACAGCGGCGCCGGGACGCGGCCGTCGACGCCGGCGAACCACAGGGGTCGGAAGGTCACCTCGACCGGCACGTCGAATCGCAGCGCCTCCGGGTCGGTGTCCACGATACGAGTCGCCAGGCGCACCGCGGGGTCCTCCTCGAGCGCGACGAGCGCCGGGACGAACGGCACGAGGTCGGCGAACTGCGGCAGGAACGCGTGGGTCACCACGACCCACGAGAACAGGGTGCCGCGGCCGCTCAGCGTCCGCCACGTGAACTCGGTGTGCTCGCAGAAGCGGCACCGCTCCCTCGGGTACCAGCTGGCCCGGCCACAGCGCTCGCAGTGCGGGATCCGCAGCTCGCCGCGCGCCGCGCCGGCCCAGAACTCGGCCGTCGGCTCCCAGGCGACGTCGGGCAGCGGGAAGGCGTCGTGCACCGCTCAGACCCTCCGCAGGATGAGCGTCGCGGCCTGCGGCCCGGTGTAGCCGCCGTACACGCCGACCGTCGCGCCGGGCACCTGCGCGCCCGCCTCGCCGCGGAGCTGGCGGACGACCTCCACGACGTGGGCGATGCCGAGCACGTAGGCGTGCGAGAGCAGCCCGCCGTGGGTGTTCGTCGGAAAGCGCCCGGAGTCGAAGTTCAGCGCGCCGTCGGCGACGAAAGGACCACCGTCGCCCTTCTCGCAGAAACCGCTGTCCTCGATCTGCATGATCGTGTGGATCGTGAACGGGTCGTAGCACGTGTAGACGTCGACGTCCGCCGGTGCGAGGCCCGCCATCCGGAACGCCACCGGTGCGGCGAAGACCTGCGGCGTCGACGTGAACGCCGGCTGCTCGGCCCAATGCACCCCCGTCACCGAGTTGCCGAGGCCGACGCCGGCGACCTCGACGAGCGGGGGACGCAGGTCCCGGGCCCGCTCGGGTGTCGTCATGATGTACGCGCCGCCGCCGTCGGAGATCAGGCAGCAGTCCTCCTTGCGGAACGGCGCCACGATGGTCGGCGCCGCCAGGTACTGCTCCATCGACAGGGGCCGGTCGTGCATGACCGCGCCCGGGGTGTGGTTGGCGTTGCGTCGGCACGCGACGGCGACCGCCCCGAGCTGCTCCTGGGTCGTCCCGAACTCGTGCATGTGGCGGCGCGCCACCGTCGCGAAGTACACGGGCTGGGGGAACCAGCCGAACGGCACCTCGAGGTTCTGCTTGAACTTCTCCTGGGCGTGCGACTCGCCGGGTCCCCCCACCATCTGGGAGCGCTGCGTCGCCCAGGCGACGCCGAACGTGTTCAGGATGTAGCGGGCCTGCCCGGAGCGCAGCGCGGCCGCCGCCTCGTACGGCGCGGTCGCGGCCTGGCGCGTCCCGCCGCCGGCGTGTGATTCCCACAGGTCGTGGCTCGTGCCGAAGTGCGCGTGGAAGTCCTGTCCGTCGAGGCGCCCGCCGAACTGGCTGTACATGAGCCCGTCGATGTCGGCCGGGGTGAGCCCCGCGTCGGCGATGGCGCGCTCCGCAGCCTGGATCACGATCTCGGTCGCGGTCCGGCCGGAGGCCTTCGTGTGGTCCGACTCGCCGACGCCGCAGACCGCGACGGCGCCGCGCACGTCCTCGTACTCGGTGGCCCAGCCCCAGTCTCGGTCCGGTGTCGCCATCAGAGGCCGCTCGGTCGCTCGCCGATCACGCCGGCCGCCCGCAGCGCGTCGCGCGCCGCCGCGTCGACGCCGACCTCGGCGAGCACTTCGTCGTTGTGCTGGCCGAGCGTCGGCGCGGGCGAGCGCAGCCATCCCTCGTGTCGGTCCCGGAACCGGAACGGCAGGGTGGGGATCGGGTGCCGGCCGGTCACGGGGTGGTCCTCCTCCTCGAAGAGTCCGCGGTGGAGCAGCTGGGGGTTGTGCGCGATGTCGCGCGCGTCGACCACGTACCCCGCCGGGACGCCGGCCGCCGCGAGTCGCTCGGCGGTCGCCCGCACGTCCTGCGTCGCGCACCAGGTGGCCAGCCGTGCGTCGAGCTCGTCGTGGCCGGCGCGCCGACCGGCCGCCGTGTCGTACGTCGGGTCTCGCGCCCATGCCGGGTCGCCGAGCGCCGCGCGGAGCCGCGTCCACTGGTCGTCCGTCGCGACGGCGACGGCCAGCCACTCCTCCTCACCAGCGCCCGCGTAGACACCTTGGGGTGCCGCGACGGGCCCGCGGTTGCCGTCCCGCTCGAGCAGCTGGCCGCTCGCGCTGAACTCCACGACCTGCTCGGCCGCCATGTTCAACGCCGCCTCGATCATCGCGGCCTCGACGAGGCAGCCCTCGCCCCGTTGCGCCCGTTCGTCGAGCGCGAGCAGCGTCGCGAATACGGCGTGCATCGCGGCGAGCGGGTCGCACGCGCCGCGGGGGAGCAGGGGCGGACCGTCGGGCTGGCCGGTGACCCAGGCGAGCCCGGTGATCCCCTCCATCGTCTGGGCGAACCCGGTGCGGTTCCGCCACGGCCCGTCGAGCCCGTACGCCGGAAGCCGCACCATGGTGAGGGACGGGTTGAGGTCGTGGATCGCCGGCCAGTCGAGATCGAACTGCTCCATGACGCGTGGTGTGAAGTTCTCGAGCAGCACGTCGGCCGTCGGGACCAGCCGTCGGAACAGCTCGAGCCCCTCGGGTCGCGTGAAGTCGAGTGTGATGCCCCGCTTCGAGTTGTTCGCCCCGTGGAAGAGCGGGCCCCACTCCCACCACCGGTCGACGCCCGGCCGTCGGGTGCTCGTGTAGCGCATGAGGTCGGGTCGGGACACCGACTCGACCTTGATGACGTCGGCGCCGAGACACGCGAGCCCGTGCGTCGCGGCGGGCCCCGCCCACCACGCGGTGCAGTCGATGACGCGCACCCCGGCGAGCGGCTGCGCGGCGCCGTCGGCGGGCGCGGGCTGCCGCGCGGGCCAGTCGACCGACCCGTCGTGGGCGCCGAGCCCGGGGGCCGGCGCGAACGGGCGGGGATCGACGCCGGAGATCCGGTACGGGATACGCGGCTGCACGAACCGACCGCTCGGGTTCTCGACGAACACCTTCCGTTCCTGGAAGTGGTCGAAGCCGGTCACGGTCTCGCCGTTGCCGACGGGCCCGCTCGGTACCCGGAGGAGCGCGGCACGCTCGAGCAGCTCCGCGGTCGTGTGCTGCGTCGTGTACTCGTGGATCGTCTCGAAGAAGTCGTGGCGGCGCTTGAACCGTCCGAGATGCAGTGCGAGCTCCTTGTCCTCGCGGAGGTCGGGTCGCTCGATCAGGACGAGGAAGTCGGCGAACTGCTGGGCGCTGTTCGTCGTGAACGCCACGTACCCGTCGGACGCCGGCTCGAGCGACGGGATCTCGATCGTCCGGGTCGGGCGGCGCAGCGGCGGCCAGTCGAGGAACTCCGCGAACACCGAGGTGAACGTGTTCATCGTGACGGCCATCGCGTCGAGGAGCGCGAGGTCGATGAGCTCGCCCCGTCCGCTGGCCCGCGCGGCGCGCAGCGCGGCGGCGACGGCCACGGCGGCGTACGTGCCACCGATCCACTCGCCGATCCGACCGCCGGCAGCCAGCGGCGACCCCTCAGGCACGCCGCGCGAGCCGGTCGAGCCGCACCACGCCTGCAGCGTGAACTCGGTGGCGGCCCAATCGCGCCACGGCCCGTCGAGCCCGAACGGGGTGATCGACGCGACGACGAGGTCCGGGCGGCCGTACCGGAGCGCGGCCACGTCGAGCGGCCGGGACCGATCGCACACGACCACGTCCGCGCCCGCCAGCAGGTCGTCGAGCGGGTCGCGCTCTGGTCGGACGACGGAGCGCTTCGACGTGTTCAGGAACTCGAAGAGGGCACCCGAGCCCCAAGACCGCATCGGGTCGCCTGCCGCGGCCTCGACCTTGACGACGTCCGCGCCTGCGTCGGCGAGCAGCTTGGTGCAGTACGGCCCAGCGATCTCGGCCGAGCAGTCGACAACGCGAATCTCCTCCAGCACGCGCGCGGGCTCCTCCAACGAATGGCCGCTGCTGCATGCTCGCGCACGCCTCGCTCACCTCGCCATAGAGTGCCCGTCGATGGAGCCATTGCGAATCGGGACGCTCGGTGCGGCCAAGATCACACCGGGTGCGCTGACGAAGCCCGCGCGGGAGGTGCCCGAGGTCGAGGTCGTCGCGGTCGCTGCTCGTGATCGGGCGCGCGCCGAACGCTTCGCGCGGAAGCGCGGGATCCCGACGGTCCACGGCAGCTACGAGGCACTCCTCGCCGACCCTGGGGTCGACGCCGTGTACAACCCGCTGCCCAACGGGCTGCACGGTCGCTGGACGCTCGCCGCGCTCGATGCGGGCAAGCACGTCCTGTGCGAGAAGCCGTTCACCGCGAACGCCGACGAGGCGGAGAAGGTCGCGGCGGCGGCGTCGTCGTCCGGGCTCGTGGTGATGGAGGCCTTCCATTACCGCTACCACCCGCTGATTGCGCGGGTGCTCGAGATCCTGCGCGGCGGTGAGCTCGGGTCGCTGCGGCGCATCGACACCCGCATGTGCTTCCCGCTGCCGTTCCCACACGACATCCGGTACCAGCTCGATCTTGCTGGCGGTGCGACGATGGACGCCGGCTGCTACGCGATCCACCAAGCCCGGACGCTGGCCGGCGTCGAGCCGACCGTGACGGACGCGCAGGCCAAATGCAGCTCGCCCGGCGTCGACCGCTGGTTGCGGGCGGAGCTGCGCTTCTCCGACGAGCTCGCGGGCTCCGTGGAGAGCGCGCTGATGTCTTCCCGGCTGATCAGCCTGTCGGCCCGCGTCGAGGGGGAGCGGGGCACCCTGGCGGTGACGAACCTGACCTCGCCGCAGTACTTCCATCGTCTGGTGGTACGCGACCGCGACCCCGCCACGGGCGCCGAGCGCCGCCGCAAGGAGCGCGTGCGGGGCGGCCCGACGTACGTGTACCAGCTGCGCGCCTTCGCCGCCGCGGTCCGCGACGGCACGCCGTTCCCCACGACGCCGGCCGACGCGGTCGCGAACATGAAGGTCATCGACGCCGCGTACCGCGCGGCCGGCCTCGAGCCCCGTCAGCCGACGGCGTGAGCGCGCCGGAGGACGCCGCCGCTGTCCCGCCGATCCCGGCGGCGACCGTCGTTCTCGTGCGCGACACCGACGCCGGGCTCGAGACCCTGATGCTGCACCGCAACTCGAAGCTGGCGTTCGGCGGGATGTGGGTCTTTCCCGGCGGTCGCGTCGACCCGGAGGACGGCGCGGGTGCCCACGACGAGCAGGAGGCGGCGCGTCATGCCGCCGTCCGCGAGGCCTTCGAGGAGGCCGGGCTGCGCTGCGACGCGTCGTTGCTCGTCGCGTTCTCACACTGGGTCCCGCCCCCCATCGCGCCGAAGCGGTACGCGACCTGGTTCTTCATCGCGCCCGCGCCGACCGGTGCCGTGACCATCGACGGCGGCGAGATCCACGACTCGGCGTGGATGCGCCCGTCGGATGCGTTGGCGCGCCGCGACGCCGGGGAGATCGAGCTCGCCCCGCCCACGTGGATGACGCTGCGCCACCTCAGCGCCTTCCCGGACACCGCCGCAGCCGTCGCCGAGGCGCGCCAGCGGGAGCCGACGTTCTACGTCACCCATATGGGCCGCTCCGCGAGCGGGATGGTGGCGATGTGGGCGGGGGACGCCGGCTACGACTCGGGCGACGCGGACGCGCCGGGGCCGCGGCACCGTCTCCACATCAGCGCGGGAGCCTGGGAGCTCGAGCGCACGCTCGACGACGCGTAGGCGACCGTGGGGCGGTCAGCTCTCCTCGAGGCCCCAGCTGGTGACCTGCGTCGGGGTGACGCGGATGAGCGCGCCCTGGTCCGGCGCCTCCGTGCCCGCCGGCACGACCTCGGCCGTGCCGCGGATCGTGACGCAGCGCGGCCGCCACGGTGGCAGCACGTCGTCCACGACGAAGCCCACGTTCGGGTTGGCCTGCACGTGGTGGTACTTGCGGCTCGCCTCGTTGTTGCGCCCGCCGATGTCGATCGTGTCCCGCTCGGCGTTGTAGCTCCACCCGAGCGGCACGACGTGGGGCCGCCCCTGGGCGTCGATCGTGGCGAGCCGGCCGAGCTTGCCCTCCTCGAGATAGGTCAGCTCGGCGGCCGAGAACGCGCTCACGACCCCACTCTGACCCGGCCGTCGAGCTGGCGGTAGTCGCGCCCGAGCGCTTCGAGCAGGGGGCGCGAGTAGCAGATGCGCCCGGTCATCGTCGCGGGATCCGCCGTGGCGAGCGCGAGCGTCGCCTCGACGAAGAGCTCGAGCGGCTCGACGATCTCGGGGTTCGCGTCGAGGACGTCGCCGACGAGCGAGTCGGCGCCGGGGGTCCGCACCGCCGCGACCGGCGCGAGGCTGTTCACGGCCACGCCGTCGTCGTACACCTCGGCGGCGAGGCCGGTCGTCACTCGTTCGAGCGCGGCCTTCGACGCGCCGTAGATCGTGGTGGTGTGCCCCAGCTTGAACCCGGAGTCGAACGGCGGCCCGGCGGGGCGCTTCGACGTCGCGCTCGAGATGTTCACGATCCATCCGTGGTGCCGCTCGCGCATCGACGGCAGCACGGCCTGCGCCAGATCAATGGGGGCCTCCACGTTCAGCTCGAACGTGAGACGGCGCCGCTTCAGCGCGATGTCGGACGTGGGGGAGTAGAACGCCGCCGCGGCGTTGTTCACGAGCACGTCGACGGGCCCCAGCGCGGCGGCGACCGTCGGCACCACGTCCGCCCGCGCGTCGGCGTCGGCGAGGTCGGCCGGCACGGGGAGCGCCTGGCCACCCGCCGCTGCGATCGTGGTGGCCGTCTCCCGCAGGGATCCGGCGAGCGGCGCCCCCGGCTCGGGATCGAGCGTCCGGGCGACGAGCGCCACGGCCGCGCCCTCCGCCGCGAAGCGCTGGGCGATCCCGGCGCCGATGCCGCGGCTCGCGCCGGTCACGAGCACGACGCGGCCGTCGAGCTCGCCCACGGGCTTAGGTGACCGGGACCTTCTCGGGCGCGCGGCCGAGCGAGCGCTTGTCGAGCGGGCCGCGCTGGGCGACGTACGCCTCGCGCTGGCGGGTCGTCGAGTGGACCGGGTCGCGGTCGAACTCGGGGAGGATGTGCTTCCCGAACGTGTCGACGCCCTCGAGTGCGACCTCGATCGGCATCGTCGTCGACAGCATCCCGAAGACGACCTGGTCGGCGCCGGCGTCCTGGTAGTCCTGCACCGCCGGGCGGACCTCGTCGGGCGTCCCGATCATCACCAGGTGGGCGTCGATCCCGGCCTGGAGCGTCTCGGGCGTCGGCTCCGGGATGAGGTCGGGCCAGGTCGGCAGCCCGGGCGGCTTCGGGAACGTGTCGAGGTAGTGGAACACGAGGCTGTTCTGGTACGAGCCGTTCATCGAGCAGGCGATGTCACGGGCGCGCTGGCCGTCCTCGAGGCACAGCATCTGGCTCGTCACCATGACGTTGTTGTTCACGTACTCGCCGACCGGCTCGGCCTGGTCGATCGTGCTCTTGTAGATCTCGATCAGCGGCTTCAGCGTCTCGGGCGAGCCGGTCGTGAAGCACAGCACGCCGAGCCCCAGGCGGGCCGCCTTCTCGAACGTGCCGGGGTTGCCGGCCGCGACCCACATCGGCGGGTGGGGGTCCGAGAGCGGCTTCGGCAGCACGTTCCGCGGCGGCATCGAGAAGTACTTCCCGGAGAAGCGGTACTCGTTCTCCCGCCACATCTTCTTGAACTCGGGCAGCACCTCGTCGACCATCGCCTTGGTCTCCTCGGGATCCATGATCCCGAAGCCCCGCTGCTCCGTCGACGACGACCCGCGCCCGACGCCGAACTCGAAGCGGCCGCCGGAGAGATGGTCGAGCATCGCCACCTTCTCCGCGACGCGTGCCGGGTGGCACACGGGCGGCGTGATGTTGAAGATGCCGCTGCCGACGTGGATCCGCTCCGTCACGCCCGCCAGGTAGCCGAGGAATCCCTCGTTCGACGACAGATGCGAGTACTCGGTGAGGAAGTGGTGCTCCGTCGCCCACGTGTACTTGAAGCCGGCGCGGTCGGCGGCCTTGGTCCAGGCGACCTCATTGCGCAGCCGCTGGGCCTCGACCGGCCACTGGTCGGCCTCGTCCTCGTACACCTGGTGGGGCGTGTAGAGGCTGTTGAAGATGCCGAACTCCATCGGTGCGGGTCCCCCTGCTCGGTGTGCGGCGGCGCCGGGATCGTACCGACCACCCGCCAAAAGTGCAACACGTTCTAGTTTTGGGCGGTGCCGGCCAGCCGGTCCTTCACCTCGTGCCAGCCCTGCACCATCCGACCGAACTCCATCGGGTTGTACAGGTCCTCCTCGTAGGAGAAGCGCCCGTCGCCGGCGTAGTGGAGCATCGTCCAGTTGTATTCGCGGTGCAGCGACCCGTCGCCCGGGTCGTCCATCTCGTTCCAGACCGAGCAGAGCACCCAGCCGCGGTCCTCGTCGATGACGTACCAGTCGATCGGGAAGTTCCGCATGTCGGAGAAGGCCGGGTCCGACATCGTCGACTGGATCCAGTCGAAGATCGCCTGGCGGCCGTGCATCTTCCCGTAGTGGTGCTCGTAGTAGTCGGCGTCCTCCGTGAAGCACTCGGACCACTCCCGCCAGTCGCCGGTCTTCGCCGACTGGTCGGCAGCCTCCTGGAAGTGCTGGAACGCCGCTTCGATCTCCTTGCGGCTGAAGCGACCCACACGTCCTCCTCGGTCGCCGGGCCGCACCGAGCGCCCCGGGCTTACGATCCGAGATCGTAGGAGGGCCGCCCCCGCCGCGTCACCGGCGCCGGGACGTGGAGGAGCATGCGAGTCGCCTGGATCGGCCTGGGGAACATGGGCCAGCCGATGGCGGCCCACGTGCTGGCCGCTGGGCACGACGTCGCCGCCTACGACGTGCGGAGGGCGCCGGTCGACGCCGCCGCGGCCCTCGGTGCCCGGCCGGCGACGTCGCCCGGCGACGCCGCGACCGACGCCGAGGCCGTATTCGTCGCCGTGCTCGACGAGCCCCAGGTCGAGGCGGTGACGACCGGGCCCGACGGCGTGTTCGCCACCGCGCGTCCAGGGACCATCGTCGCGGTGCACAGCACCGTGCGTCCCGCGACCGTCCGCCGGGTCGCCGCCGCCGCGCCCGACGGGGTGACGGTCGTCGACGCGCCGATCAGCGGCGGGGTGCACGGGGCGCGGGCCGGGACGCTGTGCGTGATGGTCGGCGGGCCGGACGCGGCGTTCACCCGGATCCGGCCGGTGCTGGACGCGGTCGGGGAGCTCGTCGTGCACCTCGGGGCGCTCGGCGCCGGGCTCGCGGCGAAGCTGGCGCGCAACCTCGTCGGCTACGTGACGATGCTCGGCGCGCAGGAGGGCCGGTCCCTCGCCGCGGCCGCCGGCACCGACCCCGACGCGCTCGCCCGCATCCTCGAGCACACGGGCACGCTCAGCCCGATGATGCGCGACCTGCTCGGCACCCGCGGCGGTGACGCGGTCTACGCCGAGGACCTCACGCCGCTCATCGACCTCGCCGCGAAGGATCTGCGCGCCGCGCTCGCGCTCGGTGCCGACCTCGACGTCGCCCTGCCGGCCGCGGCGCTCACGCTCGACCGGGTCGCGTTCGCGATGGGCGGCGAGGAGCCGGCGTGAGGGCCTCGCTGGGGCTGCCGACGCACCGTGGCGAGGGCGATCTCGCGTCGGCGGACGCGATCGCGGTGTTCGCCGCGGCGGCCGAGGCCTCGGGGTTCGACGCGGTGTTCGTGACCGACCACCCGTTCCCGTCGGACCGCTGGCTCGCCACGGGCGGCCACCACGCGCTCGATCCGTTCGTCGCGCTGAGCTTCGCCGCGGCGGCCACCAAGCGGCTGCGCCTGCACCTGAACCTGCTCGTCCCCGCGTACCGGAACCCGTTCGTCGCGGCGAAGGCGGTCGCCTCGCTCGACGCGTTGAGCCTCGGGCGCGTGATCGCCGGCGTCGGCGCCGGCTACCTCGAGCCCGAATTCGCCGCGCTCGGCGTCGACTACGCGGAGCGCAACGAGCTCACCGACGAGGCGATCGTCGCCATGCGCGCCGCATGGACGGGGACGTCGGTCACGGCCCGCGGTCGGCACTGGGACGCCAGCGGCAACACGATGCTGCCCCGGCCGGCGCAACGACCGGGCCCGCCGATCTGGATCGGGGGCAACAGCCGCCGCGCCATCCGACGCGCCGTCGAGCTCGGCGAGGGCTGGATGCCGATGCCGAGCCCCGCCGGCTCGGAGCGCCGGCTGCGCACGCCGCCGATCACCTCGCACGACGAGCTCGCGGCGCGCATCGGGTACGCCCGGGAGCACGCCGCCGCCGTCGGCCGCACCGCACCACTCGAGATCGTCTTCATGCCGGGCGGGCTCGACATGTTCACGAACGCAGGCGTCGACACGTCGCGGGTCGTCGACGGCATCGCCGAGCTCGCCCACCTCGGCGTCACCTACCTCACGGTCAGCCTGCCGGGGGACACCCGCGCGACGTTCCTCAACCAGCTCGAGACGTTCGGCCGTGACGTGCTCGACCCGGTCCGCGACCTCTAGCCCGCCGACACGCCGTCGCCTACCGTGACCGCATGAGCGTGCGGCGCGTCGTGACCGGCGTCGACGGAGCGGGCCGCTCCACCGTCCTCAGCGACGGCGATGCCTTCGGTGGTGACACCTGGGGCGAGGTGTGGGCGGTGGATCCGGCCGAAGGCCTCGAGGCCCTGGCCGATCCACACGAGGGCCCGATGGTCCTCGAGCCACCCGCCGGCGGCCTCGCGTGGCGGGTATTCAGCCTGCCGCCCGACGCGGTGATGCGCGAGCGGTTCCGGGAGGTCGCGACGGTGATTCCCGGCATGGACCCCGACGGCTTCCACGTCACCGACACCGTCGACCTCGTCATGGTCCTCGACGGCGAGATCAGCCTCGAGCTCGACACCGGCGACGTCGCCCTGCACACCGGCGACTGCGTCGTGCAGCGGGCGACCCGTCACGCCTGGCGGAACCGCAGCGACCGACCAGTCCGGATGATGGCGGTCATGCTCAGCACCCGTCCCGCCTGAGCGCTCCAGCGGCGCCCCCGACCGGCCGTTCCATGGATCGGGATGCCGCCTGACCCCGACAGCGACGAGCTGGCCCGCCGCGCCGCCGCCGGCGACCGCGGCGCGCTCGAGACGCTGCTCGACCGCCACGCCGACCGCATCCATGCCCTCTGCCGGCGCGTCGTGGCGCACCCCGAGGATGCCCTCGACGCCACCCAGGAGGCGATGATCGCCGTGGCCCGCGGGATCGCGCGCTTCGACGGGCGGTCGGCGTTCACCACCTGGCTGTACCGAGTGGCGACGAACGCGCCCTCGACGAGCTCCGGCGAAAACAGCGCCGTCCGCTGCCGTCCGCGTCGGTCGACGACACCGGCACCGCAGGGACCGAGGACGCCGTGGCGACCCGCCTCGACGTCGACGCGGCGCTCGCCACCCTGCCCGAGGACTTCCGGGTCGCCGTCGTGCTGCGCGATCTCTGCGACCTCGACTACGACGCCATCGCGACGGTCCTCGACGTGCCGCCGGGGACCGTGCGCTCCCGGATCGCGCGGGGCCGCGCCGCGCTCGAGGCCGCCCTCGGGAACCCCGCAGCGGCCGGTCGTCGCCTAAGGACCGACGATGCCTGATCCGACCAACACCCACGACGAGCCCCGCGACGACCGCGTCGCACAGCTCCTGGCGGTCGAGCCGCTCGACGAGGTCACCCGCCGACGACTCGTCACGACGGCGCTGCGCCGCAGCGCGGGCCACGCCAGGCGCAACGTGTTCATCGCGGCGGGCGTCGCGGCCCTCGTCGTCGCCGGCGGCGGCGCCTGGCTGCTCTCGCGGACCAGCAGCCCGCGTCGGGTCGTCGCCGCGCCGACCACCCCGGGCGCCGGCCCCGGCACCGCCCAGCTGCACGCCGGCGCGGCAACGCCCGCCCGCGCCCCACTCGACCTCGGCGACTTCGGGAACCTCAACGACCGCGGCGCGGTCGCCCGGCTCCGCGCCGCCGTCCAGTCCGTCACCGCCGCGCCGCCGCTCGCCCCACGCAACGAGTCGAGCCTGCGCGGCGCGCTCGCGTCCGCGCTCCGCTGCGACCCGGGCGCCGGTCAGGTCAGCACCGTCGCGACTGGGACACTCGACGGACAGGACGTGCTCGTCCTCGCGGCGGGGGAGCGGCTCGTCGCCGTCGCCACCGCGCCGTGCGACGTCCATCCGCTCGGCTGAGACGCCCGCGACTACCCGAAGAGCGGGAACCCGGTTGGCGGCGACACGGCCGCGAGCGTCGGCTCGTCGACGGCGTCCCGACGCGTGGCGCCGGTGTCGACGAGGCGGGGCTGGTGCCCGCTCACGCCGATCGCCAGGTCATATCCCAGGTGCGCGGCCGGCTCGGAGAGCTGCAGGTAGCTGAGGTAGGCCGACGCCGGGACCCAGCTCATGTTCTGGTCGCCACGCAGGTCGTTGAGCAGCGTGGTCGGCGCCGCCTCCGATTTGCGCAGGTGCAGGCCGGCGCCCGCGAGGAGGGACGGCTTCCCGTCGGTGAGCAGGAACACGTCGGCGTTCACCACCTCGTCCGTGTCCTTGCCCGCACCGAGGATGTGCAGCGGCACCCACGGACGGTTGACCGGGATCGTCAGCTCCACCGGGATGCCGTCGCCGCTGTTGAGGCCGCGGGCGACGGCCGAGGCGGCGTCGTAGCGCGCCGCGAGGAAGTACGGGGAGCGCCGGGCGTAGAAGTCGAGCACGCTCGGCGTGTCCTTCGTGAGGGTGAAGCCCTGCTGTGCCGCCCACTGGGCGACGGCCGCGCCGCCGCCGCGCAGGACGGTGACGGTGAGCGCGTCGATCTGGACCTGCTGGAGCACCTGTACGTTCGCCGCGGCTGCTTGGAGGACGTCAGGTGGGACGTCGAGGACGACCGGGGACACCTCGCGCTCGAGGCGCTGGAGCGTCCAGCTGCCGCCGCGCTCCACGGTGGTCGGCGCCGCCGGCAGCGGGATGATCGACCCGAACGACTGCTCGGGGCTCTCGAACTGGAAGCTCGTCACGTAGTGCTCGACGCCGTTGTGGTACGCGGCGAGGGTCGTGGTGCGCACGAGGTGCACCGCGCCGTTCGCCGCCACGAGATCGCCGCACGCCGCGGCGTACGTCCCGCCCGCGGCCACCATGCCGAGCGCCAGCACCAGGACCAGCACGACCCGTCGCATCGCTCCTCCTCCAAGATGCTGAACGGGAGGTTGGACGCTGCCGGGTCGGACGCTGGTTCCCGGGATCCGGGGATTCCCCCGGGCAGCGCTACGAGCCGGGGAGCTCCTCGTAGGCCAACGTCAGCACCATCGGGTCGAGCTCCATCAGGTCGGGCCGGAGCGTGATGCGGCCGTCCCCGAAGCGGGTCATGAACTCCGTCGCGAGCGACGCCCAGTCCTCGGTCTCGACCTCGTAGAGCGCCAGGTACTGGCGGCTCGTCGTCGGGTCCAGCGGCAGGACCTGGTCCGAGGCGACGCGGAAGCGCCGGCAGGACTTCACCCCGGGGATCTGCAGCACCTCCTGGGCGTGGACGTCGTCGTACCAGCGGTTGAACTCGGCCTCGTCGGCGTCGCTCATGCGGTTCGACAGGGCGAGGAACACTCCGGTGGGCATCAGGGTCTCCGATCGGATTGGGTTCAGGTGCTGGCGCCGCCGTTGACGCCGAGGACCTGACCGGTCACCCACTCGGCGGCGTCGGAGGCGAGATAGGCGACGGCGGCCGCGACGTCCTCGGGCCGGCCGAGGCGCTCGGTGGGCCGCGGCGGCCGGCGGTCGTCGTCGGGCCCGGTGACCATGAGCCCGAGCGCGACGCAGTTCACGGTCACGCCCGTGCCGATCAGCTCGAGCGCGAGATGGCGAGAGAAGCCGATCGCTGCGGCCTTCCCGGCGCCGTAGAGCGACACGCCCGAGGGGAGGCCCCGGCGGCCGGCCTCGGACGAGACGGTCACGATGCGCCCCCAGCCCCGCGCGCACATGCCGTCGACCGTCGCCTTCGTGCAGTGCAGCACCCCGTAGAGGTTGAGGCGCACGAAGCGGTCCCAGTCCTCGATCGGCATGTCCCGGAAGGCCCGGAGGGTGAACCCGTCGGCGGGGATGCCCGCGTTGTTCACCAGCACGTCGACCGGGCCGAGCGCCCTTTCGACGCTGGCGACCATTGCCGTGACCGCGTCCCAGTCCGTGACGTCGGCCACGCAGGCCGTGGCACGCGCACCGCCGGCACGCAGCTCGTCCGCCACCGACTCGGCGCGGTCCCGGTCGATGTCGTTGACCGCGACGGCTGCGCCCGCGGTCGCCAGACCGGCCGCGACGCCCGCGCCGACCCCGCGACCGGCACCCGTCACGAGCGCCACGCGGCCGTCCAGGTGCCGGGCCGTCGCCATCGCCGTCATCCTCGCCCAGCGACCCCGGCAGCCGCCACGCCGATCGACCGGTACCCTGCCCGCCCGTGGCGCTCCGGGACCGCGCGGCGATCGTCGGCGTCGCCGAGACGGCCTATGTGCGGGGCGCGGATCGGCTCCCGTTCGAGCTCATGCTCGACGCCTCGCTCGCCGCGATCAGCGACGCCGGCCTCGAGCGTGGCGACATCGACGGGATCATCCCGCCCGCCGGGTACACGACGGCCGAGGAGCTCGCCGCGAACCTCGGTGTCGAGGACCTCCGCCTGGCGACGACGGTCATGATGGGCGGCGCGAGCGCGGTCGCCGCGTTGCAGCACGCGACGCTCGCGGTGACGCGCGGCATCGCCAACGCCGTCCTCGTGACCGTCGGATGGAACGGCTACTCGGTGTTCCGCGCCAAGCCCGGCGCGCGGCGTCCCCGCCACGGGTTCCTCGCGACGTCGGTCGCCGACACCGCGGTCGACTACCACGGGCCCTACGGCGCAATGGCGCCGGTGCAGGTGTACGCGTGGATCGCCATGCGCTACAAGCAGCAGTTCGGCATCCCGGACGAGGCGGCCGGCGCGGTGGCGCTCGCCTGCCGTCGGCACGCACAGCACAACGAGGCGGCGCTGATGCGGGGCCGCGAGCTCACGATGGAGCAGTACCTCAACGCCCGTATGGTGTCGGAGCCGTTCCGGCTCTTCGACTGCTGTGTCGAGACGGACGCCGCCGCGGCGTACATCGTCACGACGGTCGAGCGCGCCCGCGACCTCGTGCACGATCCGGTGGTCGTGCTCGGCGCCGCGGAGGGGCACCCGTACCCGGCGGACGACATCGCCAACCGCGGGGACCTGCTGCAGATCGGCCTGTCGTATGCCGCGCCCGAGGCGTTCGCCGCCGCGCAGGTCCGCCCCCACGACGTTGACTTCCTGGAGATCTACGACTGCTTCACCTACGTCGCGCTGCTCGAGCTCGAGGCGCTCGGCCTCTGCGAGCCGGGCGGCGCTCCGGACTTCGTCCGCGACGGCGCCATCGAGCTCGGCGGCCGGTACCCCATGAACACCCACGGCGGCCTGCTCTCCCAGGGCCACGTCTGGGGCTTGAACCACATCGTCGAGGCCGCCCGCCAGCTCCGCCACGAGGCGGGCGGCGCGCAGGTGGCCGACGCCGAGCTCGGGGTGGTCACGGGGTGGGGCGACTTCGGCGACGGCAGCCTCGCCGTGCTGGGACGCGACCGATGAGCCCGGACGCGGCGCCCGGCCGCCCGCGGCCGGTCCTCGAGGGGTTCACCGCTGACTTCTACGAGCACTGCGCGCGCCAGGACCTGCGGTTCCAGCGCTGCAGCACGTGCGGGGCTTGGCGTCATCCGCCGCGTGTGCTGTGCGCGGTGTGCGGGTCGACCCGCTGGAGCTGGGAGCCGTCGAGCGGCCGCGGGCAGGTCTTCTCGTGGACCGTCGTCCACCAGCCCATGCACCCCGCGTTCGCGTCGCTCGTGCCGTACGCCGTCGTCGTCGTCGAGACGACCGAGGGGGTGCGGATCGTCTCGAACCTGCTCGACGCCGGTCCCGAGGTCTTGCGCCTCGGGCTGCCCGTCGAGGTCGCGTACGAGCGGCTCGACGAGGAGCTCACGCTCCCAATGTTCCGCCCCACCACCGGCTGACGTCGGCGCGGCCCCTCACCAGAGCTGGTCGGTGTAGGTGTCGGTACCGAGGACGGTCGCGAGGAACGGCGAGGCGAACAGGATCTCGCCGACGCCCGCGGCCGCCAGGTCCGGGCCGATGGACGCGTACTGCTCGTCCCACACGGCGAGCGGATCGTCGAGGCAGAAGTGGAGGTGCAAGAAGCGGTTCCCCGTGGGCTGGTCAGGCACGTCCGCGGGCCGGTCGCCGCGCAGCGGCAGCGGCGCGCCGACGAGGCACACGTCGGACGGGCAGCCGCGGGCGCGCAGCCAGTCGGTCACCGCTTCGACGCCGCCGGGCGCCTCGCCGATCATCGCCACGATCCCCGGGTAGGCGCGGTCGAGCGCCAGCTCGACCGGCATCGTGCTGCCCGGCGCGTTCAGCTCGTCGGCGTACTCGTACAGGGCCGTGTGGATGTGGTCGCGCTCGAGGAACATGCGGTCGTTGGCGTGCAGCCAGTTGACCTGCTCGACGCCCCACTCGTTCCACTCGTCGTGGTGGCCGTCGAGCACCCAGTAGACGGCCAGAAAGGAGCCGACGGTCGGATCCGGGGTGATCGGCGAGCTCGCCGGGTACCGCCTCGCCTTGCAGTCCCGGGTCGCGACGTAGCGGGCGCCGGCGAACTGCCACTTGCCGACCATGCAGCCGGCGTAGAAGTGGTCGCGCTCGTACCAGCGGTTGTAGGCCACCTCGTGGCCCTTGTGCGGCTCCACCATCGTGAAGAGCAGCGACCCCACGCGGATCTGGCGGTCGTCGCGGGGGACGTCGGGCCGCTGGTAGCGGGCCTCGGAGACGTTCATGGATGGGCTCCTTGCTCGGCCGCCCGGGCGGACAGCGCACGCTTGTCGATCTTCAGCATCGGCGTCGTCGGCAGGTCGTCGACGACCACGACCCGGTCAGGGGCCTTGTAGTCCGCGAGGTGGCGTGGGCACCAGGCGCGCAGCTCCTCCGGCGAGACCGAGGCCCCCTCCGCCGGGACCACGAACGCCACGCCGACCTCGCCCAGCACGGGGTCGGGGACGCCGACGACGGCGGCCCGCGCCACGGCAGGATGGTCGGTGAGGACCCCCTCGACCTCGGCCGGATACACGTTGTAGCCCCCGCGGATGTACATCTCCTTCAGCCGGCCGACGAGGCGCAGGTTGCCGTCCTCGCCGACGTATCCGAGGTCGCCCGTGTGGAGCCAGCCGTCGGCGTCGATGACCGTCGCGGTGAGCGCGGGGTCGCGCCAGTAGCCGCACATCATCGCCGGCGACCGCGAGAGCACCTCGCCGACCTCGCCGGTCGGGGCCTGCGCGCCGCGCGCGTCGGCGATCCGCACCTCGACCTCGGGCGTGGGCCGGCCGACCGTCGTCGCGATGACCTCGTCGGAATCGGTGGCGAGGGTGGAGGTGGTCACGCCCGCCTCGGTGCACGTGTAGCGGGAGATGACCGGACACCGGAGTGTCTCGCGCATCTGGTGCACCAGCTCCGGCGGGATCGACGCCCCGCCGATCGCGGCGACGCGCAGCCCCGAGAAGTCGACGGTGGCGACGTCGGGATGGCGCAGCACGAGCTGCCACTGCGTCGGCACGCCGGTCGCCATCGTGATCCGCTCGTCCCCGATGATCCGCAGCGTCTCGGCGGCCGACCACGGCTCGCCCGCCACGACGACCGTCGTGGCGTTGGCGAACTCGTCCCACAGCCGCGTCATGTAGCCGACGTGCGCGAACGGGAGCACGACGAGGCGGCGGTCGCCCGGGGCGGTGAGCTCACCGACGTTGCGTGAGATCACGGCCTGGGTCTCGTGGTCATAGACCGCGCCCTTCGGCGCGCCGGTCGTCCCGCTGGTCCACACGATGCACGTCGTGTTGGACGGCTGCAGGCGGGGCGGCCGGGGGAGCGGATCCGCGTCGAACGCCGCCTTCAGGTCGGCGACGGGCAGGACCTGGCCGGCGTCGACGCCGTCGGGCACCCGCGCCCCGTCGCCGACGACGGTGACCCGCGGGTCGGTCCGAGCGAAGATGCTCGTCTGCTCGGTCGGTCCGAGTCGCAGGTTCACGGCGGACGTGATGGCGCCCGCCCGGAGCGCGCCGGCGTAGCAGGCGGCGAACTTGATCGAGGACGGCACCAGGAGGACGACCACGTCGCCCGGCCGGACACCCGCGTCGACGAGGGTCGCGGCGAAGCCGTCGGCGGCGCGGTCGAGCCATCCGTAGGTGACCCGCTTGGCCCCGTGCACGTAGGCGTCGCGTTCGGGATGCGTGGCGGCCGCGTCGCGGAGGAGATCGCCGACCAGCGCGGTCTCGCTCATCGTCCGGGACTGTACGTCGGGATGGGCGGGCAATCTGACGGCGCGTTAGGTTCGCGTCCGAGCGACGGAGGGGAGTGTCGATGGCTCGCTTCACGGACCGGGTGACGATCGTGACCGGGGCGGGATCGGGGCTGGGCCGGGCGACCGCCGTGCGGCTCGCCTCCGAGCAGGCGCTCGTCGCCGCGCTCGACCTCGACGAGGCCGCGGCGAAGGACACCGCGGCGCAGATCGAATCCGAGGGGCACACGGCGCGGGCCTACGGCTGCGACGTGAGCGACTGGGGCTCGGTCGAGCCGACCGTCGCCAAGGTGGCGAACGACCTCGGGCGGCCCGAGCTGCTGGTCAACTGCGCCGGGGTCGGGCAGTTCGTCCGCTCCGAGGAGGAGACGCCAGAGAACTGGGCGCGCATCATCGGCGTGAACCTGACGGGGACGTTCCTCATGTGCCGCGCCGTGCTCCCGCACCTGCTCGGCGGCGGGGGCGTGATCGTGAATACGGCGTCGAACGCCGGGCTCATGGGTCAGCCGTTCTCGGCGGCGTACTGCGCGTCGAAGGGCGGCGTCGTGAACCTCACCCGGGCGCTCGGAATCGAGTACCGGGCGCGCGGCGTGCGGGTGAACGCCATCGCCCCCGGCGGGATGAACACGCCGATGATCCAGACCTTCGGGTTCCCGGAGGGCGCGACCGCCCAGGACTTCGCGTCCATCACCTCGCCGCTCGGCTACGCCGAGCCCGAGGAGCAGGCCGGGCTCATCGCGTTCATCGCCTCCGACGAGGGCCGGTACATGGTCGGCCAGATCGTCTCGATGGACGGCGGCATCACCTGCGGGTAGGCCGCCGAGGCGGGACAACGTGACCGACGAGCGCGGCCTCTGGGAGCTGGTCGAAGGCCGCGCCGACGCGACACCCGACGCCGTGCTCGGCGTCGACGAGTCGGGGCACCGCCTCGACGCCGCGGGGTTCCGCGACGCCGCCGAGCGGGCGGCCGCGGGCCTCCACGCCCTCGGCGTGACGGCGGATACGCCGGTCTCATGGATGCTCCCGACGTGGCTCGAGTCGATGGTCCTCGTCGCCGCCCTCGCGCGCCTGGGCGCCGTCCAGAACCCGATGCTGCCCATCCTCGGGACGAGAGAGATGCGCTTCATCACCGAGCAGACGCGGGCGCGGCTGCTCATCGTCCCCGGTGCGTGGCGGGGCCGCGACTACACGGCCGACGCCCAGAGCGTCGCCGCCGAGCGGCGCGACCTCGAGGTGCTCACCGTCGACCGGAGCCTCCCGCAGCGCGACCCGGCCGACCTGCCGGCGCCGCCCCGCGCGACGTCGGCAGCGCAGGCGCCGGTGCGCTGGGTCTTCTACACGTCGGGCACCACCGCCGACCCGAAGGGCGCGCGGCACACCGACCACACGGTGAAGGCCGCGGCGGTCGGCATGCTCGAGGCGCTGGAGGTGCAGCCAAGCGACCGCACGGCGTTCGTGTTCCCGCTCACGCACATCGGCGGGATCGTCCAGGTGTACACGGTGCTCATCACCGCGTCGCAGCTGCTCTTCGTCGAGTCGTTCGACCCGCGCACGTCCATTCCCTGGCTGCGCGAGCACGGCGTCACGCTCGCGGGGGCGGGCACCGCCTTCCACCTCGCGTACCTCGCCGCCCAACGGGACCAGCCCGACACCCCGATCTTCCCGGACGTGCGCGCCTTCCCGGGCGGCGCCGCGCCGAAGCCACCCCAGCTCCACTACGACCTGAAGGCGGAAGCCGGCGGGGTCGGGATCGTCTCCGGCTGGGGACTCACGGAAGCGCCCATCCTCACCATGAACACCGTGCACGGCACCGATGAGCAGCTCGCCGACACCGAGGGGCCGCCGGTGCGCGACGTCGAGCTCCGCACCATCGGCGCCGACGGGCAGCCGACACCGCCCGGCCAGGAAGGGGAGCTGCGCGCCAAGGGGCCGCAGGTCTGCCGCGGTCACGTCGACGCGGGCCTCGACGCCGACGCCTTCGACGACGACGGCTGGTTCCGCACCGGCGACCTCGGCGTGATCCGACCCGACGGCCACGTCGTCATCACCGGTCGGCTGAAGGACGTCATCATCCGCAAGGGCGAGACGATCTCCGCCAAGGAGATCGAGGACCTGCTCTTCACGCATCCCGGGATCGCGGACGCCGCCGTCGTCGGTCTCCCGGACGCCGCGCTGGGAGAGCGGGCGTGCGCCGTCATCGTGGTCGCCGAGGGCGCCGCGCCGCCCGCGCTACGCGAGGTGTTCGAGTTCCTCACCGGCGAGGGGCTCAGCACCCGGAAGGTGCCCGAGCAGCTGGAGGTGGTGGAGGTGCTGCCGCGCAACGCCTCCGGCAAGGTGCTCAAGCACGAGCTCCGTGCTCGCTACGCCTCAGCCGAGACGGACGAATAGGCCGACGCCGGCGTCGCGTCGACTGCGAGACTCGAGCCGTGGACGTCGGTGACGTTGCCGAGGTCTACGGGCAGGTCGCCGGCCGGTACACGGCGACGTTCTTCGACGAGCTCGACCGCAAGCCCGACGACCGACGACTCCTCGACGACGTCGCGACCGCGTGCCGCGGCCGCGGGCCGGTGCTCGACGTCGGCTGCGGACCCGGCCACGTCGCCGCTTACCTCCGCCGTCAGGGCGTCGCCGCGGTCGGCGTCGACCTGGCCGCCGCGATGGCCGTCGAGGGTCGTCGGCGTGATCCCGCCGCGCCCTTCGTCGTGGCGGACCTCCGGCGCCTGCCCGTCGCCGATGGCGTGATGGCCGGGGTCGTCGCCTTCTACTCGCTGATCCATCTGCCGCGGACGGCCTTGCCGGCCGCGGTGCGGGAGCTGCGGCGCACGGTCCGGCCGCGCGGCGTCGTCCTCCTTGCCGTCCACGCCGGCGTGGGTTCGGTCCACGCCGACGCCTTCCTCGGCGAGCCGGTGGCGGTCGACGCGACCCTGTACCGCGCCGAGGAACTGGCCGCGGCGGCGGAGGCCGCCGGGTGCGCCGTCGAGCAGGTCGTCGAGCGGCCGCCCTACGGGTTCGAGCACCCGACGACGCGCCTCTATGTCCGGGCGACGGTCGCCGAGGCGCCCTAGAACTGCTCGAAGCAGCGGCGCCGCTCCCAGTCCGTGACGACGCCGCCGAAGGCGGCCCACTCTTGTCGCGCCGTGTTCACGAGGTGCTCGTGGACCTCGCGACCGAAGGCCTCGACCGCTACCTTGCTCTCTTCCAGCGCAGCGATCGCCTCGACGATGGTCGACGGGACCCGCGGGATCTCGCGTGCCTCGTACGCGTTACCCGAGCAGGCGGGACCGGGATCCACCGCGTGCTCGAGGCCGTGGAGCCCGGCCGCGATGGTCGCGGCGAAGGCGAGGTAGGGGTTGCAGTCCGCGCCGGGCACCCGCGACTCGACGCGCAAGCTCGACGGGCCGTGCCCGACGACGCGGAAACCACACGTGCGGTTGTCGAGGCCCCACGCGAGCGCCGTCGGCGCCCAGGACTCGTGCTGGTAGCGCTTGTACGAGTTGACGGTCGGGGCGAAGAGCCAGGTGAGCTCGCGGGTGTGGTGGACCAGGCCGCCGACCCAGTGCCGAAACGCGGCGGACCAGTGGCCGGGCGCCGCGTCGTCCCACCCGCGCGGCTGCTCGCCCGTGGAGTCCCAGAGGCTCGAGTGGATGTGACACGACGAGCCGCTCTGGGCGATGTCGTACTTCGCCATGAACGTGATCGACCGGCCCGCCAGCCCGGCGATCTCCTTCGCGCCGTTCTTGTACACGACGTGTCGATCAGCCATCTCGAGCGCGTCGGCGTACTCCAGGTTGATCTCGTGCTGGCCAGGCCCCGCCTCGCCCTTCGAGAACTCGACGGGGACACCGGCGGCGTCCATCCCGTTGCGGATGGCGCGGATCAGGTACTCGTCACGCGTGGTCTGCAAGACGTGGTAGTCCTGCACGTACGGCGCGTGGTACTCGAGCCCGTCGTAGTGCTTGGCCCGGGCCTCCTCGTAGGAGTCGCGGAACAGGTAGAACTCGAGCTCGGATCCACACTTCACGGTGAGCCCCTGTGCCGCGGCGCGCGCCAGCTGCTCGCGCAGCACCTGGCGCGGCGACACCGCGACGGGCGTGCCGTCCTCGTCGACGAGGTCGCAGAGGACGAGCGCCGTGCGCTCGAGCCAGGGAAGGTGCCGCAGCGTCGCCAGGTCGGGGCGGCACGAGACGTCGCCGTAGCCCTGATCCCAGCTCGCGAAGCGGTAGCCGGGGAGTGGCGTCATGTCGACGTCGACGGCGAGGAGGTAGCTGCACGCCTCGACGCCGGCCGCGAGCACCCGATCGAGGAAGAAACGACCCGTCACCCGCTTGCCGACGAGGCGCCCCTGCAGGTCCGTGAAGGCGACGACCACGGTGTCGATGTCGCCGCTCGCGATCGCCTCCTCGAGCGTCGTGACGTCGAACTCTGCTCGGTCCACGGTCGCCCTCCCGCCTCCATCCTGTCACCGCGCTCGGTGAGGCCCGGCTACTCCGGGGTCACGTACGCCGCGCTGATCCCGCCGTCGATGACCAACGCGGTCCCGGTGATGAACGATGCGTCGTCCGAGGCGAGGAACAGCGCGGCGCGGGCGACCTCGTCTGCCCGTCCCGGGCGCCCCATCGGAATGTGCACCAACCTCCGTCGCGTCCACTCGGGGTCACCGAGCAGCTCGGCGAGCAGCGGTGTCTCGATCGGCCCGGGGCAGAGCGCGTTCACGCGAATGTCACGGCGCGCGTACTCGACGGCCAGCTCCCGCGTCAGGGAGAGGACGCCCCCTTTGCTCGCGGTGTAGGCGATCTGGGGCGTGGCCGAGCCCATCAGCGCGACGAGCGACGACACGTTCACGATCGCACCGCCACCGGAGTCGAGCATCGCCGGGATCCCGTATCGGCAGCTCAGCCAGACGCCCTTGAGGTTCACCTCCATCACTCGGTCCCACGTCGACTCGGGCGTGTCGGTCGCGCCGGCGTCCTCGGGCGGGAAGATCCCGGCGTTGTTGTAGAGGATGTGCAGCGCGCCGTACCGCCGCATCGCCGCCGCGACCATCGCCTCGACCTGTGCCGCCTCGGCGACGTCGACGGGCACGAACGCGGCATCACCTCCGTCCGTCGTGATGGACTCCACCGTCGCCTCACCGGCGGCTTCGACCGCGTCCGCCACGACGACGCGCGCCCCCTCGCGCGCGAACAGTCCGGCCGCGGCGCGCCCCATCCCCTTCCCCGCGCCGGTGATCAGCGCCACTCGCCCGTCGAGGCGGCCTCCGTTGCCCACACCCGTATGCTGCCCGCGGTGGGGGACGAGCGTCATCCGGCCGGCGCGGAGGCAGTGGAGGAGCAGGGGCCGTGACCCGTCGCGTCGGCGTGTCGGTCACGGTCTCGGGCCTGTCACGCCTCTTCGGCGGTGATCTGGCCGGCGTCGTCGACGCCGCCCGGGCCGCGGACGCGGCCGGTGTCGACCAGCTCGTGTTGACCGACCACGTCGCGATCGGGCCGCGCACGGACCGGTACCCGTTCGGCACGTTCCCGTACCCACCCGAGGAGCCCTGGCTCGAGCCGCTCACCACGCTGGCCGCGATCGCCGGCGTGACCGAGCGCGTGCGGCTCGGGACCGGCGTCCTGGTCGCGCCGCTCCGGCCGGCCGTGGTGCTCGCCAAGACGGCCGCCACCCTCGACGTCCTGTCACGGGGTCGCCTCGACCTCGGCGTCGGCTCGGGCTGGCAGCGCGAGGAGTTCACCGACCCCGGGCAGCCGTTCCCCGGGCGTGCCGCGCGCCTCGACGACACGATCCGCGCGTGCCGCGCGCTGTGGAACGAGCCGCCGCCCGTGTCGTTCTCGTCGCCCACCGTGAGCTTCGAGGTGCTCTGGTGCGAGCCCCGCCCGATCCAGCGCGGCGGCATCCCCGTCGGCTTCGGCGGCGGCCCCACCGACGCGACCGCGCGGCGCATCGCCGAGCTCGGCGACGGCTGGCTCCCGGTGGGCGTCCGCCCGCACGACGAGCTCCGCGAGGGAATCGAGCGGATCCGCGCCGCCTACCGGGTTGCCGGCCGCGACCCCGCGACCCTCAGCGTGCGGGCCGGCGTCGCCGTCGCGACACGCGACGACGGTCGCCCGGACCTCGACCGCACCTTCGCCGGCGTCGACGAGCTCGCCGCGCTGGGCGTGACCCTCGTGTCGGTCGCGCTCGGCCGGTTCCTCCGAGACGGCACCGACGTCGCGCCCTTCCTGCGCGACGTGGGCGCGGCGTTCTCGTAACGTCCGGCGCCTACCCTCGACCGATGCGTCGACCCCGCGCCGTCGCGCTGCTCGCGGCGATCGTGGCTCTTGTGGCGCTGCCCGCGGGCGCGGGCGCGGCCACCCCGCCGAGCGCGCCGTCGACGCTGCACTGGACCTCCTGCGACCGCACGTTCCAGTGCGCGCACCTGCGCGTCCCGCTCGACGACAGCAAGCCCACCGGGCCCACCATCACCCTCGCCCTGGCCCGGCTCCCGGCGAAGGGCCCGGGCAGGCGCCTCGGCTCGCTGCTCGTCAACCCGGGTGGTCCCGGGGCGTCCGGCGTGCAGTTCGTCGAGCAGAGCGCGACGACGCTGCCCGCCGCGATCCGTGCCCGGTTCGACATCGTCGGCTGGGACCCGCGCGGCGTCGGCGGGAGCGCCCCGGTCAGCTGCACGTCGAACCTCGACTCGTACTACAGCCTCGACTTCGCGCCCCAGACCGACGCCGAGCGTCAGGCCCTCGACGCGGGCGTGCAGACGCTCGTCAACGAGTGCCAGGCGAAGAACGCCACCGACCTCCCGTACCTGTCGAGCGAGCGCACCGCTGGCGACATGGACCGGATCCGGGCCGCGCTCGGCGACCCGAAGCTCACCTACCTCGGGTTCTCGTACGGGACCTATCTCGGGTCGCTGTACGCCGACCGGTTCCCGACCCACATCCGCGCGATGGTCCTCGACGGCGCGGTGGACCCCGCGCTGAGCGCGGCCGATCAGCAGATCCAGCAAGCCGTGGGCTTCGAGCAAGACCTCGACATGTTCCTCCAGTCGTGCTCCGCCGACACGACCTGCGCGTTCCACAGCGACGGGGACGCCGGCGCCGCGTACGACCAGCTGCGCGCCCAGCTCGACCACACCACGCTCCCCACCGTCGACGCGGGGAAGGGCCGCAGCCTCGACGGCACCGAGTTCGACATCGGCGTGACGCAGTTCCTGTATGCCGGCAAGACCGCCTGGCCCTCGCTCGGGCAGTCCCTCGAAGCGGCGGCGAAGGGCGACGGCTCCGCCCTGCTCATGTCCTCGGACCAGTACACGGGCCGCAGCCCGGACGGCACGTACGACCAGAGCCTCGAGTCGTTCCTCGCCATCGGGTGCCTCGACGGGCCCGACGTCGGCGGCCTCGCCGGGCTGCAAGCCATCGAGGCGCAGGCGGCGCAGGCCGCGCCTCGTCTCGGCGCGTCGGTGGTGAACAACAGCCTGGCGTGCGCGGTCTGGCCGGTCCCCGTCCAGGCCGCGTCCATCCCGCACGCGGTCGGGGCGCCCCCGATCGTCGTCGTCGGCAACACCAACGACCCGGCGACCCCGTACACGTGGGCGCAGGGGCTCGCCCACGAGCTGAGCTCGGCGGTGCTCCTGACCGTGAACAGCGACCAGCACACCGCGTACGCGTCCGGCAACAGCTGCGTCGACGCCGCTGTGAACCGCTACCTCCTGTCGCTCACCCCGCCGGCGGCCGGCACCCACTGCTGAGCGCGAGCGGCGCACCGTGGGACGGTCGTGCCGCGTGAGGCGTACGCTCCCGCGCTCATGGACCTGCGTCTCTCCGACTCGGACGACGCGTTTCGCGCCCGGCTGCGCGACTGGCTGGCGCGCACGCTCCCGGAGCTGCCGACGCCCCCGGCCCGGGACGACTGGCCTGGGCGGGTCCGCTTCGACACGGACTGGCAGCGTCGGCTCTTCGAGGCCGGGTACGCCGGGCTGAGCTGGCCGGCGGCGTACGGCGGCCAGGACGCCGCGCCGAGCGAGCAGCTGCTGTTCCTCGAGGAGACCACGCGGGCGGAGGCGCCCTACGTCGGCGTCAACTTCGTCGGCACCCTCCACGCCGGCCCGACGCTCATCGCCGAGGGCAACGACGAGCAGAAGGCCGCGCACCTGCCCCGCATCCTGCGCGGGGAAGAGGTGTGGTGCCAGTGCTTCTCCGAGCCCGAGGCCGGGTCGGACCTCGCCGGGTTGCGGACGCGGGCGGTGCGCGACGGCGACGACTACGTCGTCAGCGGCCAGAAGATCTGGTGCTCGTTCGGGCACGTCGGCGAGTACGGGGAGCTGCTCGCCCGCACCGACCCCGACGCCCCGAAGCACCGCGGCATCTCGTGGCTCATCCTCCCGATGGACCTGCCCGGGATCGAGGTGCGGCCGATCGAGACGCTGCTCGGCTCGTCGGAGTTCTGCGAGGTGTTCCTGGACGAGGTGCGCGTCCCCGTCACGAACCGGGTCGGCGCTGAGCACGACGGCTGGCGCGTCACCAACGTCACCCTCTCTTTCGAGCGCGGCACGGCCTTCGTGAGCGAGATGGTCGACGCCCGCCGCCTCGCCGAGGAGCTCCGCGCCCACGTCAGCGGGTCAGCCGAGCGACGCGAGCTCGGTCACGTGCTCGCCCAGCTCGACGCGCTGTGGGCGCTCACGATCCGCAACGTCACCCAGTCGAGCCGTGGCGTCACCGGTCCCGGTGCGCTCATGTTCAAGCTCGCCTACACGGACGCCCGCGACCGGCTCGGTGAGCTGTCGATGCGCGTGCTCGGGCGCGGCGCGTTCGACGTGCACGACTACCGCGTCGAGGAGCGGCTCCGCACCTTGTCGCTCCCGATCGCCGCGGGAACGTCGCAGGTGCAGCGCAACATCATCGGCGAGCGGCTCCTCGGGCTCCCGCGCGAGCAGCCCTGGGACGGCGCCGCCACCCGGAGCGCGGCCCGATGAACTTCGACCTCTCCGACGACCAGGTCGCGCTGCGCGACGCGATCCGTCGGCGCTGCGAGGAGCGCTTCGACTCGACTCGGGTGCGCGCCGGCTTCGACGCCGCGATGTTCGCCGAGCTCGCCGACGCGGGCGTCTTCTCGCTCCGGGCCGACGGGTTCGGGTGGGCCGACGCGTCCCTCGTGTTCCAGGAGCTGGGGCGCGCGCTGGTGCCGGGGCCGCTCGTCTGGTCCCACCTCGCGCACGGGGTCGTCGAGGGCGTGGTCGCCGGGGTGGAACGCCCCCCGGCGGGACAGGCCGTCCTCGTGGAGCACCTCGAGCACCTCGACACGCTCGTGGTGCTCGGCGACGACGGCGTCGTCGCGGTGCCGGCCGACGAGCTGCGAGGTGCGGTCCCGCTCGACTGGCCCCTCGACCCGCTGACTCCCCTCCACCGCGCCGAGGCGCTGCCCGAGACCACGCCGGTCGGGGACGCGGCGATGGCGCGCACGTGGCGCCAGGCCGGCGCGGTGCTCGTCGCCGCCTACCAGACTGGGATGGCGCACGCCTGCGCCGAGCGGGCCACCGAGTACGGACTCGCGCGACACCAGTTCAACCGGCCGGTCGGGTCGTTCCAAGCGGTGAAGCACCTGCTCGCCGACCTGGCCGTGCGCGCCGAGGTCGCCCGCGCCGCGGTCGACGCCGCCGCCTGCCACCTCGACGACCCCGAGATCGGCGACGTCGACCGCGCCGTGCGAGCCGCGAAGTGCCTGGCAGGGGAGGCGGCGCTCGCCAACGCGAAGGGCTCCCTGCAGGTGCACGGCGGGATCGGCTTCACGTGGGACGTCGACGTGCACCTCTTCCTGAAGCGGGCCTGGCTCCTGAACACCGCGTTCGGGAGCCCGGACGAGCACGCGGAGGCGCTCGCCTCGTGACCGACTGGGAGCCGCTGCTCGACGACCTCGCCGCCCGCCGTGACGCGGCGCGGGCCATGGGCGGCCCGGAGCGCCTCGAGGCACACCGCCGCGGCGGGCGCCTCGACGCCCGGGCGCGGCTCGACGCGCTCTTCGACGCCGACACGTTCGTGGAGCTCGGCACCCTCGTCGGGTCGGTGCACCGCGGCGTCACCCCGCCGGTGCCCGCCGACGGGCTCGTCGCCGGGCACGGCCTCGTCGACGGCCGGCCGGTCCTGGCCGGCGCCGAGGACTTCACGGTGATGGGCGGCTCGATCGGGCACGGCACCGCCGCGAAGCGCCACC